>DATJYM010000359.1:0-2549 GCA_035499615.1 Candidatus Acidiferrales bacterium | reverse complement strand
TGAACAGTGAGCGGGCGGCGCAGACCAGCGTTCAGGTGGTTCGTGCCTTCGTGCGCCTGCGGCAGATGCTGGCCTCCAACGCCGAGCTGGCCCGCAGGCTGGAAGCGATGGAGAAAAAATATGACCGCCGGTTCAAGATTGTGTTTGATGCCATCCGCCAGTTAATGTCGCCGCCGGAACCCAAACGGCGCGAAATCGGTTTTCATGTGAAGTATGACGACGACAAACCCAAGGCCGCGAAGCGTTGACGACTGTACACCGATCAGCCGCAAATAACCTTGACGGCGAATCACGTCCGCATTCAACTCCCACGCGGATTTTAATTAAAACCGAATCGAATTATGGCTGTTCCCACCCTGTTACCCACGAACGTGCAGAACGAAACCTTCGGCGGTGTCACCTATCACATCGAAGGCGAACTGGTGCCGGCGTTGCATCTGGAGTTGAGCAACACCGGCGTCTATTTCGAGCACCACATCCTGCTCTGGAAGGACCCGGCGGTGCAGATCGCATTGCACCCGATGAAAGGCGGGTTCAAGCGGATGCTGGCCGGGATGCCGTTCCTGCTGACGGGCGCGACGGGTCCGGGCCGGATTGCCTTCAGCCGCGACGGCGCCGGCCACGTGTTGGGGCTGCATTTGAAACCCGGCATGGGTGTGGACGTGCGGGAACACCAATGGCTCGCGGCCACGGACAACGTGGACTACACCTTCACCCGCGTGAAAGGCGCGGCCAACATGCTGCTCGGTGGCACCGGCTTTTTCATTGATACCTTTTCGTGTCCGGCGCGGGAAGGCATCCTCTGGCTGCACGGTTTCGGCAATGTGTTCGAAGTCACGCTCAGCCCCGGCGAGCAGATTGACATCGAACCGGGCGGCTGGATTTACAAGGACCGCACGGTGCAGATGCAGACCATGTTCCAGAAACTCTCGACGGGATTGTTCGCCAGCGGCGGGCAGATTGTGTGGAACCGTTTCACCGGGCCGGGAAAAATCGCGCTGCAATCCATGTATTTCCACATGGAAGGCGGCGAATAACGGAATGCAACCCGGCTTTCCCCGCGGTGCGATTCATTCGGCGTTTCCAGACCGGTTCATCAAGTCGGTTTTGAACGCAGCCAACTGGTTGTCGTAGTAATCAATGGATTTGTCCGTGGTGGTCACCGTGGAATCGAAATTTACAAGCGTGACCAGTGTGCTGTAAGTGGTCAGGTCGTGGACCGGCAATACGGCCCGGATGCCGCCGGCCCGCCCCAGTCGGGCGTAGCAATCCTGCTCGTGGATTTGTTTCACTATGATGACACGATAGCCCAGCTTGCCCAGGAACATCTGGTAGGAATTCGTGGTGATGATCGCCCCCTGCATCACCGGAACGGCCATGCCAAGATTGTCGAACACAGCTTTCAGCGGTTTGAACTGGTCGCGTGACAGAATGCGCTCGAACCGCTGCTGTTCGGTCTCACTGACCGTGGACTCGTCGTCCACTGGCGCGACGGCTACTGGATTTTTAATCATAAGATTCAGAATCGGAACTGGAACTCGGTCCGGCTCGCTGGGCGGGAACACAGTCATTATCGTTGATGAAAGCGGGAATGTCCATTATTCATTTGCGGACGTCGTTGGCGGGGTGGCGTAAGAGTTGTTGTGTAAAAGGTGAGGGAGCGGGTGTATCTGGGTTATATGCAAATAAACATGAACCCCAAACCTGGAAAGGACGATACACCCATGAACGCAAACCGTGCGCTCGTCATCGAGCCTGCCGCCAGTTGGCGGCGATTGCAAGAGTCAAACGAGTTCTTCTTTGAGGATCTCGACGCGCAAATGAAAGAACATCACCGCCAGTTTCTGGAAGGGTTGATGGGCTATGAACGCCAATGCTTCCTCAATGCCCATCCCTACCAGCGCACCACGGCGCGGGTGGATCAGGCCAATGGCTTCTATCGCCGGCAGCTGACGACCCGCTTGGGTGTACTGGAACTGACCGTACCCCGTACCCGCTCGGGCTGTTTCCACCCCCAGGTATTGCCCCGTTACCAGCGGCGCGAACCGGTCATCAATGAAGCCTTGAAGCAAGTCTTTCTCTTGGGGGTCTCCACCCGCCAAAGTGGCCGCGCCCTGGCCACGCTGGTCGAAGACGCCGTCAGTGCCGCGACCGTCAGTGCCGTGGCCAAGGCCTTGGACGCCTCAGTGCTGGCCTTCCATCGCCGCCGACTGGCCGATCATTATCGCTACCTGATCTTCGACGGAGTCAGTGTACGGATTCGTTTGGTCGGCAAAGTGCAACGGCGCATGGCCCTTTGTGCCTATGGCCTGACCACCACCGGTCAGCGCCAGTTGATTGACTTTCAAATCGTCAAAGCCGAGGGCCAAGACACCTGGTATGGCTTTTTATGGAATCTGTGGAGTCGCGGGCTGCACGGCGAGTTCCTGGAGTTGATTGCCTCGGATGGCCAGGCGGGTTTGATCAAAGCCTTGGGCCGGCTCTGGGCGGCCGTGCCCCACCAGCGCTGCTGGGCGCACAAGTTGCGCAACTTGGAGAACAAACTTAAA
>DATJYM010000358.1:0-7315 GCA_035499615.1 Candidatus Acidiferrales bacterium | reverse complement strand
ACCAAGCTCATCCCAGCGGTTGGTATCATTCAAAGGCGTCAGCACTCGAAATCCTGCGTACCCAATGTCGGCCGGGATATGGCGGGCGATGTTCAACTGATGGTAATCGAAAAAATCCTTGTCGAAATTGACCGGTTGCGTGTGCGTGGCGGTGAATTCATTCACGTGCACCGGTTCGTGGTAGATGTAGCCCGGATGAAAAAACTCGACCCGGAACGGCAGGTTGTCGGCGGCCCAAAGTGCCTGATCATGGCGGAATTCAATCTGCCGGTATTTGTCGTAATCCAAGTTTTCCGGGCGCAATGCGCCGGGCAGGTCCCGGTGTGGTGATTGAAAAGGTTTTTGGGCACGTTCCAGCGCCTTTTGCGCCACGTAATTGAGGTTGACCTCCGCCGATTCCGAGGCGACGCAGACCGAAGCGATCATCAGACTTCCGGTTAACACCAAACGCCTAAAGGCATGCCACATCTTGGAAACATGAGACTCGAAAACGAACCAATTGGCAAGTTTGCGGGGAAAACCCCGGAATTCTGACGTAAATTCAAC
The DNA here is from genome assembly GCA_035499615.1 of Candidatus Acidiferrales bacterium. Taxonomy (GTDB): domain Bacteria; phylum Verrucomicrobiota; class Verrucomicrobiia; order Limisphaerales; family UBA11358; genus UBA11358. Next base: position 6,769 of record DATJYM010000358.1, on the reverse strand, counting down.
GAAAATTTAATGATCCAGATTGCGGTCTAGGGAGGGCAAACGCGACGTAGGCATCCCCGTACTCGCTGGCTTTGCCCAACTTGTTGCCGGTCGAAGCGATGACGACGTATTGACGGCCGTTGAGCAGGTATGTGGCCGGTGGCGCACTTCCCACCCAGGGCAGTTTGCCGGACCATAATTCCTTGCCGGTTTCCTTGTCGAATGCACGAATCTTGGCGTCGCGGGTCCCGGAGCAAAATATGAGACCACCGCGCGTAACAATCGCTCCGCCGTAGTTTTCCGTGCCGGTTTTGGGAACGCCCTGCGCGGCCAGTTCAGGATATTCGCCCAGCGGTACCGTCCATTCAAGCTTGCCCGTATTCAGATCCAGGCAGTTTAACGTGCCCCAAGGCGGCTTGTTCGCGGGATAGCCTTCATTATCGAGAAATCTTGGATAACCGGTAAAACTATATCGGGGGCGTTCACTTTTGGCGGTCGCAGGCGGCAATGAGCGGTCCCGGATCATCAGGTAATCCAACAGCGCCTCGAGATCGGCATCGCTCAGCTTCGGAAAGGCGGGCATGCCGTTCTTGCCGTTGTGCACCTGGTTGATGATGTCCTGGTCCGTGAGGCGAAATCGCAACCCGCGCAATGGTGGCGCAACGCCAATACCCAGCAGATTTGGGCCGTGGCAGGGCGCGCAGGAAACTTCGTAAACCTTCCGGCCGGGGGTCTTTGGGGCCAACGGATCATCCGGCGGATCGTCATCACGAAATACCGAGATCAACCAGCCGATGTGATTGGCACTGACATAGAGTCGCCCCGTCTCCGGGTCAACACACGCCCCGGACCACTCGGCGCCTCCATCCATCCCAAAATATAAATTCGGATGTCCGAGGCTGGCGGGACGGAAAAATCCGGTGGTGGTGCTTTTAAATCGGCCGGCCACGAAGTCCGCCGCCTCCGGTGTCCGATCCGTGAGGTTCGCGGCGGTGAATTCCATCCTGGCAAAGCGCTGCGGCAATTCCGGGTCCGGCTGATAAGGCGCCGTCACTTCGCCCGGCAGATCGCTCGTCGGCGCGCGACGCATGCGAAAGGGGAAAATCGGTTTGCCCGTCACCCGGTCCAGCAGCAGCGTGTCGCCGTTTTTGGTGGTGGCCGCAACCACATCCACCTTTTTGCCGTCACGGGTGATGGTGGCAAGATTGGGTGGCGCGGGAATATCCCGGTCCCAGATGTCATGGGGGATTTCCTGGAAATGCCAGAGACGTTTGCCCGTGCGCGCGTCGAGGGCGATCAGGCAGTCGGCAAAGAGATTGTCCCCGCGATGCCCCACACCGATGAAATTGGGCTTGGCGGAAGCGGTGGAGATGTACGCGATGCCCCGCACTTCATCCAGGGCCATGCCGCTCCAGCAATTTGCGCCATAACTCTCGGTTCGATCCCAGGTGTCGTAACCGAATTCGCCCGGATGCGGAACGGTGTGAAATGTCCAAAGTTGTTTGCCCGACACCACATCAAATCCCCAGACGTCCTTTTCAAATCCCGGCACCACAATAGTATGGTCGAAGATCGCGGGTCCGGCGGTGGCGGCGCCAAATTCGTCCTCGGCCCGGCCCGGCAACAGGGTCCGGCCGGCGTCGCCAAAATGATCAATCAACCTGCCATTTTTTGGATTGAGTGCATAAAGATATTGCCCCGCGCAAAACAGAACGCGTTCGCCGGCAAAAATACCGCCGGGCCAGTAAATCAACCCGCGAAATGCCGGACGACCATCCGGCTTGAACCGCCACAATTCCCTTCCATTTTCCGCATCCACGCCGACGATGAATTTTCCCGGAGTGGGCACAATCATGACATTGCGCACAATGATCGGATTGCATTGCAGATTGTTGCTGCCGTCGCCGGAATGATAAATCCAAGCCACCTGCAGGTTGGTCACATTTTGGCGATTGATCTGATCCAGGGCCGAGTAACGCGCCCCGCTGTTGTCGCCATGTGACCGGTGCCAGGTCAGGAAAGTGTCACGCTTCGGATAACCGTTGGCAGGCGTCAATTCCTCCGGTTTGGCTGGGGGAATGGTGAAATACAACGGCAGTTTTTCCCGCGCCGCCGCATCCTCGACCGCCCAATAATCATCTTGATTGGTCGAATTACCCGGTTTTGCCGCCGGTTCCGGGGTCGAGGCTGGTTCATCACCCGTCACCGCAGATGCCAAGACAAACTGCCCGGATAAAATGGCCGCAAGCAGGAACTGGCTGAAATGTCTCATGGTGGCAGGCGTCAAAATGGTGAAGCGGGCCGATATAAGTCGAGTCATTTATCAGTCAACCGATGAACACGGATGCTTTTGACCACGAACCACACGAACCACGCGAACAGAAAACCGATAACTCCTTTTCGTGTATTTCGCGTATTTCGCGGTTGCAACGTTGCCCGCTGAATCCGCCGCCGCAGTATTTTCTCACCCTCACCGCCTTGACCGGGGGGTGGGCGAGGTGTCGAATCGATCCGCCGATAAACACAGATGCCTTCAACGGCAAATTTTTGGCAAAACTTTGACGCAAATTTACCGGGATATCCATTTGACGAAAATTTGTCCTGGTAGGGAAGCCGCGCTGCGGCGTCCGCTGTGCCGAGCGCCGGCGTCAGGTGGAGCAAACGAATGTGGTTGCGCAGGCCATAAACACCCGTTCCGCCCCCGCTTCACTGACGGGCGGAGGGGTCGCAGCGCGACAGCTCCAGCTTGCTGCCGCTTCCAATCGCATTCGGAGATTGAACCCGCGGGCCCTTGCTCCCACACTGGTTGACATGGGCAAAACCAAAATTCCCGCCACCGGTGAAGGCTATCTCGGCGAAATCATGGTGCACCGACTTTCCCGCGCCGTGGGCGTTGTGGAGAATGTGACCTTGTCCCAGGCCGGCTGGCCGCCGCAGATCGCATTGAAGCTGCCGGATGGAACTTTGAAGAAAGGCCGCCTCAGCGATTTCCGGGAACCCAGCGGCAACGAACGGGTAAAATTCTCCGCCAAGTAACTTTGACGCGAATTTCGCGAATTCGCACAAATCGAAAGCTTGTGAGGCTGGCAGATAATAGCCCAGGACAACGTCTTGGGTTAATCGTCCAGAATATTTCCAAGCCCTGCAAGGGCGATAGAATTATTTGCGAAAATCCAACGCCCGCTGAATCCGCCCCATCAACCGCAATTCATTTTTGCGGGCAAGTTCGTGTTCCCAAATTCGCAACACATGCCAATTGGCCCGCCGCAAGGCGCGCGTCACCAGCACGTCACGTTTCTTGTTGCTGAAAAGTTTTTGCCGCCAGAACGCGCGATTATTCCTCGGCTTCGTCTTATGCTTCGGACAACCGTGCCAGAAGCAGCCATCCACGAACAGGGCGAGCCGCAACTGCCTGAAAACAAAATCCGGGCGAACCCGAATGGTAGGGCGCGTCACTCCGTGCGCGCCGGTTTTGATGGTAGGGACGGACCGCCGGGCCGTCCGCGGCCGCCGCAGCGCGGCGTCCCTGCCACGAATTTCAAGATGCCGCCGCCATTCTTTGATTTTGTGCTTCCGCAGCAACTTTGCCAGCGCGACCTCCGTGTCCTTGTTCCCGCGCGAACGGATGCGCGACATCACTTCCGAACGCTTGGCCTTGGTGAAAACGTCAGGCATTTGAAGTCTCACCATAGTCAGCGGCGAGTGCAAGACGCCGTTCCATTTCATCCAGTTCGTGCGTATGCATCCGGTCGTAAAGCCCGCACCATTGCGCGTTGCTACAATATAATTCTTCATCCGCAAGTTCGCCCGCTTCTGCGGCAAAACTTTTTAGCACGCGCGGCCAGCCGCTATCTGCATATTCGTAGCCAATCTGTCTCACCCTGAAATCCAACCATCCAGACATCAAGCCCCGGATTTTCTCGTCGGAAGATTTCAGGAATTTCATTGGCTTTTCGCATGGCAGAAAAACTATGACTCTCGGCGTGATGGTTGCCTATGAATCCAGTCCCCTGCGTTTTTGCGCCATCAACCTCATGAGTTGCAAGGCGGCATATTCCTTGCAATGCAACTTCTCCAGCTTGTGTTTTGGTCGAATAAATAACTGTTCGAAACTGTGAAGCAGCTAAGGGCGCGTCTTTGCCGATGCCAAAAGCTCCCGCGCTTGTCGCATCGTTCTTTACCGATACGCCACGCGAGTGAACCAAACCAAACCACGGACTATTCATTTCTTCATCGCCGCCGGGAACGCCCGTTGTTCCAAGGTCTGAAATACGCAGGAGGACGATATTTTTGGCACTGGCTAGTCGGTTGGCACGTTCAAAAAAATCACTCGCTTTATCATCTGTCTCCCAGAAGACGCGGCATCGTTCAAGAGTTGATTGTATTTCTTCGATCAATGGCAATTCCTTTGCATCAACAACATGCATGGTAATTTCCATTTCAACAGGTTCATGTTGAAAAGCGGCAGCATCCAGAGAGTTTTGCGCACATTCACGGACAACATAGTGAGCGTAGTCGCCCTCAAAGGTTTCGATGCCAGCGTCGTTTAGACCTTGAATTACACCGCCCGAAAGCGGCGGAAATTTTAGTTTCATTTCCCTTTTCAGTTATTTCAGCCAGTTGATTCTAATTTCCTTCCCGACAGCTTTGAATTCTTGGTCGGACGTCACGAGTTCGGCTTTTTTATCTTTGGCGAGCGCGGCGGCAAAGGCGTCGGCCAGTCCAAGATCGTATTCATTCTTCAACAACGCGGCAGACTCGGCCAGTTCGCGGTCAACCGGCACGGTTTCCAAGGGCGTCGTGCGTTCAAACTGGCGCGCGGTTTCGTAGCCGGCCTTGCCCTGTTTGCGTTCCATCTTGTAAAGCACTTCCGCCCAATTCACCGCCGAAATGAACACCGGACGGTCGGCTTCGGATGCCTTGTGAAAGAGTTCGCGCATCGTCTCCACGCCGGGTTGGCCAAAGAACATAGCCAGCATTGCGGAGGCGTCCAGCACGGTGGTTTTCATTCGCGGTCTTCCTTTTCTTTTTCGGCGCGGCGCTCCTCAATCAGTTCCTGCACGACGGATTTTTCTCCGGGCTTCTGCTTGAAGATGCCGCAGAAGGAATCGATGTATTCCTTGGTAACCGGCTGGAAAATGATGCGGTCGCCTTCCTCCACGAAGTTGATGCGCGTGCCGGGCTTGATGCCAAACCGGCGGCGGATGGACGAAGGAACAACCAACTGGCCTTTTGAGGTGACGTAAGCGGCATTCATAATCATTTCATCTTTCTCCAATAATTCTGCCACAATTAAAAATGTAAGGCAATAACTATTGTGTAAGACTTGTTGGCAATTGTAGCCGAACATGCCGGTGGCGCGGCAAGAGACTTTCGACACCCACCCCGGCCCGCTCCCCGATCGTGACGGAGAGAGGGGGCGTCTTAATCCAGCGTCTGGCGGTAGCGTTTGATGCCGAGGGCCAGCATCAGGACCAGAAACAACGCGATCGGCCATAGATCCGGCGCAATCTCGGCCAGGCCGTTGCCCTTCAGCAAAATGCCGCGCACAACGCGCAGAAAGTGCGTGAGCGGCAGGCATTCGCCGATGTTTTGCGCCCAGTTCGGCATGCCGCGGAAAGGAAACATGTAGCCGGACAACAGCAGCGACGGCAGAAAAAAGAAAAACGCCATTTGCACGGCCTGCAACTGGTTTTTGGCAATGGTCGAGAAGGTAATGCCCACCGCCAGATTGGCCACGATAAACAGAAACGTCATCACCACAAGCAGGGGCAGACTGCCGACCATGGGCACATCAAAAAGGAACTTTGCCGCCAGCAAAATAAGCGTGACCTGGATGTAGCCGACTGCGATGTAAGGGATGATCTTGCCGATGAGCACCTCGCCCGGCCGGACCGGCGTGGACAGCAGGTTTTCCATCGTGCCGCGTTCGCGCTCGCGTGTGATGGCCAGCGCGGTGATCATTACCATGGTCATCGTCAGCATCACGCCCATCAGGCCCGGCACAATGTTGTACTGCGTGATGTTCTCCGGATTGTAATGTTGCTGGACGACCAGGTTGAACGGCGCGTCGCCCGCCCGGAGCCGGGTCAGCGGCCCGGTTAAATCCCGGTTTAAGATCGTTGGCGTCAGCGCGTTCATCGCCGCAATCGCATAACCGACCGCCGACGGATCGGTGGCATCGGCTTCGAGCAGCAGGTCGGGTTTTTCACCGCGCAACAGTTTGCGCGAAAAATCCACGGGAATCGTCACGGCAAACTGGACGATGTTCTCGGCGAGCAGCGTGTTGATGGCAGCCTCGTTTTTCGGCTCGCGCACAATGTCGAAGTAGCTGCTGTTGCGCATCCCCCAGACGATGCTGCGTGCGAAAACGCTGTTGTCCGCCGAGTAAACTGCCGTGGGCAGATGTTTCGGGTCCGAATTGATGGCGTAGCCGAACAGAATGAGCTGGATCATCGGGATGCCGACCATCATCCCGAACGTGAGCCGGTCGCGGCGCATCTGAATGAACTCTTTGCGGACTATCGCGCAAAATCGCCGCCAGTTGAATTCATGAAATTTCAAGAGAAATTGTCCTTCGCGGTTTCCATCAGGCTGATGAACACGTCCTCCAGTCCGGACGGAATCGGTGTCCAGCGATGTTCGCCCGTCATCCACGGACCGACGCTCGCGCGCAACTTCGTCGCGTCGCGGCCGCTGACGTGCAGCGCGGTGCCGAAAGCGACGACCTGTTCCACACCCGGCAATCCCCGGATTTCCGTGGCGAGCGCGGCGAGATTGGTTCCGGTAA
>DATJYM010000357.1:0-14299 GCA_035499615.1 Candidatus Acidiferrales bacterium | reverse complement strand
GCCGGTGAGACGCGTGTATTCATCCAGAATTTCCTTCGGCGAACCGAGAAAGACGAACAGGTCGAGTTCGTCATCCCCGATCATCAGCGAATTCACGCCGCTGAAATCGTGTCCGAAATCGCAGGTGATCGGCGTGCTGGTGTGCAGGAACATGCCGTAGCCGCGGCTGCTCAGGAAAAACGGGATGGGTTTGTACATGCCCTGATTCTGAATGCCGTTGGCGTCATCGGGCCACAACACCAGTTTCTGGCCACGCTTGTTCAAGCCGGTGAACGATTCGCCGCACCCGAAGATTTTTTCACCCGGGGAGAGCGTAAACACAGCGTCCACGCTTCGCGAATAATCCGCCGCCCGCCGCACAAAGGAAAACGGCATGATGGGCGTGAACGTGGAGTTGTTATCCGAGGCACAGTCGGTTTCCGTGAGGAGACGGCCCTGAGCATCATGGAGTTCGATGCGCCAGGGGTTTTCCTGAATGATGACAGAACCGAACGCGCTGGCATAACGGTAGCCGCCATCGATTTTTTGGTATTGCCAGGAATGGTCCTGAGGCACCGGTCCGGCCAGCATCAATTCCGGTTGCGGCGGGGCAACCTCCGGCCCGGTTTGCAGGCGAATCCGCAGCGTCCTCGGCGAAACGAATTCGATGGAGAAGGGCAGGGTGGGATTGGCCGCGTATTCGTTTTCGGGAAATTCGTTTGGCGCCACCGGTTTGATGACGGCGAGCATGTTGTCAAAAGCCTGCCGGGTGAAATATTGAGAGCGTTGCCAGGTGATTTCTCCCTTGCCGGTGGCCGGATCAAAACCGGACAGTGTGTCGGCGAGGTAGTAAAGGTTGGCGAAGTTGTGGAAATCGCCGCTGACGTCCACCGGATCGTTGAGGAGTCGGGGGGGATTGGCCGCGTTCGATTCCAGGGGTTCACTGATTCCCAGGCCGGCGCCCAGGCAGGCAAGCATCAGAAAAAGGTTTCGTTTATTTTTCATGAATTATGGTCTGCGGTGTCAATGTGGTGATGGCCCTCCAAGCGACGCAGGGTGGATCGGACCTATTCGCTGGCGACACGACCCCGCTCTCCAGATCAAGCCAAGTAATCGCTTGTGTCTCATCACTTCAAATTTGTGCTGAATTTTCAATAATATTCCTTCTTTTGGGAGCAACTGTCTTGTCATCAAAATGAACGAGTCGAAAACCTTGGACTTTTGCGCTAAGCTTGCCGGGAATTGCCATATCGAACCCGTTTTTTGCGCTTAAACCCGGATAAATTGTCCTTGCACGCCATCCGGCACGGCAGACAAAATTTGCCCATGCCCTCCCGGAATGCCTGTGTCTCTTTCCCCGCATTGCTTGTTCTGGCGACGGTCTGGTCATTGGCAGGAGGTAATTTTTCCGCGCCGGCTTCCGCCGCACCCAATTATTTTGTCCGCGCCTGGCAGGCCGAACAGGGATTGCCGCAAAACAAAGTCACCGCTGTTGTGCAGGACCGTGAGGGCTATCTATGGGTGGGCACCTATAGCGGGCTGGCGCGATTTGACGGAGTGCATTTTACCGTGTTCGATGAGAATAACACGCCGGCCCTGAGCAGCAGTCGTGTTACCAGTCTGTTTGAAGCCGCGGACGGCGTACTTTGGATTGGATTTGAAGGCGGTCAGCTTTCCCAATACAAAAACGGACAGTTCAAAGCGGTGGAATTTCATCCGAAGTGGAACGGCGGCAAGATTTACGACATCGCGGCCGATGAATCGGGTGACGTCTGGCTATTGAACGAGTCCGGCCAGTTGGCACGAGTCCGGGATGGACGCGTCCTGGTTCCCGGAGCCGGCGCGGTGGCCAAACTGGTCGATATGGCGCGGTCCGCAGCGGGGACGATCTGGATTGCGCGCGAGGGCCGGGTTTCCGTGCTGGAGCAGACCCGGGTCGAGCCACTGCAATTTGAAGAGGCCACCAACGCTGCCTACCCTTATGTTCAGGGGATTGGTGCCAGCCGGGATGGCGGGCTTTGGATTGCGAGTGATGGACGCATCCGGAAATGGAAGGATGGTCAATGGGTTGAAGACCTCGGCAACGCGCCCTGGGGCGATATTCCGGTCACCCGGCTGGTGGAAACCAGAGGCGGGGTACTGGCGGCGGGTACCGCCGAGAGCGGTCTTTATCTCGTATTTCCAGGTCAAAATCAAAAGCCGTTGCGCTTCGACCATACCAGCGGCTTTCCTTCCGATTGGGTGATTTCGCTCTGCGAAGATCGGGAAGGAAATCTGTGGGTGGGCACGGGTGGCGGCGGGTTGGTCATGTTGCGTCCGAACAACATTGAGACGGTCGCGCCACCGGATCAATGGCATGGCCGGGCCGTACTGTCGGTTTGCCCCGGTAAGAATGGTGCGCTGTGGGTCGGGACGGAAGGGGCCGGCTTGTATCGTCTGCAAAATGATACTTGGACCAATTTTGGTTCTGCGGAAGGCATTCGCAATTCTTACATCTGGTCATTGGCCGAGGACCCGGAAGGGCGCTTATGGGCCGGCTCATGGGGCGGAGGGCTTTTTGCTCAGCAGGGAGATCGTTTTGTTTATGCACCCGGCATGAACGATATCAATATGCCGATGCCCGCGCTGCTAAACGCCCGCGAAGGCGGTCTGTGGATTGGTACCGCCGCGGGATTGCTGCGGTATCGGTCGGAAAAAATGACCTGGTTCAAGGAGAGCCATGGGGAGGCGTTGCGGGACGTGCGTGCAATCGCGGAAGACCCGGACGGGGCCGTGTGGTTTGGCATGGCTGGAGACGGCCTGGCCTGCTTGAAAGATGGCCGCATCTGGCGGTTCCGCACCCGGGATGGACTTTCCAGCGATTTCATTGAATGCCTGCATTTCGATCAGGTCGGCGTGCTCTGGGTGGGAACTTTCGGCGGCGGGTTGAACCGGGTTAAAGACGGCCGTTTTGCCGTGATCAACCGCAGACAGGGTCTGCCGAACAGCGTGATTGGCGACATCGAAGAGGATGGCCGGGGATTTTTTTGGATGAGTTCGCATGACGGGATTATTCGGGTCAGTGAGGCGGAACTGAATTATTGTGCAGATGGGAAGACCAACGAAGTGCACTGCCAAACCTACGGCATCAACGACGGGATGCCGACCATCGAATGTTCGGAAGGATTGCAGCCGGCCGGGTGCAAAACGCCGGACGGGCGTTTATGGTTTCCCACCAGCAAGGGACTGGTAGCGGTGAACCCGCTGGAGGTGCAGACCAATCCCCTGCCGCCACCGGTCCAGATCGAAGCCATACGGGTGGATGACCAATCGGTCACCAACCAAAAAGACGGGGAACCCATCAAGGTGGCACCGGGGCGGCACCGGTTCGAGTTTCAGTACACCGGTTTGAGTTTTGTGGACCCGGAGAAGGTGCAGTTCAAATGCCGCCTCCAGGGTTTTGAAACCGAGTGGGTCAACGCGGGTACCAAACGTACAGTCAATTACAATTACATACCGCCGGGTCGTTACGCTTTTCAGGTCATCGCCTGCAACAACGATGGCGTTTGGAACGAGACCGGAGCCAGCCTCTCCTTCCGAGTGCTGCCCTATTTCTGGCAGACGTTATGGTTCCGCATCCTGGCCTGGATTCTGATCGTCGCCGCCAGTGGGGGGCTGGTCTGGTTTGAAATGGGGCGGCGGATGCGACAGAAACTTGAGCGCCTCGAATGGCAGCGGGCGGTGGAACACGAGCGCGCGCGAATTGCACATGATATTCATGACGACCTGGGCGCCCATTTGACGCGCATCAGCATGCTGAGCGAATCGGCGCGCGCGGAGCTGGACAATCCGGAGCGGGCCACCGCCGGCCTGAATCAGATTTACGATACCGCCCGTGACCTGACGCGGGCGATGGATGAAATCGTCTGGGCGGTAAACCCCCGGCATGACACTTTGGAAGGTCTGGCCAGTTATCTGGAGAAATTTGCCCAGGATTTGCTGGCCGCCGCAGGCATCCGCTGCCGGCTGGACATGCCCATGGAATTGCCCGCGTGGCGGCTGACAGCCGACGTGCGCCACAATTTGTTTCTCGCCTTCAAGGAAGCTTTGCACAACGTGGTCAAACATTCCGCCGCATCGGAGACCTACATCCGCTTGGTCGCCGGGGCCACCTCCTTTGAACTGGTGGTCGAAGACAATGGCCGCGGCTTCACCCCCGGGGCTGGTGAAAAAACCGCTTCGGACGTCTCCAACCGCCTTTTATCGGGCAACGGGCTGGAAAACATGGCGCGGCGATTGGTGGAAATCCGCGGGCACTGCCATATCCAATCGGCGCCGGGGCAGGGGACCAAGGTCATCTTCACCGTTCCGATCAAAGAGTTCGCGGTATAGCAGGCGCTTAACGCCGGATTACCTTACCCATGTCGTGATTATTGATGACATTCATTCCAGCGGGAATTGAGGTATAAATTTATGATGTCATCAACGCGAAATTACGGTTCCACGACCGGGGTTTATGGAAGGAAAGGAGGGTTGTGGCACGTGTTTTTGGTTGGGACAATTGTGCTGATAGCTTCGTCCAAACTGGTTTCCGCAGCGAATGTCACCATTAATGCGGCGAACCAGCTTTCCACCGTGAGTGATGCGGCTTTTGGAATTCATACCTCGGTTTACGACAATCAGAATGGCAATGCTTCTTTGCCCTCCCGGCTCCTGCAGTCGGGGGTCGATGCGCTGCGTTATCCCGGTGGCGGTTATGCCGACGTCTTCCATTGGTCCGTATCGAATCCAGCCCGCGGTTCAGGGAACGGCTACGGGCTGACGCCGTGGTGGGGTACCACCAACAATTACGGTTACATGGGGTCACAAACGGATTTCGGTAATTTTATCAAACTGTTAAGCAACGCCCAGTGTCAGGCCGTCATCACCGTGGATTTTGGCTCGGGAATGCAGTGGGACTATACGCATTCCAAGCTGATTGTGCCGGCCACGAACGCCTCACCGCAGGAGGCGGCGGCGTGGGTTGCTTATGCCAATGCCAATACGAACATCTATGGCACGGTGAATGATGTTGCCATTGGACTGGATGCCTTGGGCAACAACTGGCATACGGCTGGTTATTGGGCCATGATGCGTGCCGCCAGTCCGTTGGGCACCGATGACGGCTACAATTTTCTGCGCATCAATCACCCTGTCCCGGTCGGCATCAAGTATTGGGAAATTGGCAATGAAACCTTCGGGACGGGCTACTATGATTCCGGCGGAGACAACGGCTATTCCGTGGATTACGCCGTTCCTTATCCTTACAGCACCTACTCGCGGTACGGCAACTCGTTGCTTTCGCCAACCGCCTACGGCCAGACCGTCAAGCTATTCTCGCAGTCGATGAAGGCGGTGGACCCCACCATCAGGATTGGCGCCGTGGTCAGCACACCGCCGGGCGATTACAGTTGGGACAGCTACCGTAACCAACGCTGGACTCCGACGGTGCTGGCCCAGTGTGCCACGAACATAGATTTTGTCATCGCCCACTGGTATTCGCCAATCGGCGGCAGCAACGACGGCACCACACTTTTACAGCAGGTGGGCGGGACCATTCCGTTCATGATCAATGGCGCCACGCCAGGACAGGATTCGGGCACCAATTCGGGATTGCGCGACTGGATAAACGCCTATCGGACCGACGGCACCAACGTCCAGATTTTCATCACCGAGTTTGGTTACAATGTTTACAGCGGCAGTATCACCAATGCCATCGGCGGCACGCCGGTTCTTGGCCCGGTCAACGCGCTTTTTGCCGCCGATTGCTATTCCACGTGGTGGAGCTATGGCGTGGCCAATGTGGACTATCTGGAAATGAACACGACGGCGTTTCTGGGTGACAGCTCTTCCCTGACTCGCGGCGAAGTATATTATGCCGTCCAAATGTTGAGCCATCTTTGTCGCCCCGGTGATAATTTTCTCAGCGCTTCCTCCGACACCAGCAACCTGCGGGCACAGGCGGTCCTGCAGCAGAGCGGCAACCTGGGAATTCTTTTGATCAATGAGAACCGGACCAGCAGCCAGACTGTGAACGTGACGGTCAACAATGCATCCTTGAACAGCTCCGGAACCGCGTATCAATTCGGTGTCGGCAATTTTTCCGGTGCCAACGAAACACCCGTGTCCGGCCCGTCCACCAACAGCGCCTCGGGCTTCGGCAGTTCATTCAGCGTCATGGTTCCCGCCTACACGATGATTGTCATGGTGGTTCCGACTGTCGCTCCGAACACACCGCCAGTCCTGGCGCCCGTCACCAATCAAACAGTAAACGTAGGACAGACCGTTGCCTTTACCGCCAGCGCCACTGACACGAACCTGCCGCCACCAACTCTGACCTTCAATTTGCTAAGCGCGCCGACCAATGCAACTTTAGATGCCAATTCAGGCGCCTTTTCGTGGCAACCCCTGGTCAGTCAGGCGAATACGACCAACTCCATCGCCTTGGAGGTTACAGCCGGTGGAACTTCCGGCTTGAGTGCGACCCAGAGTTTCATCGTGACCGTGAATCCGCTGGTGTTGCCAAACACCACGCCGATGGGATGGAACAACGGACAGTTTACCTTGAAAATCACCGGCCAAGCCGGCCCGGATTATGCCGTATTGGGTTCCACGAACCTGGTTAACTGGAACCGATTGTTTACGACCAATTCGCCGCCGATGCCGTTTGTCTGGGTGGATACCAACGCGGCCGCGTTGCCGCTGCAATTTTATCGAATAGAAATCGGTCCGCCTTTGCCGTGACGGGCCGGTGGCCTGGTTAAACAAAAACACATATGGATCATGAAACCGAGTAGGTTGAAAAGCCATCCCAGGTGTGCGGGCTTCACCTTGATCGAGCTTTTGGTGGTGATTGCCATTATTGCCATTCTGGCCGCCATGTTGTTGCCGGCGTTGGCGGGCGCGAAACTGCGGTCCTGGCAGATTAGCTGTGCGTCCAACCTCCATCAACTTGATCTGGCCGGGAACATGTACATCAATGACAATAATTCGCTGATCACCTACGCTCAGGGTGTCACGGTAAACCAGTACCGGTATAATTGGTTGTCAACCCTCATTGACAATATTGCGCATGATGACAAGGTTCGGCTATGCCCGGCGGCGAGTCAGCCTAAAAGTTCCCTGAATTGGGCAATATTGAATGGGGGAGACGTATCGCACTGCTGGGTTTCCCCTCCGGGTCCGCCGCCGGCGGTCACAAACGAGGGCAGCTACACCATAAACGGCTGGCTGTATGATGTTAATACTTTTCTGGCGGCGGGTAACCACTTTCCCGGGTATTCGACGACGGGGCCGCGCGGCGGAACCAGCTTGTACGGCTCTCCGTTCGCGAAGCCGGCGGGCATCCAACATCCCTCGTACACCCCGTTTTTTACCGATGGCTGGTGGCCGGACGCGATGCCATGTGTTACGGAAACTGCGGGCAGCACGGTGGGGGGCTACAACTATGAAATGAACGTGATCCTTTTGGCACGACACGGTGCGCATACACCCTACTCTCCGCCTTTGCAGCCGCCCTTGAACAATACTCCCAATGGGATCAATGTCGCTTTTACGGACGGCCACGTACAATTCCAAAAGCTGGGCGACCTCTTCAATATGGATATCTGGAATATGGGGTGGGTTCCACCCAATCCGGGTCAGTAAACTGGTGTTGTGGAAAAGAACCGAAGCCGGTTCGGCCGCGGCCAGTACCGTCAAGGAAGCGGGTGGTTGCGGAACCGGTTGATGGATTGGCGAAGCCGAAGACGAATTGCGACCGGAAGGAATTGCTGTTATGATTGATGCAGTGCAAAAATCGGAAGAAGTGAGCATTGTGGTTTCCATTGTCGAAGACGACGCTCCGGCGCGGGGCATTCTCGCTGATTGGGTTCAGCGGGCGCCCGGGTTTCGGTGTGCCGGCCGATATGGCAACGGCGAGGCCGCGCTGGCCGCATTGCCGGCCGAAAAACCGACCGTGGTTTTGATGGACATCAATTTGCCGGGCATGAGCGGAATTGAATGCGTGCGCCGGCTCAAACCGCTGTTGCCGGGCACCCAGTTTGTGATGTTGACCGTTTATGAAGACGCCGATCATATTTTCAATGCCTTGGCGGCCGGGGCCAGCGGTTATTTGTTGAAGCGCGTGTCGCGCGGGGAATTATTGGCCGCGCTCCAGGACGTTCATGTCGGCGGTTCACCCATGAGCAGCAACATCGCGCGCAAGGTTGTGCAATCATTCCAGAGACCGGCCCTGACTGCTTCGGAAGCAGTGGACCTTTCTCCGCGGGAACGGGAGGTTTTGGAACTGTTGGCGCGCGGTTACCTTTACAAGGAAATTGCCGAATCGCTTCAGATCAGCGGGCCCACGGTAAATACCTACATCCGGCGCATCTACGAGAAACTGCATGTCCGCTCACGTTCCCAGGCGGTGGCGAAATACACCCACGTTCCTGGCGCCACCAATGCCGGCATCGTGCGATTTACCCCGGAAAAACGCGGTTTTTGAGTGTTTGTCATTACTTTTCACGACATGACCAAAAGCAAATACTGGAGTATTCTCCGGTCAGCGAAAGCAATCAGACTAAAACAACAAAGCGTCAGTTCCATGCGTATGAAAAAATTTGTAATGTTATCAATCGGAATGCTGGCATGCGCGTTGCAATCCGCCAATGCTCAAACCTCATTGTTTACCACCTACGACGACTGGTCGGCAGCGACAGCGGGTTGGGGGAGCGCCCCATCGGCCAATAACACCTTCAGCACGGATTCCAGCACGGTGAATGGCATTGGCAATCTTACCGCCCCAGGTGCCGCCGGCACATCAGGCTCTCTCTTGATTACCGCAGCCGTTGGTGGACCTGGTCCTGCTGGTGGCGGGCTTTGGACAGACGCAGCTACTCTCCCCAGCCAGGGCGGTAACCTGGCTTTTCTGCAGGCTATAGATCCGGGCACGGATGGAAATAATACAATTGCTGGTTCAGGCAACTTTTATTTGGACTATTCCTTGCCGGACAATGAAGGCGGCAGTTATTTCGACCCGGGCATTCTTCTCCAATACGCTGCCAACGGCTATTTCGGCGCATTTTTTGGGAATTCCTCGACCGATTTGGGATTCACAGATCCCAATAACGGTGGGGAGGTTTATCGGGCGACGATCCCGTACACTATTTCTGCGGGTTCATGGGGCGGTTTGGGTCTTGGCATCATGGTGCAGACCGATTATGCTTCGGCACTGCCCTTCTCGGTGGACAACCTCACCGTTGGTAATTTTGTGGTTGCCACTCCCGAACCGGGCAGCATTGCGCTGATAGGGCTCGGCCTCGCTGGATTGACATTGCTCCGCCGCCGGCAAAGTTAGCGCACTTTGATTGTGTTATTGGGAACGGGCAAGGTGAGGACTACCTTGCCCGTTGTTCTTTTTTGAAATGAGGATCTGGGCAAAGGAGAAGAAGGGATTCCAGATGGCGAACGATCGGCGCCGGGCTGATTTTATTTCAGGATGATATCGATCCATCGTGATGATTGCTCGGCGGAAACCGGTCCACGGGACGAAGACGATTAAAAACCGAGGCAAATGCCAGCCCCATCGTCATTATTTTTGACGACATGTAAATTTGAAGAACATTGATACATTGTTTAGATTACCGTTGAGTTCAACTTTAAGAGCGAAACTGCCATGAAACGAATCATTACAATTGCAGCCCTATTGACCCTCGGAAGTGTGGCATCATCTCACGCCAATCTGTTTGTGAGGGAACTGTGGGACAATGTCACCAATGGGACTCCGCAAAGTACGGAAGCATCCACTGCAGCATATCCCCTGGCTGGCCAGGGCAACGGAACAACCACTTATGGTCTCCTTGGAATATGGAACCTGAATCCAGCCGATCCGGCCCTTACCAATAATGTGCTGCAGGTCAGCGCCAGCGATGATGCCCGGAACGATTATGCCGCTCTTTATGGCTATCTGCCCGTGGAGTGGACCGTGCCCGCTACGATGCTTCTCAACGCCCCGAATACCAATGGCTGGGATTCCGGAACTTGGGCTACCCGGTTGATGGCGACCGGCTCGTGGATTCATCTCAGTTCCAACAGCACAAATTATTTCTCCTTCCGTTGGGTCAAAAGGTCCTTCTATTACCCCGTCAGCGGAACAAACGGTTATGGTGCTGACGACGCGGGTTTGGGTGTTGGTTTTGCCAGTGGCAGTGCCTCCAGTTCGGCTTTCATCGGCATTGGTATCACCCGGAGCGTGAAGCAATACACCTACGCGGGCACAGGCTACACAAACCTCGCCGGCACGGCCGACATCGGCGACACTCCCTATATCACAGCGGGTACCTTGGGCCAGGCCGGTTATCCGGGACACCCCGGCGATTCCGGCGGCCCGTACTACGTCCAGGCTTATGCGGGTGATGGCAGCGGCGCCGGCGTGATGAATCAATGCGAAGGTTACACCGGCAACAGCTATCCCATCTCCACCAATGGCGACACCTATATGTGGGGCGGCTGTATGGTTGGCCGAATTGTGACCACGACGGGTGGAAACACGGAAATTGATGTTAAAAATTATTCCGGCCAGGACCCCGTGGCCAATGTAATTGACCAGACTCCCAACCCGGCCACAGGCTGGGACGCTGTTTATCACTACAATAACACCGTCAACTTGGACTATCTTCTGGTGTGGATGTATGGCAACAACTACGCCAATCCCTGCTATATAGATAGTATCCGCGTGGCAAATACCTGGTCGGAAATTCTGGGGCAGGAAGCCGAGACGCCACTCCTCACCCCGCCTCCTTCCAACCCGACCAACACCTATTTCCAGGGCACGGCACTGACATTCAACGATTCTGCTGCCATTGATCCGGCAACGAACGGCTGGTATGAATGGTTGTACAACAGCAATGCCACCCTCGGTGCCAGCGCAGTGGGCATCGGCAGCAATGCATTCAGCTTACCGGGTCCAGTGGTAGCCAACAGCGGCTATTATAGTGTGGCCTTCTCGAACGGTTGGGAAACCGGATCGAGTTTGTTGGTCACCAGCCCCCCGGTGCACATCAATATCGTAGCTCCCAGCGCGCCGGTTATCATGGGACAGCCGCAGCCCGCAGGACGGTATTCTGCGCCAGGCGCGGCATCGGACACCATGACCGTGAATGTGCAGGGTACTCCGCCGTTCTCCTATTACTGGAGTCAGATCACCGCTGGCGGGGCCACCAATCTGGTACAAGCCGTTGGACCTACCAACGGTGTCACCAATATCTACACGTTTGCCGCCCCGATTTCACCCAGTGCGGCTGGCAACTACTTCGCTCTCGTTTCCAATTACCTTGGAACCGCCACTTCCGCTTTGGCCAACTTTAGCGTCATTGTTCCGACGCCGGGAAGCTTTGCGGCCCAGGTGGTCAGCAACGCGCCGTGGGCCTATTGGCGGTTGGATGAGAACTATGGCACGACCAACCTGCACGATTACTATGGCGGTCATGACGGGGCAATCCTGGATACTACCAACACCGTTACCATCGGCACCAATGCGCCGATTATAGGCGGTGTTTATCAGAACCAGTCTGCGGCACCCTACGCAGGTTTCCCGGCCAATCACGTCGGCTTGTACATCCCGCTCGATTTTCCCTTTGCTTTGGCCCGCGTCAACATGCCGGGCGTTGGAAATTTTGGACCTGGTATGACGTGGATGTGCTGGCTCTATGCGCCCAATCCGAACTCGAATCCAACCGCCGAATCCGGCTGTATCATGTGGAATCGGGATTATAGTGGCACCACCCTTGGGGCCAGCGGGTACGGCAATGCATTTGGCATAGACTTTTACCAATATGTAGCCGGAGGCGTGACCAACAATAACGAGCTGGGTTATCGCTGGGGTGGTGGCACGGAAAATCCCAACGCCCCTTATTATGGCTATGACTGGCCCAGCGGTTTGTATGCGCCGACCAATAGCTGGTACTTCGTGGCTATGGTTTGGGGTGCGGCGAATAGTGCCACCATGTACATGGGTACCAATACCGGCCCGCTGACTGTCGCCAGCACTAAATTGCCGGCCATGTTCGACCCCACTTATCCGGGCACCAGCTACTCGAATTCGTATTCGATTCTGCTCGGCCGCAACGGCTACCCTTGGACCGAGGTTCAGGGCAGCGCACAAGACCAGGCCAATATCTATATAAGCGACGCGGCCGTTTTCACCAACGCGCTGTCGTCCAACGCCATCTACCAAATCTACCTGGCAGCCATGAATGAGCTGATTACCATGACCAACTCGGCCGGCAATCTGGTCTTAAGCTGGCCGCAGGGCACGCTGTTGTCCTCAACCAACGTTCAAGGGCCTTACGCGCCGGTAGCCGGCGCGAGTTCGCCCTATACTGTTTCCAAGTCGGTGCCCCGGCAGTTCTATCGAGTCCAAAAATAACATGCAAAATGTGAAAATCTTCGGGCCGCACGAGTCACCTCCTGAGGTGGTTCGGAAGGGCGGTGGTGGGTTCACGTTGATTGAACTGCTGGTCGTTATCGCCATCATTGCGATTCTGGCAGCCATGCTGTTGCCTGCTCTGGCCCGGGCGAAATTGCAGGCCCAGCGCGCACAATGCATAAACAACCAGCATCAGTTGCTGCTGGCATGGATGATGTACTCGGACGATAACCGCGGAAAACTGGTTCCCAATGTCTCGACGAGCTGGGCTAATTGGCTGACAGCACCCAGCTGGGATGGTATTGCCAATAGCATGGATCCGAGTGCAAATCCGCCGACGGACACCAATGGGCCCGCCCTGGTCGCGGATGGCAAAGGGTTGTTGGGAACCTACCTCGCGCATAATTATCTGGTATTCAAATGCCCCGGGGACAGGGTGCCTGGACCGCACGGCCAACGCGTTCGCAGTTACTCGATGAATACCATGATGAATGGCTTTGCCGGCCCTGGCGCGACCACTTACTTGAACGGAAATATGCTCGACATCTACGGCAATCTCACCACTTCGTCCGGTCCACGGTCGGGCAGCGCCTACCGATACTTTCAAAGGTCCAGTTCCATCATAAATCCCCGGCCTTCAAGCGCCTGGGTGCTGATAGATGAGTGGGGCGGTTCCATCAACGATGGGTTCTTTTGGGTGGCCATGGCTTCACCGCCCGTGTGGAAGGACGTGCCGGCGAGTTACCACGGTGAAAGCGGATGTCTGGCTTTTGCCGATGGCCATTCAGAGATTCATATCTGGACCGATCCTTACGTCCGTGACAAGCCTGTCGTACCGGGCAGTGGAGCGAATTACAGCCAATCTGGCGCCGGGTATCCTGACTTGCCGTGGCTGCAGTCGCACACCTCATCCCTGCCGTAATAGAAAATCCGCGCCGGTGGTTCTGGGCAACACCTGATTCTTCGTCCGCCTGCGCATGCAGCAAGCCTGCCAAACGCTCAACACCGGCGACCTGGGCATCACCGAAATCGTCCGGGGTTTTTGGGATGCCAGGATCCGTTCTATTTCTGCCTCCCATGCAAGTTGATCAACCGAGCGGCGCCTGAAAATGTTTCGGCGGACTGGCTCAAACATCTTTTCTTCAATCCCACCGATCCCTCCATCGAACGCCTCGCTCGGATTTTGAATGGCTTTGCCCCGCCGACTGTCTGCCTTAAGCCGGGCTTCAGTGGCCGATGCTTAATGAAAAAACGGGTGATAGTGGCGTGGCGCTGACTTCGTTTAAGTAGGGACTGTTGGCCCCCAGAGCACTATATGTGTCGACCAGGAAGTAATAGGTTGTGCCTCCCACCAGGTTGGAAATGGTTGCCGTTGTCGCCTTGCCGACATTGAGCACATAGCCATAGACACCGCTGGAAGTGCCATAGTAAACCTTGTATCCCATGACGCTCGGGTTTGTGCTCGCGGGCCATGACAAGGTAACGGAGCCGGTAAGATTGTTGCAAACGCCGCGGATGAGCACCACGGGCAGGTTGGTGAAGGAAAGATTTGTCGACCCGGCAAAAGTGCCGGCTGTCCGCCAGATCGCGGACGACAGGTTGGTGCAGAACTGCAACGTGATCGGATTGGTTACGTCGGCCGTTACTTTTTCACTGATGATCGTCATAAGTGGGGGTACCAGGGAGTTGGTCACGACCCCGCTCAACATCACGTTGGTTCCATTCCCGCCACCGCTGACGCTCACGCTCTGGCTGTAATTGCTCGCCACCTGCGGACTGAAGACCACCACCACCGCCTGCGTCTGCCCCGCACCCAGACTGTAGCTGCTCCCCGATACAATGCTGAATGGCGACGCGACACTGGCACTCCCGCTCAATGTCCCCGTCCCCATG
>DATJYM010000356.1:0-7862 GCA_035499615.1 Candidatus Acidiferrales bacterium | reverse complement strand
CTTCGATTTGAAGATCGGCCAGCGATTGTTCGAAAAGGTGTGAGGCAAATTGCGAACAAAATCTTCCTCGGAATCAAGCGAGATTTTTTGATTTGTCTTTCAACCATTCCTCGCACAATTCGTGGAGTGAGAGGATTCCAGACCATGCAACATTTTGGTAACAGAAGACAACATCCTTGAACATCTCCGACTTGCGCGTTAAAACAGTCCGATATGAGCGACAATAAAAAACCCGATTTTTCAACCAAAATGACCCGCCGTCGTTTGCTGGGAAATGCCGCAAGGCTTGCCGCGCTCGCCGCTGCGTCGTCCATTTTGCCGCCGAATTTGCGTCGTGCGCTGGCACAGGAGCCGCCTCAAAAAAGATCGTTGCGCGACATCAAACACGTGGTGTTGCTCATGCAAGAGAACCGGTCGTTCGACCATTATTTCGGCACGCTTGCCGGGGTGCGCGGATTCGGCGACCCGAATGCAATGACTTTGCCAAACGGAAAATCCGTCTTCTATCAGCCCGACCCGAAAAATCCGAACGGTTATTTGCTGCCGTTTCATCTGGACACCCGCACCACCAGCGCCCAAAAAATTCCTTCCACGAGTCATTCTTGGGGAGCGCAACACGGTTCGTGGAACAAGGGCAGGATGGACAATTGGATTCCGGCGCATCGGAAAATCAACGACGAGACGGCGCCTTACGTGATGGGTTATCATACCCGCGCTGATATTCCCTTCCAATTCGCGCTCGCTGAAGCGTTCACGCTCTGCGACGCCTACCATTGTTCGGTGATGGGGCCGACCTGGCCCAACCGGATGTATTGGATGACCGGCACGATTGACCCGGAAGGAAAGCACGGCGGCCCGATTATCAAAAATGTGACGCCGGACGATGGCTACCAATGGAAAACTTACGCGGAGCGATTGGAGGACGCCGGCATCAGTTGGAAAGTTTATCAGCAGGACGATAACTATGATTGCGACGTATTGGAACAATTCAAACAATATCGCGAAGCTGGTGAAAATTCACCGTTGCGATTAAAAGGCCTCCTGCGCGAACCGGAGGGCAAGTTTGAATACGATGCCATCAATGACAAACTGCCCGCCGTGTCCTGGATCATCCCCACCAGTTTCCAATCCGAACACCCTGATTATATGCCGGCGGCAGGCGCGGCATTTGTGGCCAGCAAAATTGACGCTATCGCGGCCAATCCAGAAGTTTGGGCCAAGACGGCCTTTATTCTCAACTACGATGAAAATGACGGTCTCTTTGATCACGTTGCACCGCCGGTGCCGCCGCCTGACACTCCACATGAATTTATCAAAGGTGTGCCGATTGGCGGAGGATTCCGCGTGCCGTGCATCGTCATTTCGCCTTGGACCGCCGGTGGCTGGGTGTGCAGCGAACTGTTCGATCATACTTCTGTGCTGCAATTTCTGGAGAAGTTCACCGGTGTCAAAGAGGAAAATATCAGCGACTGGCGGCGGGCGACATTTGGCGATCTCCTTTCCGCCTTTCGTTTCAACGACGCCATCGCCGAGCCACCCCGTTTACCCGACACTTACAGTTCCTACGTCCGTGCCAAATTTGAGGCGGGTAATCTGCCTGAACCCGTGTTCCCCGGCGCAGACCAGAAATTGCCGACACAGGAAAAGGGGCAACGCAAACGCGTCCCGTGAATGTTTCATTCAGGTGTGAAAAGCGGTCGAGACGAGTCGCAGACTGCTTTTGAACGATTAAAAGATATGAAAATATTATTTGCAGTGTTTTTCATTGGCTTGGTCATCCGAGTTGACGGACAGACTAATTTAATCTCGGTCGCCGGAACGTCCGGAACCAATATGGAAACCATTGTCTGCATCCGGCACGGCGAAAAACCGCGCGAAGGACTTGGTCAATTGACTTGTAGGGGTCTCAATCGCGCCCTTGCCTTGCCCGATGTGTTGCTGGGAAAATATGGCAAGCCTCAATTCATTTTTGCCCCCAATCCAACCCAGAAGGTTGATGACAAGGGTGGAGATTATTATTATGTGCGTCCGCTCATCACCATCGAACCGACCGCCATTCGCTGCGGCCTGCCGGTCAACACAGAATTTGGCTTCAAGCAAATCAACGACCTGCAAGACGAACTGGAAAAGCCCGAATACTGGAACGCCACAGTCTTTGTCGCTTGGGAGCATGGTTTCCTCGACAAGTTTGCGAAGAATCTTGTCGAGGCGGATGGCGGAAATTTCGCACAAGTTCCTTCATGGCCGGAGAACGATTACGACACCATTTTTCTGATAAAAATCACTCACTTAGGCGGGCACGAATCGGTTGCCTTTACCATTGATCACGAAGGCTTGAATAATTTAAGCGACAATTATCCCTAAATTTGCATGGGAATTGAAGCTTTTTAGTCTACAATACGCGCAGGAAGAGTTGGACACGAATCGCCAAAAGCGTTTTACATGGCGGACTTTTCCCGGCGGAGAGTTGTGGCCGCGCCAGTGGTGCCTGCCCAGCCATTATTGGCAGCAGCAATTGCGTAAAAGAGAACGCACGCAATAATCTCCTGTGGAATGGGTGCTGGCAACAGGTAGTTCATGCCGCCAGGGCGTTCCACTTTGGAAGCAGCCTGATCCATTTGAGTGTGAAGCTCGCCAGCGAGTTTGCAGGCGAGGGCCAGACCTGATTGAGCATCGGGGGTGATGAGTGTGGGTAGTCCGTTTTTCATAAAAGTTGCGTTGGTGGAATTGAATCATTCGATGAAAGATCAGTGGTTACGCGAGATCGAAGCGATCAAGGTTCATCACCTTGTTCCAAGCCGCGACAAAGTCGTGAACAAATTTTTTCTGCGCGTCCGAACTTCCGTAAACTTCCGCCAAGGCGCGGAGTTGGGAGTTTGAACCGAAGACAAGGTCCACTCGCGTGCCAGTCCACTTGACCGCACCCGTTTTGCGGTTGCTGCCTTCAAACACGTCCGCGTCTGGCGAGACCGGCTTCCACTCCGTGCCCATGTCGAGCAGGTTCACGAAAAAGTCGTTGGTCAGCGCCTCCGGTCGCTTGGTGAAGACGCCGTGTTTCGTTCCGCCGAAGTTGGTCTTCAGGACGCGCATCCCGCCCACGAGCGCCGTCATTTCGGGTGCGGTCAGGGTCAGCAATTGCGCCTTGTCCACCAGCAGCGCCTCGGCCGACAGGGTGTATTTGCCCTTGAGGTAATTGCGGAAGCCGTCCGCGACGGGTTCGAGCACGGCGAACGACTCGACATCGGTCTGCTTCTGCGAAGCGTCCATGCGTCCCGGCGTGAAGGGAACCGTCACAGTGTGACCGGCGTTCTTCGCCGCTTTTTCGACCCCGGCGCAACCGGCCAAAACAATCAGGTCGGCCAGGGAGACCTTCTTGCCTCCTTTCGTCGTTTTGTTGAATGCGCTTTGGATGCCGCCGAGGGTCTTCAGCACCTTTGCCAACTGTTTCGGCTGGTTGACATCCCAATCCTTCTGTGGCGCGAGACGAATGCGCGCGCCATTCGCGCCGCCGCGCTTGTCGGAGCCGCGGAACGTGGACGCCGACGCCCACGCCGTGGAAACCAATTGCGAGACCGACAGGCCGGACACCAGAATCTTGGCTTTGAGAAGGGCAATTTCCTTGGGGCCGATCAATTTGTGATTCACCGCAGGAATCGGGTCCTGCCAAATGAGTTCTTCTGCGGGAACCTCCGGTCCGAGATAACGTGCGCGTGGTCCCATGTCGCGGTGCGTCAGCTTAAACCACGCCCGCGCGAACGCGTCGGCGAGTTGCTCTGGATGTTCCAGGAAACGCCGCGAAATCTTTTCGTAAATCGGGTCGAACCGCAGCGACAAATCCGTAGTGAGCATGGTCGGACGATGCCTCTTCGACGGGTCGTGCGCATCGGGAATGGTGGCCTTGGCGTTTTTGGCGACCCATTGATGCGCGCCAGCCGGGCTTTTGGTCAGTTCCCATTCGTATTTGAAAAGGTTCTCAAAAAAGTAGTTGCTCCATCTCGTCGGCGTCTGGCTCCATGTGACTTCTAGGCCGCTGGTGATCGCGTCACCGCCTTTGCCGGTGCCGAAGCTGCTCTTCCAGCCCAGGCCTTGCTCTTCGAGGCCGGACGCTTCCGGCTCCTTCCCCACATGGGACGCCGGGCCAGCGCCGTGGGTCTTGCCGAAGGTGTGGCCGCCGGCGATGAGCGCCACAGTCTCCTCGTCGTTCATCGCCATGCGTTTGAAAGTCTCGCGAATGTCCACCGCAGCGGCGACCGGATTGGGGTTGCCGTTCGGGCCTTCCGGGTTGACATAAATCAGCCCCATCTGCACAGCAGCGAGTGGATTTTCGAGATCGCGCTCGCCGGAGTAGCGTTTGTCATCCAGCCATTTTTTCTCGGCACCCCAATAAACGTCCTGGTCCGGCTCCCAAACGTCCGCGCGCCCGCCGCCGAACCCGAACGTCTTGAAGCCCATCGTTTCGAGGGCGACGTTCCCGACGAGAATGATCAGGTCGGCCCAGGAAATTTTCCGGCCATACTTCTGTTTGATCGGCCAGAGCAGACGGCGCGCCTTGTCCAAGCTGACGTTGTCCGGCCAACTGTTGAGCGGCGCGAACCGCTGCTGACCCCGGCCGCCGCCACCGCGACCGTCGCCGGTGCGATAAGTGCCAGCGCTGTGCCACGCCATGCGGATGAACAACCCGCCGTAGTGGCCGAAATCCGCCGGCCACCAGTCCTGCGAGTCGGTCATCAGCGCCGCGAGATCTTTCTTCACCGCCGCCAGGTCGAGGCGGTTGAACTCTTTCGCGTAGTTGAAGTCCTCGCCCATCGGATTGGACTTGGCGGAATGCTGGTGCAGGAGTTCAAGCTTCAACTGGTTCGGCCACCAGTCCTGGTTTGTGGTGGCGGGGGCGGCGGCCCCGTGATGAAACGGGCACTTGGCTTCGGTTGACGTGCTTTCCGTTTTTGCGCTCATAAAATAAATTTCAGTTGTTGCTTGTTTTGTCTATTGAAACACTTTGCGAGCTATTGTTGAAATACTTTTTTCGTTTGGCCATGATGGGATTTTCTATGGAAATGCAACAGCTTCGGTATGTCGTGGCCGTGGCCAGACGCGAGGCGACCGAGACGAAGGATTTGCTGCGGGGCACGGTGTCCATCGGCGTGCTTGCCAAAGCCCTCGTCTGCAACGACGAATCGTTGTCTTCTGGCCCAAGCAGCGTCCGTTTAGCTGCGCGGCGACTAGATTTCTGAAGGTGGCCTGTGCGGGATTTGGAAGTTTGCCATGAAAAATTTACAATCCAACGATGGCGAACAAAAATCGTTCTATTACAATTGCGCGGTTATGAAGCGCCGGGGATTTACCTTGATTGAATTGCTCGTGGTGATTGCCATCATCGCCATTCTGGCAGCCATGCTGTTGCCGGCATTGGCCAGCGCCAAGGCCAGGGCTTATCAAATCACCTGCCTCAACAATCTGAAACAATGGGGACTGGCGATGACCATGTATGCGGGCGACAACGACCAGTTTTACCCCAAGTCGCGGGAACTTGGATATGTCGCCACGCCGGACAACAATCCGGTCTGGACGGAAATGTATGCGGACGCCACGGCTTCGCCCGCCATTGGTCTGTCCGACTGGTTCAACGTCCTGCCTTCCTATGCTGGCGGCATTCCACTGTGGGAATATGGAGCCAACAGCATCAGCAACAACGTTTTTACCTACTCCCATTCCATTTACATCTGTCCCACCGCTGCGGGCATTCCTTACGGCCCCAGCGATCCCAACCCGGTAACTGGCATTCAGCCAGGTGTCGGGCCGGGTCCCACGTTCAATTACGGGATGAACCAGCGCATCAACTATAATCTTCCCGCTCCCGCCAATGTGCCGGAAACCCCGTTCAAAATCACGCAGGCGGCACATCCCTCGGCCTTCGTGGTGTTCTCGGAGCAGCGGGTTCATGCCAGCGAAACTCCGTATTACGGCACCAGCCCAACTGATTTGAGCAGCACCTACAACTGGTGCAACCGATTTTCCGGACGGCACAGTGCCGGCGGCAACATCGTTTTTGGCGATGGTCATACGGCTTGGTTCAAATACAGCTATGTCGTCGCGCAGGTCAGCGGCAAGATCGCCGATCCGAAAGACCCCGACATCAATTGGGAATTTGACGGCCAGTAAATTCCATAACCCAAGTCTGAAAATGAATATCTCACGTTTGTCTTGCTTGCATCCGCCGGCAAAATTTCGGAGACACCATCCCCTAACGAAATCGTTCGGAAAAAGCGCGGCTCGAACCCGAGCGGCAAAAAGCGACAAAAAGCGGCAACGAATTTGTCGCAATTTGTCACTTCAACTTGTTGCTTTTTGCCGCCTTTTGTCGCTAGGCGCGCGGTTTATTTTCAATGAGCAATTTACCATTTTAGGCAGGGCACGCGTTACCCCTCGTCAGGACGAGGTTTTTACGGCTCACTCAAATCTCGGCCGATGTCGCGCGAAGTGCTTCATTTGTGCCAACCGCAATGTTGCGTCGGATATTAACCCGGTCATCTCACCGTGTTGCTAACCGCGTTGCGAACTTTGTTGCTTCGGATGTTGCCCCGTGTGTTGCCAATGGTGGTGCTTCCGACGTTGCTTCGCGCGTTCACCACCTGTTGCTAACCCTGTTGCTTCGCCATTGCTAACAACAATGCTAACGCTTTGCTAACCTCGCGTGAATCGCCGTCCCATTGTATGGCTCGCTGCGCGTCGTCAAGGTCGTTCCGCCCTGTCACCCTTCGGCTTCCACCTTGACGATGCTCGCTTCGCCAAAGACCGATGGCGACTAGAAATTCACGCGGGAAGTGTCACGGTCGCTGGTGAAAATTGAATTCCATTGAGCCTTGATTGGCTATTCGCCAAATAACGGATGTGAAGAATATGCTTCGGTCTGGTATTGGCGGTGGAAAGCGGTCGGCGATGCGCGAAACGGCATGAGTGGAGTCGCGCGCCGGAGCGGCGCTGCCAATGCCAGACGGAAACGGGGCCGCCGTGACGAACGCGCAGCCGCGTCTGCGCAAGCGTTGGTCACGGCAGGAAAGTTCCTACGGCGTCTGGCCGGGGCTTTTTTCACCGAGAATACTGCCATCCGCCATTCGGATACGCGCAATGCGCGGTCCCCGCGATTTATACGAATCATTTTCGGTTGGTTGTGGCGGAAGCTCGTCCGCTGGTGCTGTCGAGGCCGGGCCGGGTTTTGAGAGCAAGGCTGGCACACTTTGAGGCGCGACCACCGTATTCGCGTCTGGCAGGGTCTTCGCCTGCTTCCGCCGCTTGCGTGATTTTCCGCCGTCCAGGACGATGCGGCCGTATTCGGCCACGCGCGCCCGACTGGTCTTCACGCCATGTTGTTGCAGAAGTTCTGCAACTGACCTGTAGGACGCTCTTTTAGCACGCAGTTCTACGATGGAATCATGGAATGGTTTGAGGCTGTTGAATGGCACACGATGCGGATTAGGCCGGAACTCTTGAATGGCCTTGCGCAAAGATTCAAGATCGAGAGTCGGTTGTGGTATGGTTGGTGTATTCATAATGTTTAACTGTGACGGTTGAAAGTCGGCGGTAGGAATCTCACGAGTTGCTTGCGGGATTTTGCGTGGGCTGTTGCACGGCTGTTGCACCGCCGTTGCGCGAACAGATCGTGGGTTGTCTCGCAAGTTTCCAGGCGGACGCCGCGCGCCCGACATCGGCGTAACGCCAGTTATCTTGCGAGTCGTCTCGCCGGTCATCCGGCGACAATGTGTCGGCGGCTGCCTGCCTGTTGCGCGGACATTGCGCAACTGTGACGCGAGACATCTCGCCGGATGTCTTGCCGGTTGCATCGCGGACGTTGCGCGACCATCTTG
>DATJYM010000355.1:0-5685 GCA_035499615.1 Candidatus Acidiferrales bacterium | reverse complement strand
GGATGCCACCAATCCGGCGAGCTTTTGATAAACCACGAGATTATGCGAACCCAAGGCCAAGGCCTCTTCCAGCGCCGGCAAATCCGGCATTTCCGCCAGCCGCTTACTGTATTCACGAATGCTCAGCGCGGCGAAGGGCGACACGGTTCGCGTCTGGCGATCTGACAGATACCATTGTCCCCAGAACGCAATCGCGTCCGTTGCCGCGGCGTTTGTCAGCGTCGCGCGCAACCGCGCCACCGTTTGGGCTGCATCACTCACGAACTCCGCCACGTTGTTCTCGTTGAGACGAAATCCGCCGACGGCTTCGGCAAGTTCCGGCAGCCACGCCGGCGCGTCGCCGGGCATTTCGATCCAGTCATGGATCTCGGCCAAGCCGTCTCTTCCGGCGCTGAGAATATGCCGGCCATCCGGGCTGAAGCAGGCGTCATATACCCCGCCTTCGTGAATGAATTTTTCGGAGAGGGCGCGTCCGGTCTGAACGTCCCACACAACTGCCGAGCCATCCTGGCTGGCGGTGAGCACTGACCGATTGTCCGGGTGAAAAACCGCGTGATAAACCATGCCGCGATGGACCAGCGGTTCGGTCACAGGTCTGCCGGTCTCCCCGTCCCACACCCGCGCGGTGCTATCGTAAGATGCCGTCACGATCAACCGCCCGTCAGAACTGAATTCCGAGGTGAACACTCCCGATTCATGCTGGTATCTGGCCTCCGGCCCTTCTCCTGTAATCGCATTCCACAGTTGCGCGGCGTCACCGCCCGACGAAGTGACCAGCCACTTCCCATCCGGACTGAAACTGGCGTGGAAAACCCCGCCTTGATTCTTTGTGAGACTGGCAAGTTGTCGCAATGTGGGCAGTTCGAGAATATCGGCATGATGGTTGTAGTAGTAACAGGCGACCAAGTGTGCTCCCGTTGGTTGAAAGGCCAGATACATGACGCGTTCTCCGTCCGGGTCTGGTCCATTTTCAATGTGTTTTTCGGCGAGTAATTTGCCGGAGGCGATCTCCCACAACTTGAGGCTCGCCGCATCCGCGCCGCTGGCCAGATATCGTCCGTCGGGGCTGAAGGCGAGCGCGGTGACGCCTGTCTCGTGGCGGCCCAACGATTTCAATTCCTGGCCCGACTTGGCGTCCCAGAGACGAATCTCTCCGTCCTCGGATCCGGTCGCGAGCGCCGTCGAGTCGGAATTGAAAATGGCAACGGTAACTCTCTTGCCGTAAAGGATGGGTTGTCCAATCTGGACACCATCCTGCGCGCGCCAGATTCGCGCCGCGCCATCCGCGCAGAGCGTCAGCACAATTGATCCGTCTGGCGCGTAGTCGGCACGCTTCACGCCGGCAGGATGAAATAGTTTGATCGGCACGGCGCGGCCGGTTCGCGTATCCCACCATGCCTCCAGCCGGCGGTTGCCCAGAGCGGTCGGAAAACTTTGCGCGCCCAACCACGAACCATCCCGCGCCAGGCACACCGTGCTGATGGACTCCAGCGATTGGCATGATTCGCGCGCCTCCCGGCCATCAACCAGACTCCATAAGTAGGCTCTGCCACTGCGTGCGCCCGTGGCCAACAGCCTTCCGTCTGCGGAACAATCCATCGCCCAAACACTGTTGCCGTGGACGAGCGCCGCAAAGCTCTGTCGCTGCTCAACCAGATCCCACACCCGCAGGTAGCCATGCGATCCGCTGTCGATAAGCCGCCGGCCTTCCGGACTGAACCGGACGAACGGCAGCGCGCCTATGATCGTCGTGGGAATCGTCGGCGAAACCGGCTGGCCGTTGGTCGTAAATAAGACTTCAATCAGCGAATTGGAATCCGTTACAAAAGCGAGCATCTGTCCGTCCGGACTAAAAACAGCGCGGCTGCGCGGACCATCGCTGGCGATGGTGAAGAACTCGCGGCCAGATGCCACATCCACAACGCGGTCACCCAATACGGCGAATTTCCCGTCTGGGCTGAAGGCGTCAAGCTTTCCGCTCAATTCCCCCAGCTTAAGTCCGGTGGCACATTCCCAGAATGTCGTTTTGTTGGTCAGGCCAACCGCCAGCCGCGAACCGTCGCCATCGAAGAGGATAAAAATTCTGCCGTTTGTCTGTGCATCCGCTTCTCTAATTCCGGTATGAAAAAACCAGTTGGTGCCGGTGAGGCGATCCTCCACTGGCAATGGCTTGCCGATCAAGTGTCCGTCCCTTCCGTCGCACACGGCGAGCGTGGTCTCGTTGGTGACCACACAAAACCTCCGCAAATCCGCGCTGTAAGCCATCACGCGCAGAGGATCAAACGTCAGTTCCGCCGGACGCGCCAGCATCGGCAGTGGAAAATCCCGCTGGTTGAGCAACGATACGATGCGTTGGGCGGCGACGCGATTGTCCGGGTCAATGCGCAGGGCGCGGGCGAAATAGGCCAGCGCCTTTGACGAATTGTTCTCTTGCGCAAGCCGGTCGCCTTCGACTTCGAGCGAGGCGGAAAGCGCCTGCTGCGTGCGATGCGTGGCTTGTTCTGCGATCTGGCGCTGGCGGGCTTCGGCCCCGGCGTTTGCATCCGCGCGTTTCGCTTCGGTTTGCGCGTGTTCGCGTTCGTGGTCGGCGATTCGTCGCTCGTGTGTCGCCCGCACCGCCTGCCAGGTGCTCGCGACGACACCGAGACAAAGGGCGATCGCGACGGCCGAGCCGGCAGCAAAGGCCAGTTTGTTGCGCCGGGCAAATTTCTGAAAACGATAAATGGCGCTGGGTGGACGGGCCACGACCGGCTCCTGGCTTAAGTAACGCTTCAGATCCATGGCCACGCCGTTCGCGGTTTCGTAACGGCGCGTGCGGTCTTTCTCCAGGCACTTCATGACGATCCAATCCAAATCACCGCGCAGCAAGTGGACAAGTTTCGGCGCGTCGAGGCCGTGTCGTTTGGCGGTCGTGGTGCGTTCTTCGCCTTGCAGCGAACTGACGCGCGTCGAAGGCCGCAGCGGTTCCTGTTCGCGGATCATCCGGCGCATCCCATCAAGGCCCGCGCTCAGCAGGTCTTTCTGATCGAACGGCGTTTTGCCGGTGAGCAATTCGTAGAGCAACACCCCCAGCGCATAGATGTCACTGCGCGTGTCAATGTCCAGCCCGCTCATCTCCGCCTGCTCCGGACTCATGTAGGCCGGCGTGCCGATAAATTGCTGCAACTGCGTGTAAACCGTTTTCTGCGTCAGCTCGCCTTGCGTCGCCTTGGCGATGCCGAAATCAATGACCTTCGGCACAGGCACGCCATCGTGCAGCGTCACGAGAATGTTCGAAGGCTTGATGTCGCGATGGATGATTCCCTTCTGGTGCGCGTGCTGAATGGCCTGGCAAACCTTCGCAAACAATTCCAGCCGTTCGCGCGTGGAAAGATTATTTTGGTCGCAGTAATCCGTGATTTTGATGCCGCGCACCAGTTCCATGACGAAATAGGGACGGCCGGTTTCCGTCGCGCCCGCATCGAACACCTTGGCGATGTTCGGATGGTCCATCATGGCCAGCGCCTGCCGCTCGACTTCGAAGCGCGCGACGACCTGCTTCGTGTCCATGCCGAGCTTGATGATCTTGAGCGCGACACGGCGTTTGACCGGCTCGCGCTGCTCGGCCACATAGACCACGCCGAACCCGCCTTCGCCGATTTTCTCCAGCAACTTGTAGCGTCCGATCATCGTGCCCGGTTGTTCTTCGGCGATAGGGGGACTGGCGACGACGATGGTTTTGTTCGGGCCGAGGGCCTGCGGCGGTTGTTCGAGAAAATCTTTGCTGGCTTCTTCGTGTGACTTGAGCAACCGTTCGACGCGCTGCCGCAACTGCGCGTCATCGCCACACGCCTGCTTGAGATGTGCCGCGCGTTGTTCCGGCGGCAGTTGCAGCGCCGCTTCGAAAATCGTCTCTTCCCGATTTTGGGGGTTATTCATGGACCTTCATTGGATTGGATTCTATCAAATAACGGCGTGGCCGTCAGCTATCAGTGCGAAATTCCCGCCAGGAAATGGGTCGCCAATTTTCAAACATTTTCGCCCGCACGGCTGCTGCCCTAATTTTGCAGCTCCAAACGATAGAACCTTTGCGGGATTTTCGCATCCACTGCGTTGGTAGCGGTGATGGTAAAAGCGCCGTCCGCGTTGAGCACATTAATGGCGACCGGTATCCACTGGTTCATGGGCGCCGAAAAATTCACGCTCATCAGGGTCAAATAAGTCCTGCCGGAAACACCGTTGCTCGCCGTGAGCACGAGATTGGTGCCAGCCACGCTGATGCCGGTGATGACAGGCGGCCCCGGCACGCTGACGGGCACAATACGCACGGGTGTATGGCGCTCCGTGGTAGTGCCGTCACCCAACTGGCCGCTGCCATTCAAACCCATGGCCCAGAGGCTGCCATCGGATTTGATGAAGAAGCTGCTGTTTCCCCCGGCGGCGACCGCCACCACATTGCTGGTGACAATCAGAGCGGGAGAATGTCGGTCGGTCGTGGTGCCGTCACCCAATTGCCCGTGATTATTAAAACCCATGGCCCAGAGACTGCCATCCGCTTCGACGAAAAGACTGTAGCCCAGGCCCGCTGCAATCGCCGTGACATTTGACGGTTCGATCTGCACGGGCAGGATCCGTTCAGTCGTTGTGCCATCGCCCAGATCACCAGCTGAATTGTCTCCCATGCCCCAAAGGCTGCCGCCGGCTTTGATAAACAGACTATGTTCGTCTCCGGCAGCGATGGCGATGACGTTGGGAGACACAAGTTGCGTGGGCGAATCGTATTGATATGTCGCGAAATCACCCAAACCCAACTGATCATAGTCATTATCGCCCATGCCCCACAGACTGCCATCGGATTTGATCAACAGGCTGTGGGCGGAGCCGGCGGCCATGGTGGAAACGGAAAGAGTGCCGGAAACTGCGAATTGAACCTGTTCTGGAAATATCGTGGTGCCCCCATCGGTACCGTCACCCAGTTCGCCCCAAAAATTGTACCCCATGGCCCAAAGGCTGATACTGACAGGATGACCGCTGATCGTCCGGAACAGACTGTGATACACTCCGGCAGCGGCGGACGTCACATCGCTGGAGACGATTCGCTCCGGGAAATATTCGGTCACACCCCGCTCGTCTCCCAATTGATTTGCCGAATTGTCGCCGACCGCCCACAAACTGCCGTCAGCTTCCACAAAGAGGCTGTGATAAGCCCCGGCTGAGACGCCGGTGACGTTTCCAGGCATTATCTGGACAGGCCGATGGCTGCCGCCAAAGGCTGGACCCTGACCCAACTGGCCGAGTGAGTTATCGCCCATGCCCCAGGCACTGCCATCAGACATTACGAAGAGAGTATGATACCATCCGGCGGAAACCTGGGCGACCCGTCCGGTCGGAGAACCAGGAGGTTGGGGCGCGACCAGAACCGAAACGCCGCCGGCATTGTCATAGAGCCCGGGGTCAGGAACGGCGAAAATCAGCGTGTTTGATGATGTGAAAGTGTAGGAGGTGATGTCATTAGTGCTGTTCCGGCCCCCGGTGGCAGCGGTGCGAATCAAATTATAGAACGCATTGGTGATGGCGCCGATGTAGGCACTGTTCGGATCAGGGTAGAGGATAAAATTGACGTCTCCGCCTTTAAGGTTCGAGAACGCCCCATCGAAGAGTTGCGGGGTTGAGATGTTGGTGGCCGCCGAGCCGTCAAATACCAAA
>DATJYM010000354.1:0-14572 GCA_035499615.1 Candidatus Acidiferrales bacterium | reverse complement strand
CCGTGACGCCGTCGGGTGAGGAACCGATCGCCGCGGGCGGTTGGCCATTTTGAGATGATAAAACGACTGCAATTACGACGCATGCTGCTGTTGCTGGTGTTGCTGGGCCTGGCCTTTGGCGGTCTGGGGTACCGACTGGTGGATCTGCAGGTGTTGCGTCACGACGAACTTGCGGCGCTGGCGCAGCAAAACACGGGGATCGAGTTCTTTCGCGAGCCGCGCCGGGGCAGCATCCTCGATGCGCACGGCAATCTGCTGGCCACCAGCATTTTTGTAAAAACGGTTTGTGCCGACCCGATATTGATTGGCAACCAGCAGGCAATCGTGGCCCGCACCCTGGCCCCTTTGTTACAGATGAGCGAGGCCGATTTATACCAGCGATTGCTTCCCCGCGTGCGGCAGACGGAACCCGGCGAAACCGTCACCAATCGCTATGTCGTCCTGCGGCGCAAGGTTCGGGATGAAACCTGGCAGCAAGTTCAAACGGCGATGAACCAGCTGTCCTTTGGCCCGGATGAAGCCGGATTATCCAGGGGCCAGCGTCTCTTCCTGCGTAACCTCCGCACCCACGCGATTTTTGCCAGTCCCGTGGATGACCAATTGCGGGTATATCCCAACGGCTCGCTCGCGGCCCATGTGCTTGGCTTTGTCAGCTCGGATGAATTGTCGGTGGACGGCCAGCCGGTGATGGAAACCTCGGGCCGGGATGGCATCGAAATGTCCCTGAATTCCGCACTCAGCGGCGTCCCGGGCTGGCGCGTCACGGAAATGGACCGCCGCCGGCAGGAACTGGTCGCTTTGCGCGGTCAGGATGTGACGCCTCGCGACGGTTACAACGTGGTGCTCACCATTGACGGCGTCATCCAGCACATCGTCGAATCCGCGCTGACCAACGCGATGGAAAAGCACACCCCCATCAGCATCACGGGCATTGTCGTCCGCCCGCAGACCGGTGAGATCCTGGCCATGGCGACACTGCCCGATTTTGATCCGAACAATCCCGGGGTCTCCTCCGCCGACTCCCGCCGTGACCGGGTGATTAGTGACATCATGGAGCCCGGCTCGACTTTCAAAATCGTGGTGGTGTCGGGGGCATTGAACGAAGGCGTCGTGCAGCTGACGGATATCTTTGACTGTGATCACGGTCATTTTGCCTACGCTGGAAGGGTTTTGCACGACCATGAACCGTTCGATCTGCTGACTACCGAGGGCATCCTTACCAAGTCCTCGAACATCGGCGCGGCCAAAATCGGCATTCGTCTTGGAGAAGACCGGCTTTACGATTACGCATGGGATTTTGGCTTTGGCCAGCGCACCGGAATTCCACTGCCGGGCGAAGTGGCCGGCATCCTGCATCCGGTCAATGATTGGAGCAAGGTATCCATCGCGCAAATTCCCATGGGGCAGGGCGTGGCCGTGACGCGGCTGCAAATGGCGATGGCGATGTGCGCCATTGCCAACGGGGGCCGGTTGATGCAACCGATGCTGGTGAGCCGCCTGGTGGATCGCAATGGCAATGTGGTGGCGCAATACGCGCCGCAGGTGATCAGGCAGGTCATCAGTCCGGCCACGGACCAGTTCATGGTGGAAGCGCTCAAGACCGTGGTCTCGCCGGAAGGCACGGCCCCGGACGCCGCATTGAAGGATTATGTTGTGGCGGGCAAGACCGGTACGGCTCAGAAAGCCGGCCCGGGCGGTTACCTGCCGGGAAAATATTTTGCCTCGTTCATTGGTTTTTTTCCGGCAGACAATCCGCAACTTTGCATTGCCGTGGTGATGGATGACCCCAAGGAAGGATACTACGGCGGCCAGGTTTGTGGCCCGATTTTCAGGGAAATAGCCGGGCGGTGCGCGAGCTACCTGAACATTCCGCCGGATGAAGTTTCGCCCGGGCCTGATTCTCCTCCCCTCGTGGCGGCCGGCGGCTTGAAATCGTCCGTCGTGCGGAATCCCTGACCGGACGGGGAGCATTTAGAGTGGAAACGCGCTCTTTGAAATTTGTAGCCGAAGCCTGCGCTGCCAGGGTGGAGCGCGGCTCCGGGGCGACGGCCATTCAACGCGTCTGTACCGATTCGCGGCAGGTGCAGGCCGGGGATTTGTTTTTCGCCATCAAAGGTGAACGGTTTGACGGCCATGACTTTGTGAACGAAGTCACAACCCGGGGTGTCACGGCCGTGGTGGTGGAACGGAAACGGCTCCGTCCGCCACTGCCGGATTGCGCGATGCTGGCGGTGGATGATACGCGTGTGGCCCTGGGGCGGCTTGCGGCCGCCTATCGGCAGGCGTTTGAGCTGCCGGTGGTCGCCGTGGGCGGCTCAAACGGCAAGACGACGGTGAAGGAATTGATCGCGTCCGTGCTCCGGCAAAAACTGACGACCTTGTGGAGCGAGGCCAGTTTTAACAATGACATCGGTGTGCCACTGACGTTGTTGCGCCTGGACAAATCGCACCAGACAGCCGTGTTGGAAGCGGGCACGAACCATCCGGGCGAGCTCGCGCCGCTCGTGAAAATGATTCGACCAAAATATGGCGTGTTGACCAACATCGGCCGCGAGCATTTGGAATTTTTTGGCGGTGTCGCCGGCGTGGCGCAGGAAGAAGGCTGGCTGGCCGAACTTTTGCCGGCGGATGGCAGGCTTTTTGCCAATGGTGACGACGAATGGACCGAACCGATTGCCCGGCGCACTCGTGCGACGGTTGTGCGCGTGGGTTTGGGTGAAAAGAATGACTGGCGGGCGAAGGGAATCCGGTTGGACAAAAACGGCGTTACGTTTCGCGTGGAATCGCCGAAGATCGAATTCAACGGCGAGTACCGGGTGAATCTGCTCGGCCGTCATCAGGTCGTCAATGCGCTTTTTGCGGTCGCGGTCAGTGAGGAACTAGGCCTGGGCCGTCCCGCGGTGCGGGACGGCCTGGCCGAATGCCTGCCGGCGAAAATGCGGATGCAATTTTGGGAGGCCGGCGGTGTGCGCGTGCTCGACGATGCGTACAACGCGAACACGGATTCGATGGTGGCGGCGCTGGAAACGCTGTGCGCCCTGCCATTGCAGGGACGGCGGGTGGCCGTGCTGGGCGACATGGCCGAACTCGGCGCGCAGAGCGAAGCGGCCCATGCGGAAATTGGCCGGCGCGCGGCCGAATTAGGCATCGGCCAGTTGTTCGTCGTGGGCCGGATGGCGCCGGTGGTCGCCGCCGCGGCACGGGCAGCCGGCTTGAGCCGGGTGATTGAATTCGCGGATGTCGAGGCGGCGAAAAACGCGGTTAAACATTTTGTAAAGGCAGGCGATGTGGTGTTGTTGAAGGCGTCGCGGACATCGCGCCTGGAACGCATCGCGGAAACATTAAAGTCGGAGCAGTCGTGACTCAAGACCATGCTATACTATTTGAGCCAGAAGTTGCTCGATTGGTCGGCGGGATCGCATTGGGCGGATCATCTCTCGCCTTTGCGGCTTTTTCGCTACATCACGGTGCGCAGCGCGGGAGCGGCCATCACGGCCCTCATTTTAAGCTGGTGGCTCGGACCGAAAATCATTCACTGGCTCAAGCAGTTGAAATTCGGCCAGGATTATGCGGACAAAGCCGAGGAAGCCGGCGGTCTGGGAGCGCGCGTGCTCAGCAAAAAGGGCACCCCGACCATGGGCGGCATTTTGATTGTCGCCGTGCTCGTCTTTTCAACGATGCTCTGGGCGCAATGGAACGCGCAGGTCGAACTGACCCTGCTCTCGGTGCTGGTGCTGGCCGGCCTGGGGTTTTACGACGATTACGCCAAGATCATCCAACAAAGCGGCGGCGGTACGCCACCGCGCCTGAAACTATGGGTGCAAATCCTGTTGGCCGCGTTCATCGGCGTCTATTTGTGGCTGACCCCCTCCACCGGCAGGCTGGTGACGGAAATCACCGTGCCGTTTTACAAATATCCGGTGGCGGTGAACGCGGGATGGATCGGCCTTTTGGTCGTGGTGCTGGCGATCGTCGGCAGCTCCAATGCGGTGAATCTGACCGATGGTCTCGACGGACTGGCGATTGGCTGTACGCTGATTGTGGGATTTGTCTTTTTATTTTTCACTTATCTGGCCGGCAACGCGAAGGCCGCCGGCTATTTGCAGATTCCCTATGTGAACGGCGCCGGCGAATTGACCGTTTTCTGCTCGGCACTGATCGGCGCGGGACTGGGATTTTTATGGTTCAACTGCCATCCGGCGCAGGTGTTCATGGGCGACACCGGCTCTCTGCCCCTGGGCGGCGCTTTCGGCATTATCGCCGTGCTGATTCATCAGCCCTTTGTCCTGGTGATTGCGGGCGGTGTGTTCGTGATGGAAGCCGTATCGGTCATTTTGCAGACCGGCTGGTTCCGTTTCACGCGGAGACGTTATGGCGTCGGCCGGAGAATTTTTTTAATGGCGCCATTGCATCATCACTTCGAGAAGAAGGGTTGGTACGAATCGCAGGTGGTGATGCGCTTTTACATTTTGTGTGTGCTCTTCGCCGTCGTCGCGCTGGCCACACTGAAACTGAGATGAACGGCATGATTAACCCGTTGGAAAAACAATTCCGGTCAAGGTGCTTTGTTCCTTGCGCGGACACCCGTCAGTTGTTAAAACCATTGGCGTTAGCGGTGGGGCGCATGCTGGCCCAAAAGGTGCTTTTACCCGGCCGACGGCTTGAAAATCAGCCGGTTTCAAGCAACCTGCATCGCCACGGCCTCAAGCGTAACATGAAGAACACAAATGCTTTAAAATGCCTGGAAGTTTTTGAGAGGGAAACTTCCCGGCGAGAAACTCAACAACCCAACCTCATCACGAAAGGACGCAATCAGCGCCAAATCAATGAATAGTCCCAACCCATTCGTACCCCAAGGCTCCTTGTTGGAGCAGCAAAGCAAACGCCGTTCGCGTGTGAAGGTCGCCGTGTTCTGCGTGCTGGCGATCAATGTCGTCGGCCTCATGGCCTTGCTCATGCAAGGCTGCAAACGCGAGCAAACCGAGGCGGAAAACCAGCCGACGATCGATACGAACGAGACGGCCATGATGAATACAAATCCACCGCCGGTCGAAGCGTCCAATCCGCCGGTCCAGCCGCCGGCCGCGATGACGCCGCCGCCCGTGGCGCCGGAAACCGCCGGCTCCGAGTACGTGGTGGTCAAGGGTGATTCACTTTGGAAGATCGCCAAGAAAAACGGCGTGACGGTCAAGGCGATCGAGGCTGCCAACCCCGGCATCGATCCGGCCAAATTAAAAGTGGGCCAGAAGCTCACCCTTCCCGGCGCGACCAATGCTGCCGGCTCGGCGACCGACATGACCGGTTCATCGAGCACCGGTGGCGGTGACGAAATATACGTCGTAAAGTCGGGAGATACGCTTTCGAAGATCGCCAAGCGCAACAGCACCACCATCAAGGCGATTGAATCCGAGAACGGCCTGTCCACGACTCATATCAAGGTTGGCCAGAAACTGAAGATACCGGCCAAGACCGAAGCGGCTCCGGTTTCCGCGCCAGCGGCAGCGCCCGTGCCGGCGTCGACCACCGCGCCCGCATCGGACAGCAGTACGCCGAATTCGCAGTAACCGGGCGGGTTTGTGCCCGGCATGCTATGGAACAGTTGAAATGAGATTCGCCGTCACAACCTTGGCGTTTTGTGTCGCCGCCCTGTTGGCGCTGGGGCTGGTGATGCTTTACAGCTCCAGCATGAGCCAGGTCGGCGCGCACTATCTGATGTGGCAACTCGTCTGGTGCGCGTTGGGCTTTGTCCTCTGCGTCGTCGCGACCGCTCTCGATTATCAACTGCTCCGAAAGTTTGCCTGGCCGATTTTTCTTCTGGCGGTGTTGTTGTTGGTGGCGGTGCTGGTGCCGCATATCGGTAGAAAAATTAATGGCGCACGCCGCTGGTTCGATTTCCACGGCGTGCGTTTTCAGCCCTCGGAATTCGCCAAGATCGCCCTCGTCATCCTGCTGGCCTGGTATGGCCACCATTGCCAGCGGCACATGCACACCTGGAGCCGCGGCGTCGTGCTGCCCGGCATCTTCATCGTGCTGGTGCTCGGCCTGGTGTTCGTCGAACCGGACCGCGGCACCACCATCCTCCTGGCGGCCGTCAGCGGTGCCATGCTGTTGCTCGCCGGTTCCCGTTGGAAGTACATCGTGCCACCCGTGTTGCTCGGAATCGTGGCCCTGGCCGTTTCCATTTTATTTGATCCCATGCGCCTGAAGCGGATCTTTAGCTGGTGGGATCTGGAACAGCACAAGGATGGTGTGGGATATCAAGCCTATCAGGCCATGATCGCGCTCGGTTCCGGGGGTTGGACCGGACTCGGCCTCGGCAATGGCCGCCAAAAACTCGGTTTTGTGCCGGAAGACCACACCGATTTCATCCTCTCCATCATCGGCGAAGAACTGGGCCTGGTTGCGACCCTGTTCATTCTGCTGGCTTTTGTCATCATCGTCATTTGCGGAATTTACATCGCGCTGAATGCCCGCGACCCGTTCGGCTTTTTGCTGGGGTCCGGCATCACGCTGTTAATCGGTTTGCAGGCGGCGATCAATATCGGCGTTGTCACCAGCGCGCTGCCGAACAAGGGCCTGCCCCTGCCGTTCATCAGTTACGGTGGCTCGAATCTCATGGCCATGTTGGCTTGTGTGGGAATCCTGTTCAGCATCGCGCGACACGCCCCGGCGCGTGAAAAAATCCCCGGCGCCGCCTTCGAAACCGACGAACTGCCTTCGGCCCAACCCACATGACCCGGTCCGGAGCCAAAACGCCCTTCGTCGCCATCGCCTGCGGCGGCACGGGCGGGCATCTCTTTCCGGGCCTGGCCGTCGCCGGCGAATTGAAAAAGCTCGGCTCCCGGACGGCCTTGCTCATTTCGCCCAAGGACATCGACCAGCAGGCCGTGAAAGGCGCCGTCGATTGGGAAATCTTCACGCTTCCGGCCGTCGGCCTGCAAAATCGGAACTATTTTTCCTTCGCCAGCAGCTTTGTGAAAGCCCTGTTCGCCGCGCGGAATATTTTTCGTCGATGCCCACCCGACGCGGTCCTGGCGATGGGTGGGTTCACCAGCGCTTCGCCGGTTTTGGCGGCGAAAGGCTTGGGCGCGAAAACTTTCCTGCATGAGTCCAATACGATTCCCGGTCGGGCCAATCGCTTTCTCGCGCGGTTCGTGAACGAGGCATTTGTGGGATTTCCCGAGGCCGCCGCGCGGTTGAAAACACGAAAAGTGACAGCGACCGGCACGCCCGTTCGCCCGGAATTCGATTTCGAAAAATCGGCACCCGGCACCCGGCACCCGGCAATCGAAAACTGCCGTGCCGCCCTCGGTCTTGATCCGCATCGCCCGACCATTCTGGTCATGGGCGGCAGCCAGGGCGCGAGTGGCATTAACGAAATCATGCTGGCCACCCTGCCGCATTTGCAGGAGCGCGGACAGCTTGCCAGCCAATTCCGGCCGGTCGTGGAACACGCGCACAAGCTGTCCGCGCTCCAATTTATTCATCTCACCGGAACGAATGATTTTGAGAAGGTTAAAGCGGCCTATGCCGA
Source organism: Candidatus Acidiferrales bacterium (assembly GCA_035499615.1). Classification (GTDB taxonomy): domain Bacteria; phylum Verrucomicrobiota; class Verrucomicrobiia; order Limisphaerales; family UBA11358; genus UBA11358. Next base: position 7,038 of record DATJYM010000354.1, on the reverse strand, counting down.
TCGTGGTATAAAGGCCGTCGTTCAACCGTTTCTGGCGGAAATGAATTTGGCAATGGGCGCCACCACCGTGGCCGTGAGCCGGGCCGGCGCTTCATCGCTGGCGGAAATTGCGGCGGTGCGTTTGCCGTCGCTGCTCATTCCCTTTCCCGCGGCGGCGGACAACCATCAATTCCATAATGCCCGCGCGTTTGAGACCGCCGGAGCGGCGCGGCTGCTCGAACAGAAAGACGCGATGCCGGAAGGGGTTGCGACCTTGCTGCGTGAACTGGTTGAAAACGAGACCGCCCGCGCCTCCATGCAAACGGCCCTCGCCCGGTGGCATGCACCCCGGGCGGCGGAAGAAATTGCCGAAAACATCCTGAGCGCGTGCTGGAGTTCAAGCTTTAGCTTGCCGAAAGAAAACAGGCTGAAGCCTGGAATCCAGCTGCCGCGCGCTGGAGAACCGAAACAGGAACACATCAGCGCCGCATGAACGCAATTTTGGAAATGCCCGCACCCAACAAAGTTGATATTGCCGTCGAATTGGCCGGGTGCGTTTCGCGCTACTCGGTTGTTCGCCCCAACGAACCGCTGGCCAAGCATACCACGCTGCGGGTTGGCGGGCCGGCGGACCTGTATGTTGAACCGGCGTCGGAAGCGGATTTGGCCGGGGTCGTGAAGACGTGCCGCGTCCACGGGGCGCCCCTGTTTGTACTGGGCCGCGGCTCGAATTTACTGGTGCGCGACGGCGGTGTTCGTGGCGTGGTTGTCTGTCTGGCGCACGCTTATTTTGGCCGGATCGAGGTCACCCGCGAACGTCTGTGCTGCGGTGCGGGTGCGAAGTTAAGGAACGTGGCCATGGAGGCAAAGCGCAACAATTTGAGCGGTGTCGAGTTTTTTGAAGGCATTCCGGGCAGCGTCGGCGGCGCCTTGCGCATGAACGCCGGTGCCATGGGTGGCCAGACCTTCGACGTCGTTGAATCGGTCCGGCTCATGGATTTTGACGGCCACATCCGCCAGCTCGCGCCCGGGGAACTGGCGGTGGAATATCGCAGTTGTGCCACCTTGAAAAACCACATCGCCCTCGGCGTGGTGTTTAAATGCAAATCGGCGCCGCGCGAAGAGATTGAAACGCGCATGGAGGAGTACAGCGAAAAGCGTTGGGCCTCGCAGCCCGCCGCGCCCAGCGCCGGTTGCATGTTTAAAAACCCCGCCCGGATTCCGGCGGGAAAACTGGTGCATGAACTGGGCTTGAAAGGCGCGCGCGTCGGCGGGGCGGTGGTTTCCCCCGAGCACGGCAACTTTATTGTGAACGACGGTTCAGCGACGGCGCGCGACGTTTTGGAGTTGATTGACTTGCTTAAACAACGGGCGAAAACTGAACGCGGCATCGAATTGGAAACGGAAGTGGAAATCGTCGGTGAGGAATGAGCATCAAACTTAAGATTGCGGTGATGTTGGGCGGCCCGAGTGCCGAACGCGAAGTGTCGCTGCGTTCCGGGACGGCGATCGCGAAAGCGTTGCGCTCGCTCGGCCACGAAGTCTATGAAGTGGACCCGCTGCACGGCGACTTCGATTTGCCGCCGGAAATGGACGTGGTGCTTCTGGCGTTGCATGGCACGTATGGCGAGGATGGAACGGTCCAGCGGCGCCTGGATGAACTGGGCGTCTTGTATACCGGCTGTGATGCCGAGGCGAGCCGCATCGCCTTCGACAAGGTGTTGACGAAGCGGCGCTGCCTTGAAGCCGGAATTCCCACGGCGAAATTCCTGGTCATGAATTCGGCCAAAACTCCCTGGCCGAAGGGCTGGCTGCCGCCGTTGGTGGTCAAGCCGGTGCGGCAAGGCTCCAGCGTTGGATTACAGTTTGTGGAACGGGTCGAGGATTGGCAGAATGCATTGGCCGGGGCGCTGAAGTTTGATTCGGAAGTTTTGGTCGAAGAAAAGGTCATTGGGCGTGAATGCACGGTCGGCATACTGGCCGGCGAACCGTTGCCGGTGGTGGAAGTCCGGCCCAGGGTCGGCAGCTATGACTATCGCAACAAATACACGGCCGGTTGCACGGAGTATTTCTGCCCGGCGTCCTTCGACCCGGCAACGACCCGGCGGATTCAGGATGCTGCGCTCGGTGCGTTCCAGGCCGTGGGCGGGCGCGATTACGCGCGGGTGGACGTGATGGTGCCGGCCGAAGGCGAACCGGTGGTGCTGGAAGTCAATACCTTGCCGGGTATGACAGAAACGAGTTTGTTGCCGAAGGCGGCGGCGGCGGCGGGATTGAATTATTCGCAGCTTTGCCAGCGCATGGTGGATCTGGCACTGGAACGAGCGCACATGGCGCACCACGTCTGATGATTCGGCGGATTTAGCCATTTAACCTGTTTAACTGTCCGTTTATGTGGTTTAGACGCGAACAAAAAAACCGGCGATCGAGCCACCGGCACGTGCTCGACGTGAAACTGCGTTCACGCCAGGTGCGGGCGACGCGCCTGCGGCTGGGGGCGGTGGCGCTGGCCGTTACGTTTGGGACCGGCTTCGGCCTCTATCTCTTCTGGCGTGTGGGAGAGTGGACCCTCGACAAGTTCGTTTATGAAAATTCTGAATTCGCCATCCGGCGGGTGGACGTGCAAACGGACGGCATCATCGCGCCGGACCAGTTGCGCCGGTGGTCGGGGGTGAAACCGGGGGTCAATCTGATGGCGCTGGACCTGGTGTCGGTGAAACGAAATCTCGAGCTCGTCTCGACCATCGATTCGGTTTCTGTCGAGCGCGTGTTGCCCGGCACGTTGCGGATTCGCGTGACGGAGCGGCCGCCGGTCGCGCAGGTGGACGTGCCGCGCGCCGGCGCGGCCGGCGGCATCGAGGTCTCGGTCTTTCAACTCGATGCGGGAGGTTACGTCATGCAACCGCTCGACCCCCGGCTGTGTGTCATTCCCCTGGCGCAAATCAGAGACCAATTGCCGGTGATTGCGGGATTGAACGTGTATCAATTACAGCCGGGCCAGCGGGTGGAATCGCCCCAGGTGCTGGCGGCGTTAAAGTTGATCGGCGCGTTCAACCGTTCGGTAATGACCGGGCTGGTGAACCTGCGGCGCATTGACGTGTCGTCACCGGGCGTGGTCGTGGCGACCACGGACCAGGGCGGCGAAATCACTTTTGGTCTCGACAACCTGGATCAACAATTGGGACGCTGGCGCGAAATTTACGATCTGGGACAACGCATGAACCGGGCGATTGCGACCGTCAACCTGGCGGTTTCCAACAACGTGCCGGTTCGTTGGATGGAAGCCGGTGCGGTGCCGGTCTCGTTGCCCCGGCAAGACAACCCCCCACCTGTCCGGAGGAAAAATGTTTGACGTTTCATCCATTATCGTCGGTCTGGAAATCGGCACGTCGAAGGTATGCGCCGTTGTGGGCGAGCGCGGCGCCGACGGCGCACTGAACATCATCGGCCTTGGCCAGGCCCGTTCGCGCGGCGTGCGCAAGGGCGAGGTCGCGGACACGACCCAGGCCGAGGAGGACGTGCGTAATGCCATCGTCGAGGCCGAACAGATGGCCGACGTGGAGATCCGCAATGTCTATCTCGGCGTGACCGGCGGGCACATCCGCGGCTTCAACAATCGCGGCGTCCATCCCGTGGTTTCGGCCGATCGCGAAATTTCCGGGGACGACGTGCAGGACGTGATCAAAAATGCGAAGGCCATCAATTTGCCCACCGAAAACAACGTCGTCCACGCCATCCGCCAGCATTTTTTTGTGGACGGCCAGGATGGGGTGACCAACCCGGTCGGAATGCTGGGCTCACGCCTGGAAGTGGATGTTCATGTGGTGCACGGCAACACCAACCGGTTGCAGAACGCGATCCGCCTGGTGAAAGGTCTGCAATTGGAAGTGGACGAAATTGTCTTCAACGGCCTCGCCTCGTCGCTCGCCCTGCTGACCAGCGAGCAGAAGGAACTGGGCGCGCTGGTCATTGACATTGGCGGCGGCACGACCGATTACGTCGTGTACGCGGGCGGTGTCATTCGCCATACCGGCGTGCTGGCGGTGGGCGGCGACCATGTTTCCAACGATTTGGCGTACGGTTTGAAGGTGCCCTTGAGCCGCGCGGAAAAACTCAAGCTCGAACACGGCTCGGCCCTGCTGGATGAGAAAATCAAGGGCCGGACCGTCACCATTACCAACGAACTCGGCCTGCCGCTCAAGACCGTCAACGTTGAACACCTCCAGCGCATCATGTCGCTGCGGCTGGAGGAGATTTTCCAGCTGGTCGCACAGGACCTGGAACAGGCCGGGTTGTATGATTATTTGCGCGCGGGCGTTTTTCTCGGCGGCGGCGGCGCGCGGGTTCCGCACATTGCCAAACTCGCCGAGCACGTCCTGCAAATGCCCGTGTCCATCGGCCAGACCAATTCCATCAGCGGCCTCAAATCCGCGCTCGATCAGCCGGAGTTTTTTACCGCCATCGGCCTGGTTAAATTTGGTTCGTTCAAGACGGCCAAACGTGCCGGCAAGGCGTCGATTGGGTGGGGCTTCAAGAACCCGCTGCGCCGTTTCCTGCAACGACCCTGAATGCCACCTGCATGAAAACCAAAACCCAATCACCTGCGGGCATGCTCGAACCCACCGGAATGCGCGCCGCCAGAATCATCGGCGTCGGCAGCGCCGGCGTCAGCCTGTTGGAGGCGATGAACCGGGAGGAATTCACGGGCGCAAGTTTCGTGGCGGTCAATACCGATGCGGCGTCCCTCGCGGGCTCGACCGTCGCCCTGAAAATTCATCTCGAAACGAAGCTGCTGCGCGGCCTGGGCACGGGCGGTGACCCGGAACGCGGCCGCGCGATTGCCGAGGAGCAATTCGCCACGCTCAAAACCGCCTGCGAAGGCACGGACGTGGTTTTGATTGTCGCCGGTCTGGGTGGCGGCGCGGGCAGCGGCATCACGCCCGTGCTGGCGCGGGCGGCCCGGGAAAACGGCGCGCTGGTGCTGGCCTTTGTGACGCTGCCGTTTGCGTGCGAAGGCAATCGCCGCCAGCAACAGGCCCAGCTAAGCCTGGAACAGCTGCGGGCGGTCGCCGACGGCGTGATTTGCCTCCCGTGCCAGAAAACGTTCAAGTTGATTGACGAAAACACGAGCGTGCTCGAGACGTTCCGGATTACCGGCGAACTGCTGGTCGAAGGCGTGCGTGGCGTGTGGCGGTTGCTCACGCGGCCCGGCTTGATTCAGATTCACTTTGACGATTTGTGCGCACTGGTGCGGAACCGCCATTCCGAAAGCGCGTTTGCCTCCGTGGAAGCTTCCGGCCCGGCGCGTTCGCGCGAAGTGGTGGAAAAACTGCTCAATCATCCGATGCTGGAGGAAGGCCGCGTGTTGGCGGAATCCGATGCCGTGCTGGTGAGCATGATGGGCGGCAAGGATTTGACCATGGCCGAGGTGAACCGCGTGATGGAACAAATCAACCGTCACTGCGAACACGCCAAAGTCATCATGGGTGCGACCGTGGACGAAGCAATGAAAACCCATCTCTCCGTAACCGTCATCGCGGCAAAACAAACCGGCGCCCTGCCGTCGGCGCAATTGCCGGATAATGCGGCGGAATCTGTGGAATGCGCGGACACGTCCGCGTCCCGCACCGTGCGCGGCCGGCGTGTCGCCGCAGACCACGTCGAAGGTGCGCCGTCGTCGGGGTTCAGCCTGGAGCAACGCGAGCAAGCGCTGGCCCGGCACGGCAGTGCGCGCGGCCGGAAAGCGCCACTCAAACCGCGCCAGACCCAGTTGCCGCTGCAGATTATTTCCCGAGGCCGTTTCGACAAGAGCGAGCCGACCATTCACAAGGGCGAAGACCTCGATATTCCGACCTACATCCGCCGCGGCGTGGCGCTCAATTGACTCAATAATTTTTCGACCAGGCGGCCAGCACGCCGTTTGTATCAAAGGTCAATTGCAGATAGCGGTTGCTCAAGCCGCCGGGATTAATATTGGGGACCACGTTGAAACCGTTGTTCACGTTGTTATTGGGCGTACCGATAGTGCCAACGGCCGGGACGAACCATTTGAGCTCTGTCGCTCCACTGCTGAGGTGGGCTTGCCGGTTCGGCGGGCCAAGCTCATTGATGGCCTGAGCGTAGGAGTAATGTCCCACGCGGCTGTTCCAATCCACCGGCGGGGCCGTGGCGCAACCGTTGATCAGAACCATGGCCAAAGACATTACAGCCAACAGCGAGACTTTCGCGACGGCGTTCGTTTTCATTGATGAAATTTAAACGTATGCATTTTTCCTGCCAACGACATTTGGTTCCGTTTGGTTTCCCACGCTTTGAATCCTATTCGTCCGGCCTGAAGGTGCGCACATACTTTGTAAGTGCTTCAATTTCAGACGAAGATAATTTATCTGCGAAAGCCGGCATTGGCCCCGGTCCGGTCCGGATGGCATCGACAATCTGTTTGTCCGTGGTGGCCACCTGCCATTCCAGATTTTGGAAATCCTGGGCGCCAAGAATCCAACCATGGAAAGTCCGGGCGCGACCGTTCTGGCCGTGGCAGGTGGCACAATTTTCACGAAACAAGCTCTGTACATTAATTTTGTCCACCGGATAATTCGCCTCCTGGGTGGTGACGGGTTTGGCGGAGCTGCAACCCGAAATCAGGAGAAGAGTTCCCGCAGCGGCCGTTAACAAACAGACCGGAATGATTTTGCTTTTCATGTCTTTATTGTCATACGCCTATGGTACTCTTTCAATGATTCTTTGACCACGCCGCAAATAGGTTGTTCGGATTGAACCTGAGCATCCGTGCCCGGTCACTGTAATTCCTGCCGACGCTGCGGCTTGCGTCAAATCCGGCATTGCCGGGCGCCGCGCCCATGCCGACGCTGACACTGTTACCGCCACCCCGGCCGGTGACCCATTCGGCCACCGTTTTGCCGTCACTGAGCCGGGCCTGTTTGTCGGGGGGACCAAGTTCGGTGATCGCCGGGTCAAAAGTGTAAGCGACGATGCGGCTGTTCCAATCGACCAGTTTCGTTGTGGCACAGCCGGCGGGCAAGACGGCGGCAACCAAGGGGA
>DATJYM010000353.1:0-5602 GCA_035499615.1 Candidatus Acidiferrales bacterium | reverse complement strand
CCGCTACCGCGCCGGACTCACCTCCGCTCCGCTGCGCCTCGCCGGTCCACTACTTATGAAATCTTACAAATAATCCTCCAACTCACTTGACAACCCTCATAGGGGCTCCAGCGCGTTGTTAGGCGTCGTCGTCATGTCTTCGCTCTCAAATCAAAATTGATGGTAAAAGTCCGTCGCTCATCCTTCGCACCGCTCTCGAATGGCTGCACAGTCCTAATCCTTTCCAACACCGACTGCACTGACTTATCCATCTGCTCATCCCCTGATGGCCTGACAATCTTCGCAGAAACCACACTGCCGTCTTTGGTTATAACAACTGAAGCTGTCGTGACTCGTTCCGCGCTCGTAGCGTCAATGGCTGGTTTCCAAGCGTCATTATAAACGCCCATTACAATCTTTGCGTATGAGTATCCTCCACCGCCCGGCCTAAAATCTGGACTAATCGTTGCCTCCTGCTTTGGAGCAGTACCACAACCCCAAAGAAGCGCCATCGTAATTAAAATCATGAGCGAAGTGCGCATGGGAAACGACGCCTAACTATTGATACGAGTTACCGTGCATGGACTCGTGTGCAGTCGGGTTTCACAACCCTTCCAGTTATCGTACGCTTACGAAAGCAGACCTGCAAATTTCTTGCAAGTTTTGAGAAGAAAAGATTTTGGGGCAGCGCCCGTGAAAAATGTTGACTGGCCATCAAACATTGTGAATCAACAACTCGGTGGAGCGATTCGCTGACTGCGCTCAGATAATTTGTGGCTGGATTTTTTCAGGGTCAACGCCAAGGTCTTTAATCGCCTTTTCGACAACCTGCTTCTCAAGCTTTCCTTTTTCCGCCAGAGCGTAGAGCGTGCCAATGACCGTGGACTCGGCGTCGATTTCAAAAAATCTTCGCAACCGCGCGCGGGTGTCGCTGCGGCCGAAACCGTCCGTGCCGAGCGTGAACAGTCCACCGGGCACCCACGGCGCAATCTGGTCGGGCACGGTGCGAATGTTGTCGGACACCGCGACAAAAGTCCCCTGCTCTTTCGCGAGCAACTCCTCCACGTAAGACTTCCTGGGCGGCTGTGTCGGGTGCAGCATATTCCAGCGCTGGCACCGGATCGCATCAGTGCGAAGCAGCTTATAACTGGTCGCACTCCATACGTCGGCGGAAACACCGTATCGTTGCGCCAGGATTTCCTGCGCTTTCAATGCCGAGTTGATGATGGGACCACTGCCGAAGATGTGGGCTTTGGGCGCCGGGAGCGCCGGCATCTTGCCGGCAGGTTTGGAGGCGGGACCCGCCGGCTGGAAGCCGGCGCTCCCGGATTTAATCTCCGGGCCGGCTTTGAATTTGTACAGTCCCTTGAGGATGCCGTCTTCGACCCCGGCGGGCATCGGCGGCATGGCATAGTTTTCGTTATACAGCGAGAGGTAATAAAAAATCTCCTCGCCTTCGGCATACATGCGGCGGAGGCCATCGGCGACAATTACGGCCAGCTCGTAGGCAAACGTGGGATCATAGGGCAGACAGGTCGGAATGGTGCTGGCATGCAGGAGACTGTGACCATCCTGATGTTGCAGACCTTCACCATTGAGGGTCGTGCGACCCGCGGTGGCGCCGAGCAGAAAGCCCTTGGCCCGGATATCACCGGCAAGCCAGAACAGATCACCCACGCGTTGGGGCCCAAACATCGAATAATAGATATAGAACGGAATCATCGGCACGCCGTGAGTGGCATAGGAGGTGGCCGCCGCAATAAACGAGGCCATGGAACCGCTCTCGGAGATGCCTTCTTCCAGTATCTGTCCGTCCTTCGCTTCGTGGTAATACAACAGCGACTTGCTGTCTACCGGCTCGTAAAGTTGTCCCTTGGACGAGTAAATCCCAATATCCTTGAACAAGGCGTCGAGACCGAACGTCCGCGCCTCATCGGGAATGATCGGCACGACGTTCCGGCTGACGCCTTTGTGCCGGAGCAAAAGTGTCACCAGTCGCACAAAGGCCATGGTCGTTGAGGCCTGGGTGACCGAACCCTTGAAAAACTCGGCGAACGAATCGGGTTTGGGCACGTCGAGCGGTGGTGCGCTGACTTTGCGTTCCGGCAGGAACCCGCCCAGCGCCTTCCGGCGCTCCAACAAATATTTGATTTCCGGACTATCCGGCGGCGGCCGGAAAAACGGCGTTTCGGCAATCACGTCGTCGCTGATCGGAATCTTGAAGCGCTCGCGAAACTCGCGAAGCTCCTTTTCATTCATCTTCTTTTGCTGGTGGGAAATATTCCGGCCTTCGCCGGCTTCGCCGAGCCCGTAACCTTTGACGGTTTTGGCGAGAATCACCGTCGGCTGGCCTTTGTGCTCCGTCGCCGCCTTGTAGGCCGCGTACATCTTGCGCGCGTCGTGGCCGCCGCGGAGCAGTTTGCTGATCTGCTCGTCGGTGAGATGGTTCACCAGCTTGAGCAGTTCGGGATATTTGCCGAAAAAATGCCGGCGCGTGTAGCTGCCGGGCTCGACCGAATATTTTTGATAATCACCGTCCACCGCCTCTTCCATTCGCTTCAGCAGCAGGCCGGATTTGTCGCGCGCGAGCAAAGCGTCCCAGTCGGTACCCCAGATCACCTTGAGGACGTTCCAGCCCGCCCCGCGGAAAAGGCCTTCCAGTTCCTGTATGATTTTCCCGTTGCCGCGCACGGGTCCGTCCAGCCGTTGCAAATTGCAATTGATGACCCAGATGAGATTATCGAGGTTCTCCCGCGCCGCCAGCGTGATGGCGCCCAGGCTTTCGGGCTCGTCGCATTCGCCGTCACCGAGAAAAGCCCATAATTTGGGTTCATCCGTCCATGCGACGAGTCCGCGCGCCTGGAGATAGCGATTAAACCGCGCCTGGTAGAGTGACAGGATGGGTCCCAGGCCCATCGAAACGGTGGGGAACTGCCAGAATTCGGGCATCAGATAGGGATGCGGATACGACGATAGCCCGCCGCCTTCTGCCAGTTCCTGCCGGAAATTCCGCAGATGCCGTTCGTCCAGCCGGCCTTCAAGAAACGCGCGCGCATACATCCCGGGCGCGGCGTGCCCTTGAAAATAAACAATGTCGCCGGGAAAATTTTCCGTTCGACCCCGGAGAAAATGATTGAAGGCCACTTCATAGAGCGTGGCCGACGAGGCAAAGGTCGAAATATGCCCGCCGACATTCGTGGTGGAATTGGCCTTGACCACCATCGCCATGGCGTTCCAGCGGATGTAACTCTTGATGCGCCGTTCAATGTCGCGGTCGCCTGGAAATGGGGCCTGTTGTTCCGGCGGGATGGTATTAAGGTAGGGTGTGGTGACGCCGCGCGGTGCGGAACGCAATTGATCGGCCAGCTTTTCAAGCAGGCGTGCCGTCCGTTCCGGTCCCTGGCTCTCCAGGGCATGCTCAAAGACGGATTGCAGCGATTGGCTCCATTTATCGCCATTACCTCCGCTCGAATGTCCGGTCATATCGGAACGTGAACCGTAAATTTCTTTCTCTTCGACACTCACTGTGATACTCACTCTTTGTAAGCGCGACAATTGCGCAGACCGTATTAAAATCCAGGCCCGGGCCAAACACCAGCAAAATCGGGTGCTGGTACGTTTTGCGACTTTCGGTGGGGCGAGCGTCCTCGCGAGCCGGCTCGTCAGTAGCCTCGCCCCACCAAAACGTACCACTACCCAAAATCGGCGTCGGCCGACCCATGAAACTCCTCGATCTCACGCTTGCCACACCTGCCGAGAACCTCGCCTGTGACGAGGCGTTGCTCAACCGGAGCGAAGCCGGCGACGGCGGGGAAGTTCTGCGTTTCTGGGAGCCGCGCGAATATTTTGTCGTCGTTGGCTATGCCAACCAGGTGGAGCGGGAGGTAAATGCGGCGGCCTGCCGGGCAAGGGGCGTTCCGATTTTTCGCCGCTGTTCCGGCGGCGGAACGGTCCTACAGGGACCGGGTTGCTTGAATTACTCCCTTATCCTGCTCATCGCCGAACGCCCTTCCCTCGCCGGCATATCCAGCGTGAACAAATTCATCATGGAACGAAATGCGGAGGCCATCGCGCCGGAAGTGAGGCGTCAGATGCCGGAAGCCGGGATTGCGGTTTGTGGGCATACCGATTTGGCCCTGGCCGCCGGCCCTTCGCCGGCCGGGTCGGAGCGAGGCGACGGCGGATTACCGGTCGCGCTGCGGAAGTTTTCCGGCAATTCCCAGCGCCGTCATAAGCGCGCCCTGCTTTTCCATGGAACGTTTCTGCTGCACCTGGATCTCGCGCTGATGAGTGAGTTGCTAAGAATGCCTTCCCAGCAACCCGACTACCGCCGGCATCGCCGCCACAGCGAGTTTTTGACCAACTTGAACCTGCCGGCGGCCCGTCTCAAGGTTGCGCTCCGCAAGGCATGGAAGGCCAGCGGGAAATTGCCCGATTTCCCGGCCCGGGAAACCTCCCGTCTGGCGGCCGAAAAGTATTCGACCACGGAATGGAACTTCAAATCCTGACCGTGCCATCGTTAACGTTTGTCGTCCACAGGTGGCACGGTGACAAGTAGTTTGACTAAGTGCCATCTTAAACGTAAATTGCGCACGAATGCTGGCCGTTGAACCAAAGGTGGCGAGAGCAGAAACGGCTGACTCGCTCAAGAGCAACCCGAACCGTTCCTGGAAACACATTGTGGAACCGCTGGAGCCTTTTCTCCAGGCGGTCACACAGCGTTTGTTCGAGCAGGTCAATGATTTCGACCCGCAAATTGTTCCCTACGCGCGCTATGCGCTCAACGGCAGCGGCAAACATTTGCGCCCCACCCTTTTGGCCCTGGCCGCCAACGCGATCGGCAAAACCAGAGACGCCCACGTCAATGCCGCGGTGATCATCGAAATGGTTCACCTCGCCACCCTGGTCCACGACGATGTGATGGATGAGGCGGAAATCCGTCGCGGTCAGCTCACTCTGGCGGCCAATTGGGGAAACGAAATCGCCGTGCTTTTCGGCGATTGCCTTTTCGCGCAGGCCTTGAAACTGGCGGCCGGTTTTCCCACGCCCGAAGTCTGCCGGGCGGTGGCGATGGCCACGAGCACGGTGTGTTCCGGTGAAATCCTGCAAACCCAGCATCGCCGGAAATTTCAGATCTCCCGCGCTGAATACTTTCGGGTGATAGGGATGAAAACCGCCGAATTGTTTACGTTGTCCTGCGATTTGGCGGGATTTTTAAGCGAGGCCACGGCGGAGTATCGCGCGGCCCTGCGTCATTTCGGGGCCGCCTTTGGCACGGCCTACCAGGTGTACGACGATTGCGTGGACCTGTTTGGATCGGAAGCGACGGCGGGCAAATCACTGGGCACCGACCTGGCAAAGGGCAAGCTGACCTGGCCGGTTCTACTGGCTTGGGAGCGTGCCGTGGCTGCTGACCGCGAGCTGCTGGAGAACCTGGTCAAGGACTGGCAATTGGAAAATTTTCCGACCGTCAATGAATTGCTGGAAAAATACGAGACCTTTGAGCCGACGCGGAAGGTGATTGCCGGCTTTTTGGACCAGGCCCGCCGGTCGTTGCGTTGCCTGCCGGACTCGACCGGACGCTCCGGGTTGTTTGATCTGGCGGATTTTTTAGCGCAACAAA
>DATJYM010000352.1:0-8184 GCA_035499615.1 Candidatus Acidiferrales bacterium | reverse complement strand
CTCAAGCTGGACGACGAAATCATTAAGGGCTGCCTGATCACGCACGGCGGCAAAATCGTGAACGAAAAACTCATCGCCAAACCGAACTGATTTTATGAGTCCCGAAACCACCATTTTTATCCTGACCTTTTTCGTTTTCGTGCTCTCGGTTTTCGTCGGCTTTGAAGAAATCTCGAAGGTGCCCTCAATGCTGCACACGCCGCTGATGTCCGGCACCAACGCCATTCACGGCATCATTTTGTTCGGCGGCATCCTCGCCCTGGCCGACGCCGACGGCGGGCTGGCGCGGACGCTCGGTTTCATCGCGGTAGTTTTTGGTTCGGCCAATGTCTTCGGCGGATTCATGGTCACGGACCGCATGTTGCAAATGTTCAAGAAAAAGAAATAGCCATGAGTTCGACTACCATCATTGACCTCATTTTCATTGGCGTCGCAGTCCTGTTCATCATTGGCATCAAGTTCCTGAGTTCGCCGAAGACGGCGCGGAGGGGCAACCTCGTGGCGGCGGCGGGCATGTTCATCGCGTTGCTCGCTTTGCACAAAGCCGGCGGCCAATCGGTCTGGACGCAGGGCTGGAACCTGAATTACACGCTTATCGCGGTCGGCACGATTATCGGCCTGATCATCGGGGCCATCGGCGCGTATTCAGTCAAGATGACCGCGATGCCGCAGATGGTGGCGATGTTCAACGGCCTGGGCGGCGGCGCGGCAGCGCTGGTCGCGAGCCTGGAATTCATCCGGGGTGCGCACCAACCGGAAATCGCCGGCATCGAGCTGCCGCTGCCGCATGACACCTCTTCGTTCATCGCCGGCTCCATGCTCTTCGCCACGCTCATCGGTTCACTTTCTTTCTCCGGCAGCATCATCGCGTTCCTGAAGCTGGAAGGCAAATTTGAGAAACCGCACACCTTCCCCGGCCAGAATTTCCTGAACGGGCTGATTTTGCTGGTGATACTTGGCCTGTGCGGCTGGCTTACGTTCAACACCACCGGCAGCCACGCCGTCACCGGGTTTATCGTGATGTTCTGCCTCGCGCTGTTCTTCGGCATCGCCATGGTCATGCCCATTGGCGGCGCGGACATGCCGGTCGTCATCTCGCTGTTGAACTCCTTCACCGGCCTCGCGGTCGCCGCGGACGGCTTTGCCATCAACAATCTGGCAATGGTCGTCGCCGGAACGCTGGTCGGTTCATCGGGCACGCTGCTGACGCTGCTCATGTGCAAGGCGATGAACCGGCCGGTTACGAATGTTTTGTTCGGCGCCTTCGGCTCCGGCGGCGGTGGCCAGGCGGCGGCCGGCGGAGTCGCGGGAACCGTCAAACCGATTCAGGCCGACGAAGCGGCGCTGCTGCTCGCCTATGCGCAGCGGGTCGTGATTGTTCCCGGTTACGGCATGGCCGTGGCCCAGGCACAGCACCAGGTCCGCGAACTTTCCGATGAACTCGGCAAACGCGGCATCGAGGTGCAGTTCGCGATTCATCCGGTGGCCGGCCGCATGCCCGGCCACATGAATGTGCTGCTCGCCGAGGCCAATGTTCCCTACGACCAGCTCCAGGAAATGGAAGCCATCAATCCCTCGATGGACCGCGTGGACGTCTGCCTGGTCATTGGCGCCAACGACGTGGTGAACCCCGCCGCGCGCGAGGAAAAATCCAGCCCGATTTACGGCATGCCCATCATTGAAGCCGACCACGCCAAAACCGTCATCGTGATGAAACGTTCCATGGCCAAAGGCTTCGCCGGCATCGAAAACCATCTTTTCTACAAGGACAACACCCGGATGCTCTTCGGCGACGCGAAGGCATCGCTCAATGCGCTCGTCGCGGCCGTGAAGGCGAATTAGGTTTTTTACCACGGATAAAACCGTTGCTGCATTTCAGTCATTGTTGATTCGTTCGTCTGTGGTTGAAATAAATTCCTTTGCGTCTTTGCGTCTTTGCGCGAGATTAACCCCCGTTTATGAGCCAGAATTCCAACGCCAGATTGCCCGACGCCCACGGCCATTTCGGCCTCTACGGTGGCCGTTTCGTACCGGAAACACTGGTCCGTCCATTGCAGGAATTGGAGGATGAATATCGGCGGGCGCAGAAGGACCCGGTATTCGAGCGCGAGTTCGAGTATTACCTGAAGGAATTTTGCGGCCGGCCCACGCCGCTTTACTTTGCCGAACGCCTTACGCGCGAACTCGGTGGCGCGAAGATTTATCTCAAGCGTGAAGACCTGCTCCATACCGGTGCGCACAAGATCAATAATTGCATCGGCCAGATCCTGCTCGCCAAGCGGATGGGCAAGACGCGCATCATCGCCGAGACCGGGGCCGGCCAGCACGGCGTCGCCACCGCCACCGTTGCCGCCATGTTCGGTTTAAAATGCATGGTTTACATGGGTGCGGTGGATTGCCGCCGGCAGGAGTTGAATGTTTATCGGATGAAAATGCTCGGCGCTGAAGTAGTGTCCGTGAAGGCCGGGCAGCAGACGCTCAAGGAAGCCATCAACGAGGCCATGCGCGACTGGGTCACGAACGTGCGCACCACGCATTACATCCTCGGCACGGTTTATGGCGCGCATCCGTATCCCGAAATGGTGCGGAACTTCCAACGCGTCATCGGTGACGAAGCGCGCCGGCAAATCCTGGAAAAGGAGGAACGCCTGCCCGACTTGCTGATTGCCTGTGTCGGCGGCGGCTCAAATTCGATGGGGCTGTTCTATCCATTCCTCAACGACCGGTCCGTGAAAATGCTGGGTGTGGAGGCGGGCGGCCTGGGCATTAAACCCAACCAGCACGCGGCGCGGTTTCACGGCGGCTCGCTCGGGGTGTTGCAGGGCACGCGCAGCTATATTCTACAGGACGAATACGGCCAGATTCAACTCACCCACAGCGTCAGCGCCGGACTGGACTACGCTGCCGTCGGCCCCGAGCACGCCTGGCTGCATGATCAAAAGCGGGTGGAGTACACCTACATCAGGGACGACGCGGCGCTGGCGGCGTTCATGAAACTGGCGCGGCTGGAAGGCATCATTCCCGCATTGGAAAGCGCCCACGCCATCGCCGAAGCAATGAAGCGCGCACCAAAGATGCGGAAGAATCAGCTCGTGATCGTGAATCTTTCCGGTAGAGGCGACAAGGACGTGGCGCAGGTGGCGGACAAGGTGAAACTGAAATTGCCAGAGTGAGTCGGGCGGCAACAGTTATTACATCCCCGGTCTGGTGTCGGCCTTGTGCGCCGATTCGTTCGAGTCTCAGCCTCGAGGCAACAACTCGCGAAACACGGCCGTTGTAACATCTTACCTCTCATGCACGTATTATCGGTATTGAACTTTTTTCGTAGCGTTTCCGTCAAATAGTCGCAAAAGCAGAAAGGAGAGTTATGGAAAGCCGAAACGCAACAGGTGTCGCCGCGTTGTTAGTGGGTCTGGGTGCCGTCATGGCGCAAGCGCAGGACTACTCTTATCTGCCTCCGGATGCCGGTCCGGTTTTCCGCATGGGTATCGGCCCGTCTTTTTTCGAAAATGGTGAGCTGACCCAATTTGGCGTTCCGGTTTCCAGCCCGGTAACCTACCAGCCCGGGGTGGCCTTTGACGCAGCCTTTGGCTGGGCCTTCAATCGGTATGTGGCCCTGGATTTTGAATCCGGCTACATCGGCGCGAGAATTGACAATGTACCGGGGTACACGTCGGACGACTCCTACCTCTATAACATACCGTTTCTCGCCAATGTCACGCTGTCCTGTCCCATTCCGCATACCAATCTCATTCCCTATGCCGGCGCCGGTGTCGGTGGAGCGGACGTGGTTTTTGATACCGACCAATTCGGTCCCAATCTGAACAATTTCGTTACCGGTGGTGCAAGCGACGTCGTATTGGCCGGGCAGGCTTTTGCCGGACTGCGTTTCCGGTTGACTCGAAATCTTTCGCTCGACCTTGGCTACAAATTTTTTGCCACCGACGATCCGACCTTCACCTATCCTCCGGACAATTTTAATGTCAGTTTCAGGGGTGCCCGGACACATTCCGTCCTGTTCGCACTGTTCTGGAACTTTTAGCAAGTTGGGATGGGGTTCGCGCTGGCAGACCCGGGCGGCGACGGCTATTTTGTGTCGGTAGCATCATGGATGCCGCACGACCATGGTTGGGATGGGCGCCGCAGGGCTGGCCGCATAAAATATCTATACGCGGCTGGCTGGGGTTGCTCCTGCTGGCGGTGTGTTGGCCGCTGAACTGGACCCTGCCGGGCCAGCGGACTGCTTACCTGTTTTTCCCCTTGTGGCTGGGTTACATCCTCGTCGTGGACGCGCTGGTCTGCTGGCGTACCGGTGCCTCGTTATGGACGCGTTCGCGAAAAGGATTCGTCCTGCTCTTTGTGCTTTCGGTGCCCGGTTGGTGGCTGTTTGAAATCATCAATGACCGGACGGGCAACTGGGAATACCTCGGTGCCGCCACGTTTACCCCGCTCCAATACTTCGCGCTCTGCACGCTGTCGTTTTCCACCGTTATGCCCGCTGTGTTTGAGACGGCGGAGCTGGTGCGGACGTTTCGCTGGGTGAAGTCACTCCCGGCGGGCGTACGGATCCCGGACAGTGCCAGGATCAATTTGCGACTGCTGGTCGCCGGGATGGCCATGTTGGCGCTGACATTGGCCTGGCCGGAATTCTTCTACCCGTTCGTCTGGATTTCGCTGGTGTTGATTTTCGAGCCAGTGAACCGGTGGTTGGGCCGCCGGCATTTCCTGGAGTGGTTGCAACACGGTGACTGGCGGCCGGTGATTTCGCTGTCCCTGGGCGCGCTCATCTGCGGGTTTTTCTGGGAGATGTGGAATTATTGGTCGTGGCCGCAGTGGATTTATCACACGCCGGGCGCACAATTCCTGCACGTCTTCGCCATGCCGTTGCTGGGTTACGGCGGTTACATTCCCTTCGCCCTGGAGCTGTTTGCGCTGAAGAATCTTCTCTGGCCGCGCGGACCGAGGTTGGAGCTTTAAGCCAACCCTTTCAGCGTCGAAGCGTGTGCCCCGGTTCCAACGGCGGATTGGTAATGATGCGGGCGCCGCGTTTGTAAGTGAAGTAGGAGTAGGTCCACTGGAAAAGCACGGCCAGCCGGTTCCGGAAGCCGATCAGAAAAATGAGGTGGACGAACAGCCACGCCAGCCATGCCGGGTAGCCGGAGATTTTCAACCGGCCTATCCACGCCACCGCGGCCGAACGGCCAATGGTCGCCATCGTTCCTTTGTCCCAATACTTGAACGCGGGGCGTGGTGCCCGGTTCGCGTCGGCTTTCAATTCGTTGTTTATAATGCACGCGACGTGGCGCCCCATTTGCATTGCTGCCGGGCAGATGCCGGGAACCGGTTTTCCGTTCTCCTCAGTCACCAGTGCCAGGTCGCCGATGGCAAACAGTTCCGGGTAGCCGGGCACGCTTAAATCCGGATTTACTTTCACACGGCCGGCCTTGTCCAGCTCCACGCCGAGCTTTCGGGTGAGCGGCACGGCCGAAACGCCGGCAGCCCAGACGATGTTGCCGGCGCGGAGAATTTCGCCGCCGGCCAGTTCCACTTCGCCGGCGCGGATGCTCTTAACCGGGGTCGCCGTGCGAACCTGCACGCCGAGCCTCTCCAGCTGGCGTTGGGCGCTGGTGGAAAGGTCCGGTGGATAATTTGAAAGTACGCGCGGTGCGCCCTCAATGAGAATGATGCGCGCCTGCGTCGGATCGATCCGTCGAAAATCACGTTTCAAAACCGTTCGCGCCAGTTCGGCGAACGCGCCGGCCAGCTCCAGACCGGTTGGTCCGCCGCCCACAATGACGAGCGTCAGCAGCTTGTCGCGTTCAGCCGGATTTGTTTCATTTTCGGCCCTTTCAAAGGCGAGCAGGATGCGGCTGCGGAGGCGCAAAGCGTCGTCGAGCGTTTTCAGGCCCGGCGCGAAGGGCTCCCAATCGGGGTGGCCGAAGTAACCGGTCTGGCTTCCCATTGCCAACACAAGAAAATCATAGTCCAACGTGCTTTGGCGGAGAGCGACTTTCCGGTTGGCGAGGTCGAAATCCGTGGCTTCCTCCAGAAGGACGGTGACGTCCGGCCGGCGGGCCAGGATGGAACGGATGGGCTGGGCGATTTCCGGTGCGGAAAGGCCGGCGGTGGCAACCTGATACAGCAACGGCTGGAACAGATGGTGGTTGGTGCGATCCACCAGCGTCACGCGCGCGCGTGGATGCCGGAAATGTTTGCAGAAAAACAGGCCGCCAAAGCCTGCGCCCAGCACGACGACGTGTTTTCGGGCTGCATCCACCCGGCTAATTTGGATGAAGCCACGGCAAAGAACAATCCGGCGGGCACGCATTTTTTGTCGTCGGCCGGGTATTTCCGGTTTAATGTCCGGTATATCCAACATGGCATCGAGCAGTGGAGAGCGGTCCAGAGTCGTTGCCGGGATGTGTGAGAAAGGGATGTGGCGGGAAGTACTGGCCTATGCCCGGGAATGGCACGAGGCTAGTCCGGCCGATCCCCGCGCCTGCTATTACCTGGGAGTCGGTCTGAGCGGGCTGCGCCGGTTTTCGCAGGCCGAAGCGGTTTATCGGCAGGCGCTGCGGCTGGATCCGACCGATTTTGAGGTCTGGAACAGTCTCGCGGAATTGCTGTTCAAGAAAATGCGGCAGCCGGAGGCGGGTCTCCAATGTCTGGAGCAGGCCTTGACCATTAACCCCCGGCACAAACTCGGCTGGTTGAATCTGGCCCGGCTGAACGGCCGGATGGGATGGCACGACAAGGCACTGCAATGTTCCAATCATGCCCTCGCGCTGGACCCAAAACTGGTGGAGGCCCATCTGTCCCGGGCTGCCGCCGCCCGGGCTCTCGGTAAAATGGAGATTGTTCAGGAAGTCTGCCGCGAACTGGCCGCCCTCGAACCGGAAGCTTTCCGCCGCGTTTCCTGAACGCGACGGCTTGTCTTATTCGGGCCCATTCGTTACAGTAAAACTGTGATTTACGACGCGTCCTTGGACGAGTTGCTCCAAAAAGTATGGGACGGCCAGCGCATCAATCCGGCCGAGGCCCTGCGGCTGTATCGCCTGCCGCTGGAAGAACTGGGCGCGCTCGCCGACCGCCGGCGGCAGCTCGCCAAGGCGAAGGATTTTGACGGGCGTGGCAACGACGTCGTCACCTACATCGTGGACCGCAACGTCAATTACACCAACGTCTGCAATGTCTATTGCAAATTCTGTGCATTTTACCGCGTGGAAAAGGACGACGACGCCTACGTGATCACCTTTGACGAAATGGACCGGAAGATCGAGGAAACCATTGCGTTGGGCGGGACGCAAATTCTCATGCAGGGCGGGCACCACCCGAAGCTGACGAAGCAGTGGTATCTCGATTTGTTGTCACACATCAAAAACAAGTTTCCCGGTTTCAACCTCCATGGGTTCAGCCCGAGCGAGTTCATCCATTTCCGTGAGGTGTTCGACGAGCCGCTGGAGAAAATCATCGGCGATTTCCAGGCCGCCGGACTTGGCTCGATTCCCGGCGGCGGTGGCGAAATCCTGGTGGACCGTGTGCGTCAGCGGATTTCGCCGCTTAAAGCCATGAGCGATGACTGGTTGGAAGTCATGGACGTGGCACACCGGTTGGGTTTGTATTCCAGCGCAACCATGATGTTCGGGCACGTGGAGACGATTGAAGACCGCGTCGAGCACCTGGAACGGCTGCGTGCGCAGCAGGATAAATCACTTCAGCGCAGGACAACCGTCGCGGCTGTCTCCAATACTTCTGAAAAGTTAGAGGCGGGCACGACGCCTGTCCTACCAGGACATTTCACCGCATTCATCTGCTGGACGTTCCAGGCGGAACACACGAAGTTGAAGGCGCCGACGGTCGGCGCACACGAATATTTGCGGACGCAAGCGTTGGGCCGGATCTACCTCGATAATTTCACCAACGTCCAAAGCTCGTGGGTGACGCAGGGCCAGGAAATCGGCCAGGTGGCTCTGAAATATGGCGCGAACGACCTCGGCAGCATTATGATCGAGGAAAACGTCGTCAGCCAGGCGGGCACCACCTTCCGCATGACTGTTGCCGACATGCAACGGCTCATACGCGACCTCGGCTACGAACCTCGTCAACGCAACAACTGGTATCAGTTGGTGAATTGAGCGTTACTGGGTATTAAGCTGGAGCACGGTCACGGAATTGGCCGGGAGC
>DATJYM010000351.1:0-5954 GCA_035499615.1 Candidatus Acidiferrales bacterium | reverse complement strand
GGTGATTTGAGGGTGCTCAGCGCGGAGGGATCGGCCGAGGCAACCAGCGTGGAATGAATGGCCAGCCAACTTACCAGAACGGTAGCCGGCAGGTATCGCAATGTTCGCTGAATTCTGTTCATAGCGTTTGAGATTTAAGGTTGATTCTCTGACGCATATTGTCGGTCTGCGTTCTCCAGTATACGGGACAGGGCGTGCTCGACACAACACACAAGTGGCCTCTCCCAAAATTGCCCGGATCCGGCCCGCTCACCAGCTTTCCGACCGCGAATGCCCTCGCGGGGCCGGAAGGGCGGGGTCGAAACCTCACGGCCCGCGGGTTCGGGACGCGCGCTGTATCTTGCGGATCTGCAGGACAATCGGCGGTGTTCCCGCCGAAAACAGGCAAAGACGTTGGCGATTTAAGCATCTTCAGCATTTTTAGGGCGCGCGGCAAAAAATTGCCAGGCCGCCGTGATCGAATGACCGCTTTATTACTTCTGCAACCGGTAAAAAACCGTGCCGGCCGGTGAACTCACAGTGACAGAGATCGTGTTTCCGTTGGTCTGGTATTGTGAAGCCGGAACCTGGCTCCAGGCCGACGGACCTCCGGTCAAGGTTGTACTGCTCTCCAACCACGAGCCTGAGGGCGTCGTCGGCCAGGATACCGTCAGCACATCGTTGCTTTGAGTGATGGAGAGCGTTGGGACAGGAGGCAGCTGCGACAGAATGAGGGTGCTATAGGGCCCTATGGTGATGCTGGCTGAGGCCGGACTGCCGCTCGCCGTCACCAGCGAACTTCCGATATTCCCATAGTCCGGGCCATACGTGGTGGAATCACTGTTCAGTTGAACATACCAGTTGCCCGTGGAGGGAAAGGTCAGGGAATAATTATTGACGGTGTTACTGGTGAAGTTGCCGATCACGACCGCGCTCTGGTTCGGGTTGGTGGAATTCCACCGGTTAAAAGCGACCAGCTTGTTGACGTTATCCACGGCGAGCATGGTACAGCGGTCGCCTTCCAGCCCCGGCGTCAGACCCTGCAAATTCCGGCGGGCACTGATGAGATCGTGGTAAAACTGGACAATGTAACTGTACGTGTTCGTCTTGCTCCAATCCACGTTCCGGCCGGAATTGAACTGCTGGTTTTCCAGCATTTCCTGGCCCTGGAAAATCATCGGCACGCCGGGCGCGGTCAGCGTGATGGCCGAACCGAGAGTGGAAAGTTTTCTCGCCCGATAACTGTTCGGTGTGACCGGGTCAATGGCCGTGGGAAGCCGGACGTGGGTGGAACCGTTCAAATCGCCCACCACGTCGTGCGATTCCAGATAGGCCACGCGCAACAAACTGGCCGTGCCGCCGTAACTGATGTTGTTTTGGATGGCATTGGCGACCGAGTTCATGTTGCGGCTGGAGTCGAGGATATTTGTGAGAATCGGCGTAAAATAATACGGATAGCCGGTGTCCCATGAGCTGTCGAAGCCCCAGTAATTATACACATCCTCGGCGATGCTGATTTTGCCGGGATAGTTGGTGTGAATCATGGCATTGATGGCGTTGACCAGATTGCCGGCGGTGGGGATGTAAGTGCCGTCGTTGCCGTGAGTCAGGGTGTAGACCGAGTCCCAGCGGAACCCGTCGACGTGACATTCGCCCAGCCACATGGCGAAGTTGTCCTGAATGAAAGCGGCCACCTGGTTGCTGCTGACATTGGGCCGCGTGGCGCCGTAGGGGGTGTTTTGCAGGTTGAAGTTGCTCTGGAAAAAGTAAATACCGCCGCCGCCGACGGAGTTGCTGCCCGCCCAGCCGTCAAAATTCCACATATCCAGGAGACCCGGCCCATAATGATTGTGCACGACGTCCAGCAAC
Source organism: Candidatus Acidiferrales bacterium (assembly GCA_035499615.1). GTDB lineage: Bacteria > Verrucomicrobiota > Verrucomicrobiia > Limisphaerales > UBA11358 > UBA11358. The sequence continues at coordinate 4,106 of DATJYM010000351.1, read as the reverse complement.
ACCGCGATGCCCCGGGCGTGACAGGCCTGGACAAAAATTTTGAGGGTATCCGGTCCGCCGTACTGGGCGTTGTCCACCGCGAACAATTGGGCCGGGTCATAGCCCCAACTGTTGCCGCCGTTGCCGAACTCCATGATCGGCATCAGCTCAACGGCATTGACGCCGAGGTTCTTCAGGTAATCCAGCTTGTTGGTCGCGGCCACCAACCGGCTGGGCGACGAACTGGACGGAAACGTACCCACGTGCAGCTCGTAAACAAACAAATCGTTCAGCGCCGGGGCGGTAAAATTGTCGCCGTTCCAATTAAAAGCGGCGGGGTCATAAATAATGTCGTTATTCCCGCCTCCTGTGCCGGCATTCACCACCCAGCGCGATCGGGGATCGTGCTTATACGTACCGCTGTTGCTGTTGGTATAGATAAAGTATTTGTATTGTGAGAGATTGGTTGCTGTCGCCACATCCGCCGACCACACGCCGGACCAGACGTTGTTGCTGATTTCCTGAGCCAGCGGCGTGGCACTGGTGTTCCAACCGTTAAACGAACCGGGGACAGTAACGCTGGTGGCATTGGGCGCCCAGACACGGAAGGTGACCCCGGTGCCGGACGTGTCATTATAAGGCGTGGAACCCCAACCCGGACGGCTGGACTGTGCGCGTCCCGTCGCTGCCACGGTCAACGCGGCGGCGACCAAAATCCAGAGGATAATCGGCGCGACTGAACCTGCGGAACGGTGATACTCCACCCGGCGCATACTTCGTTGGGACATCCTGGAAGCATAAAGCAGTTCTGTCCCCGATGCCACCGCATGAACGTGTGATTTACAGGCGGTTGGTTACCGCAGGATCGGACTGCGGAACACCGCATGGATCGGTTTGAACCACCCCGCCCACGGTGTTACCACGACCGGCCGATCCGGTCCGATCTGATTTCGTCAGGTGAGAAACAGGCGCGACGCGCGTCCTGCGATACGGTTCCGGTTCAAATGTTATTTTGACACCATGCGGTGGAAAATCTGCCACTCGAATCCGTTCAGACGGTATTGGGGCAGTTCGCCGGCAGGCGGATCCACCAGTCCGGAAATCGGGACCTGCTTGAACCCGGTGCCATTCTTCAAAGCCACCTTCCCCGTAACCGGCCGGTTTGAAAAATTGATCGCGACGATAAACTCATTCGTGCCGTCCGTGCGCATGAAGGTGACGACATCGTTTTCATCGGAATTGTGCAGCCACATCACGCGGTTGTTGCAAAAGCTACTGCTGTAGTGCTCGCGCAGGCTGATCAAGCCCTGGTAAATTTCCCGCAGCGGCGGGCGGCCCTTCGGGTGCCAGAAAATCGTCAGTTTGTTGAATAAAGCCGGGTCGCCGGATTCGGTCGCATCCCCGACTTCCATGCCGTTGTACAGCAAAGGAACGCCATCCAGGGTAAACATCAGCGCCGAGGCCGCGAGCGCGCCATTGATGCCGAAACGCGCCACCGCCCGCGATTCGTCGTGGTCGTCCGAAACGCGCATATGAAGTGTGTCTTTGGGAAATTCCTGCCGGCTTTCCACCCAGGTGCGTTCCAGATCGGAAGCCGGCGCGCTGTCCATGATAACCTTGTTGAGGCTGGCCATCAGCGGCCAGTCATAATCAATATTAAATGCCTGTGTCATCAATTGCGGCTGGCTGGCCTCGGCCAGCCACATGAAATCCGGTTTGATTTTTCCGATTGCGGTTCGGGCCTCCATCCAAAAATCCTCCGGCACCATGGGAGCGACATCACACCGGTAACCGTCAATATCGCAGGTTTGCACCCAGTATACCATCATCTTGATCATGTAGTCGCGCAGCTGTGGGTTGGCGAAATTCAGACCGGCCACGTCGGACCATTCAGGAACCGGCGGGAGGATTTTTCCATTGGCATCCCGCTTGTAAAATTCGGGGTGTTTCATCATGACACTGTCCCAGGACGTGTGGTCGGCCACCAGGTCCATAATGACCTTCATCCCGCGCTGGTGTGACTCGGCCACGAGCCGTTTGAAATCGTCCAGCGTTCCATAGCTCGGATCAATGGCGTAATAATCCTTGATGGAGTAAGGGCTGCCATATTCCCCTTTGCGGAATTTTTCGCCTATCGGATGAATCGGCATGATCCAAAGAATGGTTACACCCAGCGCGTGCAATTGATCCAGCCGGGCGGTAACGCCGTTCAGATCGCCCGCCGGGGAAAAGTCACGCGGGAAAATTTCGCAGATAACGCCATCACGCAGCCACGTCGGGCTGCTGGGCGCCGACTGGCCCGAGAGACTCTCACCCCCCGCGCGGGCAACGGGCGCCACCAAACCCGGCAACAGGCCCAGGCAGAGTCCGAGGCAGCGGAGAACCGAATGAAATTTTATCATATTGAGCTGATTGCGAATCATATCTTTATTATCAACTTCCCCATCCTGGCGGCAACCGCACAAACATGCAGATCCGTCAATCATTCCTGACCCTCCTGCGCTGCAGGGGGAGGACGCCACCACACCCAAGGAGCAAAATGCCATTTCACTCTGTTGGGAAAAGACCGGTTGCCCTGTGCAGGATTATACAGGTAGTTTTTTCCAAATCCAACTCCGGTGTCAATAGGCATGCACGCGGTAAAACCGCGTCACATTGGTCGCACCCCCGGTATCGCTCAGCAAAATGGTCCCGCCGGTGCCGGACACCGCCTGGCTGACGTTGACCCATACGGCCGGGGCCAGGCTATCACTGCGCTGGAGCTGGTAAGTCCAGGTGCTGGACGGCGAAAGGCCAACCTGGACATTGCTGCCTTGCACCGTCACCGGCCCGAGGTTGAACGGCGGCAGTGTCGGACCGGACGCCGGGTTCAGCGGATCCGCGCCATTAAGATATTTTGTCAGATTCGAAATCCCGTTGCCATCCGCGTCATCCGAGCCGCGCGACAGGTCGCCGGCCAGGCCGAGCGGATGGCCGAAATAAGCGAGCCGCCACCAGTCGGGAATGCCGTCCGTGTCGCTGAATGCGTCGGCGATTTTGCGGACCTGCACACCGGAGACGCGCGCGTTGTCCGCGGCGCCGGGCGTGAATAATATCTGCAATTGTGAATTGGTGACGGTGTTGGTGAAGACGAGAGAAATCGGGATATTCATTCCACCGGCCGCGGCGTAAATGTCGAAATTCGTCAACACCTGCTGGCCCTGGATGAAGACGTTGAACTCGCGTTTGCCGGGACCGTTCCAATACGTTTCCGCCTCGAGCAACGTGGTTTCATAGACGCCCTCGGGACCATCAAACTCGTAGTAGAACCCCCCGCTGGACGTGCTGTAATGCTCGCGCTGGTAAAGCGATTGTGCCGAGGAACAGACGCCGCTGATGACGTTATTGAGGTAACCGTTCGTGCCGCCAGAATAGCCGAAGGCGCCGAAGCTGTAAGCGGTATCCAGCAACCAGACGTTGCCGCTGCAATCGGTGACACTTGCGGGATTGCCGCCGCTGATGCGCTGGACGTAATTGCCGGGCACGTTGAAAAACCAGACACTGGCTGTGTTCGTCATCGAAATATTACCGCTGGTGTCCGTCGCCCGGGCGGAAATCAGATGCGGGCCATTGAGAAAATTGGAACTGTTCAAATTCAGACTCCACGATGTCGTTCCATTGGCCGTCACCCAAATGTCATTGTCCAATTCGGTTTCAACCTTCTGCACCGCCACATTGTCGGCCGCCGTTCCTGAAATCAGGAAATTGCCGGAAATTCGAGTGCCGTTGGTCGGCGTGAGCATCAAAAGGGTCGGCGGCGTCACATCGGCGACACCGGAACCGGTGTGAAACTGCAATTGATACGGCGCGAACATGGCATTGCCGGAGACTGCATCCACTGCCGAGTTGGTAATGCGTACGATGAGGGTGCTCAACGCGGGAAACCCCGGGCCGCCGGACGTGAATGTCATGGTATCGTGCGCCGGCGACCACGCGAACGTGCCGCCCATCGCGGGCGTCGTGCTGAACGCCGACTGGACGCGGTTGGTGTCCATCGGCTTGCTGAATTGGAGAACGATCGGGGCGTTGACCGGCACATTCGTGGCGTCGTGCGCCGGTGAATTGCTCACGACGACCGGATCGAGCGG
>DATJYM010000350.1:0-8639 GCA_035499615.1 Candidatus Acidiferrales bacterium | reverse complement strand
AAAAAAATAATGTCGTTGAGCGGCATCCTGTTCGTCACCAGCATTCCGATCATTGCGCTGGCTCACGGTTACTGGCCGCTGGTGTTTGGCCGGTTGTTGCAGGGCATCAGCGCCGGCCTGATTGGCGTGGTCGTGCCGCTGTATCTCGCCGAGTGTCTCGGTGCAGCCAATCGCGGCAAAGGCACCGCCATTTTCCAATGGCTGCTGACTCTCGGTATCGTCGCCGCCGCCGTCATCGGTTTGTATTTCAGTGCGCGTGTGGATGAAGTGGCAAAACTAGGCGACGCCGGCCAATTATTTGCGTTCAAGGATACCGCCTGGCGCGGCATTTTCTGGATCTCGTTGCCGCCGGGCATTTTATTTGTCATCGGCAGTTTCATGGTGGCCGAATCACCACGCTGGTTGTTTCGTCGTGGCCAAAAGGACGCCGCGCGCGGCGCGTTGCTTCGTTCGCGCACGGATGAACAGGCCGAAATCGAATTGAGAGAAATGGCCGAAACTATGGCCGCCGAAAAGGCCAGATCCGCAGGCGCCTTGGTTAAGGAATCGCTATTGCGACGCAAATATGTCATTCCCTTTTTGCTGGCCTGCATCATTCTCGCCTGCAATCAGGCCACCGGCGTCAATTCCGTCATCGCTTACAACGCGACGATTTTAATTCAGGCCGGTCTAGGCGACAATCAAGCCCATCTGGGCTATCTCCTCTTTACCATGGTGAATTTTCTGGCCACGATTGGCGCCATCGTCCTCGTGGACCGCAAGGGCCGGAAATTCCTGCTTTCACTCGGCAGCGCCGGCGTGATCATCTCGCTGGTCTGCGTCGGTTTGCTGTTCCACAAAACGGAAAAATTACGCGTGGATTGCAAAGACGCCATTCAGACGCTGGTCTCGACGAATCAGACGCTTACGCTGGCCTTCAACCAAAGCACCGCGGCGAAACTTCTGACTGGAACCTCGGCAAACACTTCAACACCATTATCGTTGGTTGTCATTTATTCCTATGGCGGATTCCAAGCGACCGTTCCGCCGGTGCGTTCCGACGACCCGACGGCCAAGCCGATTGAAATTTCACCCGCCGGTTGCGTGCCGGCCAATAAAGTCCTTGCCTTATTCAACAATCCTTTCGCCAATCTGGATGCCGCGCGGGTTGCGCCGTTGAAAATTGATGCCGCGTTGATCACACCGGTCCCCGGCAGGGAAAACGGCTGGCTCACGGCGATTTGCCTGTTCAGTTTCATCGCGTTCTTCGCCGTCGGTCCCGGAGTCTGTGTCTGGCTGGCGCTGTCCGAGCTGATGCCCACGCGCATCCGCGCCAACGGCATGAGCATTGCGCTGACGATCAACCAGGCCGTTTCGACAACCATTGCCGCGATTTTCCTCCCGACGGTCGGCAAGTACGGCTACGCCACCCTGTTCTTTGCGTTTGCCGGCTGCACGGTCGTTTATTTCATCACCGCCACCTTCTTCCTGCCGGAAACCAAGGGAAAAACTTTGGAGGAAATCGAGGAACATTTTGAAGGTGGAAAAAAAATGGAACCACCGGCCACGATATCGGGGAGCTGAAAATGAAAATGAAATCGTTCGTAAGCGGGTCTTTGCTTTGCCTGACGGTCGCCATGGCTTCCGCTGCCGAAACCGACCGTCTGGCCATCCTTCCATGGCCGCAATCGGTGACCTTGGAGGCTGGCACCTTTAAACTCACCCCGGAGACCGGTGTTTATGTGGATTCCGCTTCGCGCCAGACCGCAGACTCGTTGACAGAGCGGCTTCGTCAGTCCACCGGTTATTCTTTCAAAACCCACACCGAAGTTTCTCACGGCAAGGCCGTCAAAGGCGGCATTCTGCTGACGACCAAAGATGCCAACACGAACTTGGGCGAAGAAGGTTACGACCTTGCCGTCACGCCGGATACGGTCGTCCTTCGGGCGCCGACCCAGGCGGGTCTGTTTTACGGTTTGCAAACCCTGTTCCAATTATTGCCGCCGGAAATTTTTTCTTCCAACGTGGTCCGGGGCGTGGACTGGCAGATGCCGTGTGTTCGGATTGAAGACTGGCCGCGTTTCAAGTGGCGCGGACTGATGCTGGACGTGAGCCGCCACTTTTTCAACAAATCCGAAGTGGAAACCATCCTCGACGCCATGGCGTTGCACAAATTGAACGTATTGCACTGGCATTTGACCGACGACCAGGGCTGGCGGATTGAAATTAAAGAATATCCGAAACTCACGCAGATCGGCGCGTGGCGACCGAGTGTCGGTTTTGGTTTTAATCCCAAATCGACAACGGCCTATGGCCCGGACGGACGTTATGGCGGCTTTTACACGCCGGCTGATATTCACGAAGTGCTGAAATACGCGGCGGCACGGCATATTACGGTCGTTCCCGAAATTGAAATGCCCGGCCACTCGACGGCGGCGTTGGAGGCGTATCCCCAATTCAGTTGCACCGGCGGGCCGTTCACCATGCCGCTCACCGGCGGGATTTTCAATGGTATCTATAACCCGGCCAACGACGACACCTTCAAATTTCTGGACGGCGTGTTGACCGAGGTTTTTCGGCTCTTTCCCGGCACCTACGTTCACCTGGGAGGCGACGAGGTGCCTAAGGAAACCTGGAAAAACAGTCCGTCGTGCCAGGCGCTTATGAAGCGGGAAGGATTTACGAATGAGGACCAGTTGCAGGGCTGGTTCATGCGGCGCATGGAGAAGTTCGTGACCGCCCACGGGCGCACGATGATTGGCTGGAGCGAAATTCTGCAAGGCGGACTTGCGAGCAACGCCGTGGTCATGGATTGGATTGGCGGTGCGGCGGAAGCCGCCGGCGCCGGCCATGATGTGGTGATGTCACCGACCGCTTATTGCTATCTCGACTTTTACCAGTCGAGCAATCACGTCGCCGAGCCGCCGGCAGCCACCTGGGGGGGGCCGCTGACGTTGCGCAAGGTTTATTCCTTTGATCCGATGCCGACAAATTTGCCGCCGCAACTGCAAGCTCACATTCTCGGCACGCAGGGAAATTTATGGACCGAGTGGATTCCCAATTTGAAACACGCCGAATACATGATCTTTCCGCGCGAATGCGCCATTGCCGAAATCACCTGGTCACCGGAGTCTTCGCGCAACTGGGATGATTTCCTGCGCCGGCTCCAGGTTCACGCGCAGCGGCTGGACGAACTTGGAATTAATTACCGCCACGCTTCCATCGAAAGCCCAGAACCAGAACCGCTCAAGTGATTCATTCCCTGTTGCCCGAAACCGTCGACGGCTGAGTGTCCGATCTCCCGTGGAACCAGGCGCGGAAAGCGCACGTGCGCAGCCCGAACAAACCGGCATTTTTTCAATTCCCTCGGCGTGGGGCCACCGCGGCGCTTTACATTCCGGCCGCTTCGGCAAGTATATGACATGGCACAGGCACGAACCGAAGAGGTGAAACCGCTGCATTGGGATGCCACCTCACAGGATTATCTCCAACACCGGCCGGGATATCCCGAAGATTTTTTTGTTCTCCTGCAATTTCTGGGAATCGGCCTGGCCAGGCAGGACATTCTTGATCTTGGTTCGGGCACGGGGGCGCTGGCCATTCCCTTCGCGAAGCAGGGTGCGCAGGTTACGGCGGTGGATCTCTCGGAATGGCAAATCGAAGCCGGACAGCGGGCCGCCCGCCAGCAGGGAGTCAAAATCACTTTCAAAGTGGCACCGGCCGAGGCAACAGGTTTGTCTGACCATACTTTTGACGTTATCACCGCCAGCATGTGCTGGAGCTATTTTGACATGAAGCGCATGCAAGCGGAAGTGCCGCGCCTTCTCCGATCGGAAGGATTGCTTCTGGTAAGTTCCTTGATCTGGATTGCGGCCGAGGACCCCATTGCCCGCCAGACGGATCAATTGATCGCCCGGCACAATCCCGCAGCCGGACAAGCAGGCCGGGGCGCGGATACGGAGATCATTCCGGCCTGGTCGCTCGCCCGGCTCCGTTTGAAAACCTACCACCATTCTAAAGTGGATCTGCCTTTTACCCGCGTATCCTGGCGTGGACGTATCCGTGCGAGCAAGTGGATCGGCGCGGCGTTGTCCCCGGAACAAACAGAGGCATTTGACCGCGAACATGAGGCGTTGTTGGAACGAATTGCTCCTGCTCAATTCAGCATTCGCCATCGTATCCGGATTCAGGTCTTCGAACTCAAACAAAGCTGAACACCGGCCGTGGTTTTAAACATTGCCGGGATTAAGTAAAGAACGTGACGAGCGCGGCAGTTGCGGAGTCCGCTCGCTTGGGACGCCTTGAGGCCAGGCAGTTGGCGGCGGTCGATTCTCCCGGAACTTGGTCATCAACCTCAGCCCTCAATTTCCGAAAAGAAGGTCATTCGGAACCGGTACCTTGCCTGACCCGGGGCGACACAGAAAGTTGCCCCAATCATAAGACTTGGTAGATCGCGAAGGGTAATGGGGGTGTGCTGTGGCAAATGAACGAGATCATATAATAAAACATCAGGTAAACCTACCGCAGCGGATTCCGCAGGGATGGTAAAGCGACCAAACCACGGGACAAATTGGCAGCCATTGTCGCAAATCCTGGTTCACGACTTATTACCACCTGTTCATGCTTGATACACCAATTTAAACGTGGTTAATTGACACAGCAAGAAAAGGCAAATGAGCAAGATTGCGTGTGAGAAGATTGCTGCCGCCCTGAAGAAAAGCTGGGCGAAGGTCAAGGCTGGCGGGAGGAAAGCGCTGTAACCGGCGGGCGACCGATGAACTTAAATGAAATAAAAGAGGTGCTGGTTGCACGAATCACCTTCTACCTCGAACCTCATCTCAAGAACCTGCACCATTATTACATTGAAGATGATGGGGGTAAAATAAAGGTAGTCGGTGCAACGGATGATACGACCTCGGGCCTCTATGTTCTGGTAGGCATTTTTATCACCGAAGAGGCCAGGAGAATGTATATCTCCAACATCAATCTGCCTGATTTCATGCGGCATCAAGGGATCGGAAGGAAACTGATCAAGGTCATATACAAAGCGGCAACGGAATTGCGATATGAACTCTTTATTTCTCCCATGACACAAGCGTTCTATGAAAGCATGAAAAAACGCGGCGCCATGGAATATGAAAAGCCTTACGTGCTTAAAATAGTGGATGGCACTATACTGGATTGACGGGATTGCAGGAAGAATGTTGGCAAATGAGGTGCGCTGCAAAGTCGCGTTTCCTCACACGTGTCTCTGGCCGCAGCGGGTGGAGCGGTTTAAGAAATTCATGGCCGGCCGAGCCGGGTCGGGTTGGCCGGATGGCGTGCCAGCGTCTTGGAGTCCGGGGGCAAGTGGAGCGCGACCCCGCTTCGGGTTGGGGATGTATCTCTGTTCGCGGTAGAATTTCGGCGGCCGTGGCAAAAGCGGTGCCATGGCCACCGCAATCCAAAACCTCGCGGAATTTCCATCCGCGGGTTTCAACCGCGGCTACGGTTTTATTTATTTTGTCCTAAAGGAATGCTGGCCGGATTGCAGTAGCTTAGGGGCCAAGCAGCCCGCGATAGAAGCGATGGGGAAAATTGGTGGCCGTGGAATCGGTGAAGGTAAAGGGCGGGATGTTGGTGTAAAGGCTGATCCAGCCGGTGAAGTCGGTTGACGCCTGGACGATGGTTGAATGATACGGAGATGGCATGGAAACGGTGAGCTGCACTGCGCCGTTGGTGCCGACGGCCAGCAATTCAGGCGCGGGCTGGAAGGCCAATGCCTGGGAATACACCTGGGCGACAAAGATGTTTTGCGCTCCGCCCGGCGTAAATTCATAAATGTTGCCGGTGCTGGTGGTGCTGCTGGAAGCCGGTGCAAACAAATGGCCCGCGCTGTTGAAAGCGAGTGCATTCAGATAATAAAAACCCGAGGCAAAAGTACTTTTCGCCCCGCCGGGCGTAAATTCATAGAGGTTGCCGCTGCCCGAATCCGTCACAAACAGATTGCCGGCGCTGTTAAACGCCAGTCCACGAGGATAACTCAAACCGGAGGCAAAGGTGGTTCTGGTTCCGTTCGGTGTAAATTCATAGATGTTGCCGCTGGAGTAATCCGCCTCAAACAGGTTTCCCACGCTGTCAAACGCCAGTCCGAAGGGGCTCTGTAACCCGGAGGCGAAGTTGGTTTTTACTCCGCCCGGCGTAATCTGAGTGATGGTGCCATTGCCAGGGGTGCCGGAACCGTAATCCGACACGAACAGATCGCCCGCACTGTTGAAGGCCAGTCCGGAAGGATAATAAAACCCGGTGGCAAAGGTGCTCTGCACTCCGGCCGGCGTAAATTCATAGATGTTGCCGCTAAGATCCGCCACGAACAGGTCACCGGCGCTATTGAAGGCCAGTGCCACGGGATAATCCAAGCCCGTCGCAAAAGTGCTTTGCATACCAGCGGGTGTGATTTCGGTAATCCCCAGTTGAAGAGCCGCAAACAGATTCTGCGCCTGTGCGTTGGATGAAATCTGCAAGGCCGCCCAGAGCCAAAGGATTCCGCCAAGTGAATTGCACACCGCCCGAAGAGAAGACTTGAACTTCGCTCTCATACGACTCTTTGAGTTCAAAGGACAGGCCTTTTTAGCATAAAAGCAGCAGTGTGTCGAGCATTTTCCACGGTCTCCGCAAACGCAACCACTGGATTCGCTTGTAATGCAATTGGCATCAGCGCGGAAGGCGAGCGTTCAACTTCCAGGCTGCCAAAGTTGCTCCTGGATCTATACGGACGTAGTTCCGGTCGGCAATTTAGAATTCGCTGGTATTTGAATGCAATTGCGCGGTCGGGTTTTCTTCCCGGCCTTTCAGCAGGGCCGGCGCCCGTTCCCGCGAGGTCCGGGCGCTGGTTTTTTGCTGCTGCCACTCGGTGGGAGAAAGCACCCGCCAATATACGGTGTAACGCTGATGTGGCACGCGATAGAAGGGAACCAGGGTTACGTCTTCGGGGTGCCCCAGATTCTTCGTGCGGAAGGTCAACGGCCGGCCTGTGGCCTGTATATGATTCAACAACGAATTCATGTTGGCGACCAACGTGGGAACCGGGACCGGCGGCCATTTCACAAACTTGGTCTGGTCCTGTGCATAGGGATCGGCGGGCATACCTTTTGTGCCCAGCTCGCCCGCCAGCACTATCGGGCCGTAAAGCAACGCGAGCATGTTGGTCGTTCCCGGCAATGGCACGGTGTGGAGGCTCATGGGCAGCCGGATTTTTACCACGTCACCATCATGCCACTCCCGATCCAGGGTGATGTAAGAATCAGGTTGGCCATTGATGGTTTCCTTCTTTCCGTTGATTTGGATGGCCGGAGAAGTCTTCGCCCAGTCCGGCCAGCGGATTTTCAGCGCCAGTTTCACCGGCTGCTGGCATCGGAGGGTCAGGCGCGTCGTGTCTTGATCGGGAAATTTTGTATCCTGTCGCAACACGAGCCCTTCGTCCGGCCAGGACAATTCCGAGGCGATGAACAGATTCACGTAAAGCGAGCCGTCCCCGTGCAAATAGATGGCCTGGCCGTAGCGAGAGTGATTCTCCATGCCGGTACCCACGCAGCACCAAAAGGAGTTTTCCGGTGTCGAGTAGGTCTTGAAACCGCCAGGTTGCAACGACATCAGGTAAACGAACATGCCCGTGTCCGGATCCTGCGACGCAAGGATGTCGTTGTAGAGGGCGCGCTCGTAGAAATCCATGTCAACCGCGGAAGGCGACCATTCGAACAAATGCAGGGTGAGCTTGAGTATATTGTAGGTACAGCAGGTTTCACAGGTGGCGGCGTTGAGATGCGTGGCCCATTGGTTGGTGGGGAAAAAGCCCTCATTGTCACCGCTCCCGCCGATGACATAGGAGCGGTTCAGAGCGACGCGTTGCCAGTAAAACCGGGCGAGGTCTGCGTAGCGAGGGTGGCCCGTTAATTCATAGATCCGGGCCGCGCCGACGATTTTGGGGACCTGGGTGTTGTCATGTTTGCCGCTCAAATCGTCCTGGCCAGCCGCCAGCGGCGCCAGTACCGCGCTGTCATAGAACTTTTCGGCCAGGTCGAGATACCGCCGGTCTCCGGTCAAACCATAGAGATTGGCCAGCGCCTCGTTCATGCCGCCGTATTCGCAGATTAACATCGTCTGCCATTGTTCCCCGGAAAGGTTCCTGGTGGTGTCGTAAACCCAATCGGCCAGATTCGTGGCCGCGTCCAACGCCTGGGCGTTGGTGCAGAAGCGGTAAGCGTCAATCAACCCGGCCAGTTCCTTGTGGATGGTGTACCATGGCGACCAGCCGCCGTTGAGATTGAATCCTTCGGCTTTAATTTTTCCCTGCGCCACGTCGCCGAAGACCTGCTTGCCATCCGGCATCGCTGCGACATAACCATTTCCGTTGGCCTTCTGACACTCGGCCAACTCGGTGACAATGTAATTCACTCGGTCGAGGAATTGCCGGTTGCCGGTGTCCTGATACATCCGGGAGCAGGCGGAAAGATAATGGCCCAAAGTGTGGCCGGCCAGCTTGGTGGATTCCCATCCACCATACTTTTCAGCCCTGGGTTTCAAGCCGGCCTCCGAACGAAACCCGCTCAACAACCGATCCGGGTCCAGACTCAACAGGTAGTGTGAGTCCCTTTCCATCGCGTCCTTGAAAGGTCCCGGGA
>DATJYM010000349.1:0-14340 GCA_035499615.1 Candidatus Acidiferrales bacterium | reverse complement strand
GGATATTTTCTGCTCGTTTTTCGGAGAGAGCTCGGCACCCGCTTCCAGGTCCGGGGAGCGCCCCCGTTTAATTTTTTGAACTTTCTGACGGTCGTGGTGGTATGGCTGCTGTTCCTTTCAGCTCTGGTCGGGCTGATTTATAAAAACGCGCCGCTGGTCCGTGCCGTCAACAACGACATATTTCGACGTTACGCTTCGCTGATGGCGGAACATTTGCCACCGTCGGGGGGTATTCTCTTGAGCGATGACTGGCGGTGTCTGTATCTGACCGAGGCCGCGCTCGTTCGGGATGGCCGGGCGAAGGATTTTGTTTATCTGGACACTCAATCCCTCGTTTGGCCGGCCTATCACCATTTTTTGCATGAGAAATATCCCAAAATCTGGCCGGGCACCTACAAAGTCGCGGACACCAACTTTGTGAGCCAGCAGCAACAGGCCGTTCTTTTAACGACACTGGCCAAAGCCCATCAGCTTTACTATTTGCACCCGAGTTTTGGCTATTATTTTGAATATTTTTACCTGGAGCCTCATGGTTTGGTCTACCGGCTCAAGACCCTGCCCGGCGACACCGGGTTGCCGCCCTTGCCGGATAACGATGAAATAGACGAGAACGAGGCCTTCTGGGCGGGCGCCGAACTGCAAGCGTTCAAACCCATTGAACGCGCCCTGGCCGTTCCTCCGCCAAATGAGTCCCGACCCTGGGGCGATAAAATGCTTGCCGAGTTGCATGTGCCAGCCGAACCGGACCTGAACGCCCTCGTGGCGGGAAGCTTGTATTCGCGAGGTTTGACGTATTGGGGTGTGCAACTGCAATGCGCGGGGAACCTTGCCCTCGCCGCCGGACATTTTGAGATGGCACAAAAACTTAATCCGGACAACGCCGTGGCGCGGATTAATCTTCAGTTCAACCATAGTCTTCAGGCGGGTGAAACGGTGCCGCTGGACCTGGCCAAAACGACGCTCGACCAGTTTGGCCGATATAATTCCTGGAGCCAGATCCTGGAAGTCGGCGGAGCATTTGACGAACCCAGTTTTTGTTTTGCGAACGGCCTCGTCTGGATACGGAACGGGTTTTACCACCAGGCTTTGGCGTTGTTCACACGTGTCTGCCAGCTCGAGCCGGACAATCTGCCGGCGCACCTCTGGCTCGCGCAACTTTATGGTTTCAACCATCTGCCCGATCGCACCCTGAAAGCCGTCCAATATATACGCGACCAGCCCGGAAAATTCCCCCTCGACGCACCCAACCGGATGCAGCTCAGCCTCATCGAGGCGGCCGCTTATTTCCAGAAAGAGGATCTCGACCGGGGCACGAAACTCCTTCAGGCCGAGATTGCGCGTAATCCGACCAATACCGCCCTGCTCCTGACGGCCACACAGTTTTTTGTCGCCAAGGGCCTTTATACCGATGCCCTGGCGGTCATCGACGCCCGACTGCGGGATGCACCGGACGATCCGGACTGGCTGTTCAGCAAGAGCTATGTTTATCTGCAGCTCAAGGATTATAACCGGGCGATTCCGGTACTGAACCGGATCCTCTCCAGTCAGGCCGACAACAGCACCGCGCTCTTTAATCGCGCCATTGCCTGTCTCGGCGCCGGGAAACTCGACGACGCGCGTGCCGATTACGAGAAGCTAAGCCGGACGTACACCAATTCATACCGGATCGATTACGGTCTCGGCGAAATTGCCTGGCGCAAACACGAAACCAACAACGCCATAAAATATTACAAGCTCTATCTGGCCAACGCCAATTCCCACACCGACGAGGCGACGAATGTCATGCAGCGGCTTCGCCAGCTTGAAGGCCCGTCGCACTAAGACGTCCCCCTTCCGGCGGCCCACAGGGTATTTAAGCGCTTTGGTTTGATTCGTTTTCCACCGCGGTTTTTCTTTCGTGTGTTCCGTCCGGTTCACGATTAAATTCGGTTTGTGAAACTGCTCTTCATCGGCGACGTCGTGGGCCAGCCCGGCCGGCGCGCCGTCCGGGAACTCCTCCCCGGACTCCGTGAACAGCACGCGCTCGATTTCGTCATCGCCAACGGCGAAAATTCCGCCGGCGGCTCCGGGATTACCCCCGGGACCGCCGAGGAAATTTTTTCCGCCGGCGTGGATGTCATCACCAGCGGCGACCATCTTTGGGACCAGAAGGAAGTCACGCAGTTGCTCGCCCACGAAAAGCGCTTTCTCCGGCCGCTCAATTATCCACCGGAGGTTCCGGGTCAAGGCAGCGGCGTGTTCCAGGTCCAAAGCTCCAGGTCCGGCCTGCCAGGTCCGATTTCCATCGCGGTCTTGAACGTGCAGGGTCGCACTTTTATGCAGCCGCAGTTGAATAATCCCTTTCCCCTTGCCGTCGGCGAGGTGACACGGTTACGGGAGCAGACCCGGATCATTTTTGTGGATTTTCACGCCGAAGCGACCTCGGAGAAGATCGCCCTGGGCCGCTATCTCGATGGACAGGTGAGCGCCGTGGTGGGCACACACACGCACGTGCAAACGGCGGACGAACAGATTTTCCCCGGCGGCACGGCGTATCTGAGTGACGCGGGCTTCACCGGGCCGCAGGAAAGTGTGCTGGGCCGCGAAATCGAGCCGGTCATCAAAAGATTTCTTACGGCCATGCCCCAGCGATTCGAAGTGGCCAAAAACCGCGTGCAGCTTCATGGCGCGGTGATTGAAATTGACGAAACTTCCGGCAAGGCGCTGAAAATTCAGCGGGTGTCGGAAGCCTTGCCCTAACCAACCCTCGAAGTGACCGTCATCGTACTTCGTGGAAAGGGTTTCGCCACAGGCGGTGACTGCAGGATGATGAACGGCTCATTTTCAATGTAATTTCGCCTGGCTGCGACCCAATGTCTGCACCGGAAATGGGCATGCAAATCGAAGACCGCCAAATACGTGCACGGATTTGACGCTACGAGCGGTTGCCGCTCAGGCCTTGACGGGCTCATGACGCTCATGCGCGTGAAGCGGCGCGGCAGGTTCGCCATGATCGGCCGGCGCGGCCGGATCCTCGTGCCCCCGTTTCTCCGCATCAAATGCCGCCACTTCCTTTTCCAGCATCAGGGAGATCAGGAACAGGCCGTAGAGTGTCGCGCCAACCGGGAACATCGCATAAAGCCCGGGAAACCTGCCAACGCTCACCATGCCGCTGACAAACAACACGCCCGGCACAAAATTTATTATCGTCAGCGCGAGCAACATTTTTGTCAGCCGGCTCATGGCAAAACCCCTCAAAGGCTTTGAGTTAGAATGACGGGGAAATGCTCAAAATTCGTCGTGCGGGAATCGCTGCCGGACCAGGTCCGCAATCTTCCGTTGACGGCGACAAAGCCAGTGGTAGGTTCCTGCCGGAAATTAAGAACCCGTAAACTTATGAATAAGCTTACTGAAAGTAGGAATATTGTTGTCAGAAATGCCTGGCCACTTTTCCGATCCGTTGCCGTCCGCACGAAGAGATTTGCCCTGACGAAATGGCTGTTCCTGGCGGTGTTGGTTTTGTTGGTGGACGTGGCGCCGGTTCGGGCGTTGACCCTCAATATGACCTATGATTCGAGTGTGACCAGTCTGACCAACGCCGCTCAGGTGGAGGCAGCGGTGGCCTCGGCCGTGCAGACGTTTCAAGACCTTTACACTAATGCCGCCACCATCAACATCACCGTCTCTTTCAGCAGTGGCGTCAATCTCGGTGAGAGCAGCACGTCCTTGACGGGAAACCCCGCTTATACGGATTTGGTCAATGCCCTGAGTGCGGCGGCTAAGACAGCCGCGGACAGCAATGCTGTGGCCAATTTGCCCGCGAGTGATCCGATCGGCAGTGGAAAGTGGTGGATTCCGAAAGCGGAAGCCAAGGTGTTGGGGGCAATCGGTGGCTTCGTCTACGTTGACCCAAATAATCCTGCCCAGGATGGTCGGGTCACTTTTGCTTCGACGGTCAGCTACACTTTCGATGCCACCAACCGCGCGGTGGCGGGTGATTATGATTTCATCGGTGTGGTTGAACATGAAATCTCCGAGGTGCTGGGCCGCAATTCAGGACTCGGCACCATCAGCGGTAACGGATACCAGCCTTACGATCTCTTCCGTTACACCAGCCCCGGCGTGCTCAGCCTCAACACCACGGATAGCGGGGTATATTTCTCCGTGAACGGCGGCGTGACGTCGTTAAAGGCGTTCAATCCGCCCGGAAACGGTGGCGACCTCCAAGACTGGCAGTCGGGCAGTACTGCAGATTCCTATGACGCCTTTCTCGGCTCCGGGCAGGAAGCCTCTTTGTCTTCAGCCGACCTTACGGCGCTCGACATCGTGGGTTATGACCTGAACTTTCACCCGCCGAGTGTGGAGGGTGTGAGACTGATAAACGGAACTTTCCAAATCACGTTCACCAACGCACCGGGCCTGGGTTTCGAGGTTCTGGCCAGCACCAATATTACCTTGGCCGTAATCAACTGGACTGTTCTGGGCGCCACCACCGAGGGTCCTGCCGGCCAGTACCAGTTCATCGACCCGGCAGTCGGCAATCAACAACGTTTCTATCGGGTAAAATTGCCGTGATTGTTGACCGGGGAACGGGTTGGCGGTGCGAATCCCTACCGCTCGCACTCGTTATTTAAACCTTTTAGCCGCGCTCGTGCTCTCGTGATAATCCACGATGCGATTGACGATCACTGCGCGGCCCCCGGGATGCCATTCACTGGTTCCCGGTAACACGTGTTTCCGCAGCGTGCAAAAGTGGGCAGCGAAGGATCTGAATTTACCGCAATCGACGGGACCGGCCGGCGTGGCAAGTTTGGAAATAGTTTGCCAGCCGGCGTGTTAATTTTTACAACGGGTCCGGCATTTCAACATGGCTACCATTGTTTTCGACATCGAGACCTCCGCATTACCGCTCGAGAATTTTGACGAAGCGCAGCAGGAATATCTTTTCCGCGAGGCCGATAAGCTCGCCGACGAAACCGCCAGGACTGCCAGGCGCCAGGAAATCGCCAAATTCATGAGCCTGTGGCCGTTCACCTCGCAGGTCGTCTGCATCGCGATGCTGAATGCCGACACTCAACGCGGGCAGGTGCTGTTCACGGCCGAGGATTTTGAGGAAGGCGAGGAAGGCGGCCCGGTCGAGTTCATGCCCTGCGCGGATGAGACGGAACTGCTCACGGCTTTCTGGGATGTGGCCAAACATTACGATAACGTCGTCACCTTCAACGGTCGCGGCTTCGACGTGCCGTTTATTTACCTGCGCTCGGCCTTGCTCAACGTGTCCATTTCGAAAAAGAACTGGCTCGGCTATCGTTACGCCACCGAACCGCACTGCGACCTCGCGGAACAACTGACATTTTACAGCGTGAGCGGGCGCGACGGCGCGGCGCGGCGGTTCAACCTGGATTTTTACTGCAAAGCTTTCGGCATCGAATCCCCCAAAAGCCATGGCGTCACGGGCATGGACGTGGGCACGCTGCTGGCTGGGAAGAAATACCGCGAGATCGCCGAATACTGCCTGCGCGACGTCCGCGCTACCGTCGAGCTTCACAAAATCTGGAAGGAAAGGCTGGCGGGAATCAAATGAAGGCGGACGGCGGAAGGCAGATGGCAGAACGTCGCGTGCTCGTGTGCTTTCCATTAAATGAGGAAGCCGCGCCATTTCGGAAAATCGCGGCGGGCGGGTCGCACCGCGGCCAGCCTGTGTCAATTCTTCTCACTGGCATTGGCCGCCAAAACGCCGAGAGAGCCGTGCGTGAGTTTCTGGCTGGTGGGGCGAGCGTACCCGCGAGCCGTTCACAAGACGATGCAGCCGGCCATGCCCGGCTCGTCAGTCACCTCGCCCCACATGATTTCGTGTTCACCTGTGGTTTCGCCGGTGGTCTGAATCCGGATTTGAAGCTCGGCGACGTGGTTTTTGAAATCCCTTCCCGTAGGAGACGAGGTGACGAGTCTCTAATTGAAATCGGAAATAATTTTGAGACTCCCGATGTCGTCTCCTGCGAGTTGAACGAAAAATTGGTCGCCGCCGGGGCAAAACCCTCAAAATTCTTCTGCGCCGACCGCATTGCCACGACTGTCGCTGAAAAGAGAAAGCTTCGCGACGAAACCGGTGCGGACGTGGTGGAGATGGAATCGGCGGCGATTCACGCCGTCTGCCTTGAGCGTGGAATTCCTTGTGCGACCGTCCGCGTGATTTCGGACACCGCGAACGAGGATTTGCCGCTGGATTTCAATGTGTTGACCAAGCCGGATAAGAGTTTGGATTACAGCAAATTGTTTCTGGCCGTTGCCAAATCGCCCGGCAGAATTGGGGCTTTGATGAAACTGCAGAAACAAACCCGGTTTGCCGCCGAACGGCTGGCGGAAGTTCTATTCAGGATTTTGCAGCAGCCGAGGTGACGAGGCTCTGACTGCACTTAGGAGATACGAGCCATTCGCCAAATCCCGTTTGCCGCGTCAATCATTTATCGTAAATCGAGGTGTTACAAATCGCGGTAACAAATCAGCTCGATGCCCAGTTTCCTGACCATTTCCTTCACCCGCGGACTGACGAGAGCGTCAAATTCGTGTTTAAATTCGTCCAGCGAGGGGTGCGAGTAAAGCTCCGAATCGCCCGGCGGCAACTCAGGCAGCAGTTTCAAAATGAATTCCTCGTTCACGCGCGCGTTTTGCATCAGACCAAAAGTGACCTGTGCGTGGCGGATGCCGCGTCGTTGCAGGATTCCGCGCGCCCGGCGGGAAAGCCACGCAAATATCATCGCGTGCGAAATGCGGTAAAACCAGTGACCGCGAGTCATGCGACGGTCCATCAAAAGGCTGCCCCGCGTCAGCCGCAGGTGCCGGATGCCGAGTGTCGCGGCTTCTTCCATTAAAATACTGAACACGGTCGGATGGAGATGCAGATGCAAATGACCATTGACATGGTCGAGCCGCAGGCCGGTCGCGTGGAATTTTTCAAATTGCGCGTGGATTTCGGCGCGGAGTTGTTCGCGCAAAGCATGGTAGAAAAAATAGGCCATGCCAACGGCGACGGGACGGTTGCCGAACTCGCCACGAGCGTTAACCAGACCGGGAATTATTTCAGGCGGAAGTGCCGATTTGCCGGCGACGAGCGTCAGATGCAGACCCACGCCGAGCCTGGGGTTCTCGCGTGCCAGCGTGACGGCTTCGTCGCAAGCCGGTTCATTTACCATCAGGCTGGCGGTGGTCAGGATACCTTCGCGATGCGCCCGGATGACGGCTTCGTTGATTGAATGCGTACGTCCGAAATCGTCCGCGTTTACGATGAGACGGCGGCCGGAGTTCGGAGTTCGGGGTTCGGGGTTCGGAGTTGAAGAAACCGGCTGCATGACCTGAGGTTCGGCGCAGAATCCACTACGTTATTCCGTAGCCTGGGGTCGTCACGTCCAGGACGAGGCGCAACCAGGCCCGGAGAACCAGCATGGTTTTCTGCACTTTGTTCAGACGGGCGGGTTTCGGGCCAAAGACGTTGAACTTTTGGTATTCCAATTTTTTCAGCAACCGCCAATAGACCGCCCCCATCAACTCGGCCGCCACCATGGCGTGGCGGTCTTCCACCGGCAGGATTTGTTGTGCGCGGCGGTAGAAATCTTTTGCCTGTCCGGCGACGGCATCGGCCAATCGCGCAAACCCGTCGGAATATTCCTGTCGCAAAATCTCCTCCTCCGTAACCCCGAATTTTTTCAGTTCCGCCAGCGGCAGATAAATTCTCCCGCGCCCGGCGTCGGTTTTCACGTCGCGTAAAATATTGGTCAGTTGGAGCGCCTTGCCCAGATAAACGGCGTAATCCCGGCACGCGGGATTCTGGTAACCAAAGATTTCGATGCTGAGCAGGCCGACCACGGAGGCGACACGATAACAGTAAAGCTCCAGCTGTTCGAAATTTTCATAACGTTGGATGTCGAAATCCATCTCACAACCTTTCAGCAGATCATCGAACAGGGGAAAGAGGATACGGTATTCGCGGATGACCGGCTGAAGCTCGCGATTGACGATGAATTGCGGGGGGTCTCCGGCGCACGTGCGGCGAATGTCCGCGCGCCAGGCCGCCAATTGTTCGCGGCGCTTTTCCGCAGGCGCGGATTCGTTGTCCGTGACGTCATCCACCTCGCGGCAGAAGGCATAAAGGGCGGACATGGCCTCACGTTTGGCACGGGGCAGCAGCAGGAAGGCGAGCGCAAGGTTGGAAGCGCTTTTGCGGGTGATCTCGTGGCTGTGCGTCACGATCGGGAGACCAGCGTTGGCGTTGGCCGCTCGGCATGCTTCCGGTTCGGGCGCGCCGGTGGCAGGCCGCCGACCTGCGCCAGGGTGGGATTCAATGGGAGTTGCTCGTTGTGCGGGCGGCGACGGCGATGGCGGTGTACGTTTTTGCGGAAGAAAATGATCCACACCAGGGCCACCAGTGTCACCACCAAGGCCGACCCCATCACAATCGCCACTCCCGCCCAGGCTGAAAGCAATACATTCATCGCGCTATATCCTTCAACCGCCCGGACCTTTTGTTTCAGCCGCTCCGGGTGGCTCATTGGCTACACCGTCGCCAAAGTTCAGGTTTAATCGTTGCATCCGGTAACGAAGCGAATGACGGGTCAGTTTAAGCTGTTCCGCGGCCCGTGTCAGGTTAAATTCGCTTTGCTCCAGGGCCCCGGTAATCAGCTCTCCTTCAATGCGGGCGAGCGCGTCATCCAGCGATTCGCCGGGCGCCGGCTGGATCGTCGCGGCCCTTTGCAAACGCGCTTCCACCTGAAAATCCGGCAGGCTGGATGGCTGGATTTCACGCTGGGTTTCCAGAATCAGCGCCCGCTCCACGACATTCCGCAATTCACGCACGTTCCCGGGCCAGTGATGCGAGAGCAACTTTTGCCGGGCCGCGGCGGTGAAGCCTTGAACGTTCTTGTTCATCGCCACGCGGAACACCTTCAAAAAATGCTCCGCCAGCAACAAAATGTCATCCCCCCGTTCCCGCAATGGCGGCAGCCGGAACTGCACGACGTTTAGCCGGTGGAACAGGTCTTCCCGGAACTGGTTCGTGGCGATGGCCTGGGCGATATCCCGGTTGGTGGCGGCAATCAAACGCACGTTGACGCGCAATTCGTGGGTGCCGCCGACGCGCACGAAGCTGCCGTCTTCCAGGAAGCGCAGCAACTTGGCCTGGAGCGGCTTGCTCATGTCCGCGATTTCGTCCAGAAAAATCGTGCCGCCGTTGGCCTCCTCGACCCGGCCGGGTTTTTGTCTTAACGCACCGGTAAACGCCCCCTTTTCATGACCGAACAATTCGCTCTCGAGCAACGTTTCGGGAATGGCCGCACAATTGATGCGGATGTAAGCCGCTCCGCGACGCAGGCTCAGTCCATGCAAGGCGCCCGCGACCAGCTCCTTGCCCGTACCGCTTTCACCGAGAACGAGCACCCGCGTGTCGGTGGGAGCGACGGTTTGTATCAGCTTCTGTAAGTCGCGCATTTTCGGCGACAGGCCGACAATTTGTTCGAGGCTGAAAAGTTCGACGGCCCGCTGGCGCAAAGCGGCGTTTTCGTGCAGGAGTTGATGGCGTTCTGCGCAACGCGAGACCGCATGTAGCAATTCTTCGGGGGCGAACGGTTTGGCCAGATAATCAATCGCGCCGGCTTTGATGGCTTCGACGGCGAGCTTGGGGGTCGCGTAAGCCGTGAGCATGAGCACCGGGAGTTCCGGCCAGCGCTGGCGGATTCTGGCCAGGAGATCGTAACCGCTCATGCCGCCCAGGCGCGCATCCGTGATGACCATGAAGAATGCCTCGCGCTCGAGCAGCCCCAGTCCTTCCTCGGCGGATTCCACCGGGCGGGCAACATAACCCTCGTCGCCCAGCATCGTTTGCAGCGACCGGCGCATGTTTTTCTCGTCGTCCACGACGAGGACGGGTGGCAGGGGGGCGCTCATTTTTGGAATTTCACCAACGTCTTCGCCGGAAAGAGTAAGGTGAACGTGGCCCCCTTTCCAAGCCCGGATTCGGCGCGCACGGTGCCGCCGTAAAGTTCAACATTGTGTTTCACGATGGCCAGACCCAGACCGGTACCGTGTTCCTTGGTGGTATAATAAGCCTCGAAAATGCGCTCGATTTTATCGGGGGGAACGCCCGGGCCATCGTCGCGCACGGCAATTTCCACCGAATAACCGCGCCGGCTCACCGCCGTCAGGTATACGTTCCCGTTTTCGCCGACCGCTTCGCGCGCATTTTTCAGCAGGTTAAGAATGATCTCGGACAAATGGCGGCGCTGCATCAGCAGCGGAGGAAACGTTCGGCCAAACTCGCGATGAACCTGAATGCTGGTCGGCACGGCGGGCGGGAAAACCTGGGTGATGGCACTTTCAAGTTCCTCCACCACGTCCAATTTTTCCACGCGCCCTTCGGTCAACTGCGCATAACCCATGATCTGGGTGACGATCCGGTCGGCGCGCGAAACTTCTTCCTGGATGATTTCGATCTGTTGTGCCGCCTCGGTTTTGCCATCGCGCAGGGCGCGTTGGAGCGAGAAGGCGGCATTGTTGATCACGGCGAGGGGGTTTTTGATTTGATGGGCGAACTCGGCGGCAAGCCGGCCCGCCGAGCGCAATTGTCCTTCGCGGGCGGCGAATTCTTCGGCTTCCTCGAACGTGAGCCGCTGCCGTTCCAGCAATACCTGGGCGCCGTAGCAGGAAATCGCCGTGAGCCACAAAACCGTTAACCGCAGGGCAAACGGCTGCCCCAGGACCTCATGGGGCGTCAAATTCAAGGCGCGCATGGTGGCTGCATCCAGGTTCCTGACCACGGAAACATCCAACACCCCCACCAGGATGTAGCAGAGGCTGATGGCAAAGTTCAATGTGAGTTGGGAAAAACCGGGCGGCACGCTGACGGCGTTTCGAACCACCAGCCCCACAAACAGCCAGAATAAAATGCTGTCCAACCCGCCGGTCAAAAGCGCCATGCCGGTGAGGAACAGGCCGTCCACCAGGCTGCTCGTGACCACGGTCCATTGCACCACCGCCAACGGCAACCGCGCGGGATTCAGCATCAACAGGGCGAAAGCCACGTTGCCCGCTACATAAAACCAGAAGAGATATTGAATCGTTTCCACGGTGATGTCCAACATGCTCGAGGCCAGACCGAACCAGGGAGTGGAAACAAAGGAGTAAAGGATCATTCCGATGGTAAAAGCCTTGAGTGGCAGCATGATGTCCCGTTCCATGACCTCGATGCGATGCAGCAAACGCGGCGGGTCGGGTGCCGGGATCTCCATCAACGCCAGCACCCGCTTCAGCCATTGCTCCTGGCCGGGTTTCATAAAACTTTTCGAAAATGGAAATCTCAGCGCAACAGTTTCGCCACGCGTCTGGCGATGGCTTCCACCGGCCACAAACGTCCGACGCCTTCATAACCGCAGGAGAGCATACCCTGGTCCGGTCCGATGAATTCCGCGCCGCGGGCTTTGAGGGTGGCGGCGTTTTCCTGCGTGGCGGGGTGCAGCCACATTTTTCCGTTCATGGCCGGCGCGATTAAAATTTTAGCCTTGGGCTGCAAGGCCAGCGCAAGGCTGGTCAACGCGTCGTCCGCGATGCCGTGCGCCAGCTTGGCAATCACGTTGGCCGTCGCCGGCGCTATCAGTAAAAGGTCTGCCTCGTCAGCGAGCCGGATGTGCGTGGGCTGCCAGCCGGCCTCCTCATCGTACAGGTTGGTCACGACCGGCTGGCGCGTGAGCACCTTGAACGGCAACGGGGTGATGAAGCGCTGCGCGTCGGCGGTCATCACCACGTGCACCAGGCACTGCTGTTTGGCCAGGAGGCTCGCCAGATCCGCCGCCTTGTGCGCGGCAATCGAGCCGCTCACGCCCAGGACGATGTTTTTCTTCATCTTGATCGTCATCTTAATCTTAATCCCTGATTCTGCCAACCGGATACCAACGGACTCCCGGATTAAGACGGATCTTCAGAACTCCGGCAACCGCGCCCGTACGGTGCGCATTTTCTCCGCCTCGACAATCGCCAACATGTGCCGCAGGTCCTCCGAAACGGTCGAGCTGATCAATAGGTAATCGAAATGCTTCCATTCGGCGATTTCCTGCCGCGCAAAGGCGAGGCGTTTTTGAATCTCCTCCGGTGCATCCGTGTTGCGTTTGCTCAAGCGTTCCGCCAGCACGGCGACCGAGGACGGTGTCAAAAACACCGTCACCAGCGCGCGTTTCAGGTCCGGTTCCCCCTGGGCGCGTTCGCGGATCGCCGCGGCGCCCTGTATGTCCACATTCAGCAGGACATCCAGGCCCGCCCGCAATTTGTCCAGCACTTCGGAACGCAACGTGCCGTAACTCCGGCCAAATACGGTTGCGTGCTCGATGAAATCTCCCGTCTGGATATGTTTCTGAAATTCCGCCGGCTCGAAAAAGTGGTAATCCACGCCGTTCTTTTCACCCGGTCGCGGGGGACGGGTGGTGCAGGTAATCGCGCGCGTCATGTCCGGGCGCGCCGCGAGCAGTTGTTGGCTCAAAGTCGTCTTGCCGCCGCCGGACGGTGCGGAAATCAGGATGAGGAGCGGTCGGGAACCGGAAGCCGGAGGCCGGATTCCCGTCTTCTGACTTCTGGCTTCTGGCTTCCGGCTTCTCATTCCACATTCTGCGCCTGTTCCCGGAACTTCTCCAGTTCGGCCTTCAATGTCACGACTTCGCGCGAGATGACGGCGTCATTGGCTTTTGAGCCGATGGTGTTGACTTCGCGGTTCATCTCCTGGGCCAGGAAATCCAGGGTGCGCCCGACCGGTTCCTGCGATTTCCGGCAATCTTCGAATTGCTGAAAATGGCTTTGCAACCGCGTCAGTTCCTCCGAGATGTCCGAGCGGTCGGCAAACAGGACGATTTCCTTCAATAACCGCTCGTCATCAGGCGCTGGAGATTCCAGCCCGGCGGTCTTGATCCGTTCCACCAGTTGCTGGCGGTAATTTTTTGCCGTCAGCGGCGCCTGCTTCTGAATGGTCCGGACGGCCTTGCGCATCACCGCAATGCGGCTGGCCAGATCCCGCGCAAGATGTTCACCTTCGCGTTCACGCATTTTCACCAGCGCCGCCAGTGCCTGCTTCAACGCCCGTTCCAGGACCGGCCAGATTTGTTCGGCTTCCACCAGTTCCTCGTCGGTCTGGAAGACGCCCGGAGCGCGAATCAACTGATCCAACGTTACTTGACCGGACAGCTTGAGTTGTTTGGCCAGGCGGTTCAGTTCCGTTGTGTACGCCCGGGCGAGCGGCAGATTGATGTGCATGCGCGCGGCCAACTGGCCCCCGCCGGCGTGGACCGAAACCCGTGCGATCACGCGGCCGCGCGCTATTTTGGCGTTGATCGCGTCGCGAAGGGGCGCTTCCAACATCTCCAATTCCCGCGGCAGGTTCAGAGAAATCTCGGATTGCCGGCGGTTCACCGCGCTCAACTCAACGGAAATTTTGAACCCGTTTTGGGCATGTCCGCCGCGACCGTAGCCCGTCATGGATTTCATCGCCGTGATGATGCAAGAATCACGCGCTGCAGGCGAATATATTTTCTGAGTTCCTGGATTATCCGATCCACGGACATTTCAGCGCCTCACGAAAATCATCCGGCAGAGGTGCTCTGAAGTTCATCAGCCTTTCTGTGCCTGGATACGCCAGCGAATGCCCGGCGCTTACGTGAACCGTTTCCCTGACGCATGATTATCTTATGCTGCCGGATGGGCAGACCAGCCCCGAGCAGTTCGCCGCGTTGTGCGAAATGACCGGCGCGCGGCGGCCGCATCTGGCTGAGTGGAACTGCGACTCGCCGAAGAAGCACGCCGGATTTTCGGTCATGCCCGAACCTGGACTGTTTCTGCTATTCGTCCCTCCGGTGAACCGCGCGGGCATCCGCTGTGTCGTCAATGGTAGCGTGGCCGCCATTTTCTACGGCGAATCGCGCCTGACCCACGACGTGGATTTTGTAGTGTTTCTCAACGCCGATGACATTCGGCGGCCGGCTGACAATTTTTCTGAAAAAATTTCCAACTTCGGCCATCGGAGACCACTTTGTGAAAACCGCGCGTGAACGTCACGGCCATTTCAATCGTATCCACAGGGATACCGATTTCAAAGCCGCAGTGATTTCGACGCCTCCTGGAAATCCTCCGGCGGCGGTACGGCAAAACTCATTTCTTTGCCTTTTTGCGGATGAACAAAGGAAAGTTCCCGCGCATGCAGCATCACCCGCGGCGCCTCGTACCCGGTCAATTGCCTGAGCTTCTGGTTTTGCCGCGCACCATAGGTTTCGTCGCCTACGAGGGGATGGCCGAGGAACTGGAAATGGACGCGGATCTGGTGGGTGCGGCCCGTGTGCA
>DATJYM010000348.1:0-17471 GCA_035499615.1 Candidatus Acidiferrales bacterium | reverse complement strand
CAAACAGGTCGCTGCCGACCTCGGCCTGTCGCTTTCCATGGTTTATAAATGGGCCGAGCCGCCGACGCACGCCGCTGGCAGCGGCACCGGCAACCCGCTCGACCGCATCGAAGCCCTGCTGGCCAGCACCGGCGATCACCGGCTGGTTCAATGGATTTGCCAGCGGGCCGGCGGGTTCTTCATCCAAAACCCGAAGAATATTGCCCATCCGCATTACCTGATTCCCGCCACCAACCAGATTGTTCAGGAATTTGCCGACCTGCTGCACGTCATCGCCACCGCCACTACCGATGACCAGATCTCCGCACCCGAAGCCAAACAAATCCGCGCCCGCTGGGAGGAATTAAAGACCGTGACGGAAGGTTTTGTCGCGTGCTGCGAAAGGGGAAACTTCGATCACATCCGCAATCACGCCGCCCGTCGGGTGGCTTCCCCTCCCCTCCCAAGGTCACCAGCCTAGCAGCGATGGCCGAAATCCAGCCCGTTGGGAGACTCATGACAGATTCGATGCGACATGGTGTATGGCTGTGGTGGGTTATTAGTTTCAGCTTGCTGGAATGCCCTTTGGCTGTCGCGCAAGGCACCAAAGATTACACTAAGTGGCAGTCAGGTTCAGGGAACTGGACCAATGCCGCGCAATGGTCGGATGGTTTGCCGAATCCATACCAACGCGCTGAGATTCATGGAATCGGAACGGTGATTATCCCGTCCGGTACGTATTTGGCTGCGGATCTGGAAATTGGTCTCGATACCGGTGACTGCGCGCGCGTTGAGGCGAACGGTGGACGGCTTGTCCTGATGCAGGATTCACTTCGCGTGGGTGAATACACCGGCAGCCAAGGAGAATTTGACCTCCAAAACGGTGCCATGCACTGTGCCATGGATGTCTTTGTCGGCGCGGCGAGTTCGGTTCCTGGCCGTGCAACGAAGGCCACGCTTCGCATTGAGGGTGGGAGTTTTTTGGGGCGAACCTTGACAGTAGGAGCGGGTTTGGGCGCGGAATCGCTCCTGTCCATCAAAGGATCACGTCCCTCGGCGGTTGTCGTGCTTGATTACCTTTACATTGAAGGCTTGGCTGCTCTCGATGGCAAGCCAGGCGACTCAACTCTTTCGTTCACCCTGGACGCGCGCGGTGTAACTCCAATCACCATCCAGTCCCGCGCAGATGGTTTGCGCATCATCAAAGATGCGAAAAGCCATTGCCGGTTGGAGATTCACCTTGACGCCGTTCCTCCGCGTGATGACATCACGCTGGTTTCGGCGCATGTGCGCACGCGCGGTACCTTTGACGATTTACCGGAAGGTAGTGAAATCACAGCGCAATATCATGGCCACACCTATCGTTGGAAATTAACCTATCATGGCGGTGCAAGTGGTGACGATCTGGTCCTCAAAAACCAGAGTGATTATTCCGCCGACGCACCCGTTACTTACGCGCGGCCTATTCCTCCAATTCCGCCGCCACTCTGGACAAGGTACTCACCCTTTCCGCTCACGATTCCAAAGGGTGAACCAGCCTTTCCTGGTGCCGAAGGATACGGCGCATTCACGCCGGGGGGGCGCGGTGGAAGAACGCTTTATGTGGACAATCCCAACGATTCCGGGCTCGGCAGCTTGCGAGCTGCAATCGAAAGTCCCGGCCCGCGTACAATTGTCTTTCGCGTGGGAGGTATAATTCAGTTGAAATCCGTTCTTAACATAAATGAGCCGTTTGTGACCATCGACGGTCAGAACGCGCCAGGGAACGGCATCACGCTTTGCAATTACGGCATCACGGTGAAAACGCATGATGTTGTTCTCCGCCATTTTCGCATTCGGGTTGGTGATGAAGATGTTCGCAACCACGCCAGGCCTTTAAGCTATTATCGCGGTGGTGGTGGAGATGATGCACTTTATTTCATTGATGACGCCAAAAATTGCATCGCCG
The DNA here is from genome assembly GCA_035499615.1 of Candidatus Acidiferrales bacterium. Classification (GTDB taxonomy): domain Bacteria; phylum Verrucomicrobiota; class Verrucomicrobiia; order Limisphaerales; family UBA11358; genus UBA11358. The sequence continues at coordinate 15,544 of DATJYM010000348.1, read as the reverse complement.
ATCATCTTTCGTTAAGTTGGTCCACTGATACAATCCTGTCGACCACCAAAGGCAGCGATCTCATTACGATCCAATGGTGTATTCTGAGTGAAAGCCTGGATTTCGCAGGGCACGGTTACGCATCCATAGTCGGAGGAAACCGCGTGACGTGGCATCACAACTTGTTCGCGCATAATCAGAGCCGGAACGTCCGCTTTCAAGGTATGGTGGATGCCGACTTCCGTAACAACGTGGTTTATGACTGGGGTGACACGGCTGGGTATGGTGAATTCAATCACCTGAACTACATTGGCAACTATCTTAAGCCCGGCACGTCCACGACGCAAAGCCCGCCGCTCTTTCACGACGGCAAAGCCGTGGTCGCCCCGCAATCATTGTTCGTGGCTGATAACATGTTAGGGGACAACAGAAAGATAAATCATAACAACTGGCGGGGAATGGGGGATTATTACTTCGACTGGAAAAGCTTGGACGCTTCCAAACCGTTCCCGGCTCCCCCGGTCACAACCGAATCGGCCAGCGACGCCTATGGTCTCGTGTTGACAAATGCGGGTGACACGCTTCCCGAGCGTGATGATGTTGACAAACGTATCGTCCAAGAAGTGCTTAAGGGACGTGGGCATATCATCAAATGGGTTAAGGACACAGGCGGCCAGCCTTGACTTTGCTCTCCGACATCACCAGGAACCGATTAGCGACTCTTTATATCCCACGCGTCGCGCAGGCCGTCGCCGAGAAAGTTCAACGCCAGCAAGGTGGCCACCAGCACTCCGCCGGGGCAAATAATCAGCCACCAGTAGATGCGGATGGAATTGATTTGCGAGACACCATCGGCGATGAGCGTGCCCCAACTGGCCATCGGCGGTTGCACCCCCATTCCGAGATAACTCAAAAAAGATTCATAGAGAATGATGGCCGGCATCGTCAAGGCGAGGTAAGTGATGACGACGCCGAAAATATTAGGAATGATGTGGCGTGCCAGAATCCGTACCGGCCCGCCGCCGAGCGCGCGGCTGGCTTCCACGAAGGCGCGGGTTCGCAACGAAAGCACCTGCCCCCGCACGATGCGCGCCATGGTCAGCCATGACACCGCGCCCAGACCGACGAAAAGCAGCATCACGCGCAGTCCGCCTTCCAGCGCCGGAGAATTCTGGATGAACGGCGATCGCTTGAGTACTTCCCCCAACGTGGTTATCAGCACCATGACAAAAATGATGGAGGGCAGTGAGTAAAGGACATCCACGATGCGCATCAAAACGGAGTCCACCCGTCCGCCAAGGTAACCGGCCACCGCGCCCCACAACACGCCGATGACGAGGCTCACCAGCGCGCCGACGACGCCGACGAGCAGCGAGATTTGCGCGCCGAACAGGACCCGGGAAAAAAGGTCACGGCCGTGCAGGTCCGTGCCGAACCAATGTTGCAGGGAGGGGGCGGAAAATTGTGTGTCGGAGAGCTGGTCGGGGTTATGCAGTTGGGCAAAGTGCGCACCGGAGATTTTCAGGATGAGTGGCCAGGCAAGGATGGCCAGCAGCAAAAAGCAAAGGAACCCTGCGCTGACAACCGCAGGACGGTTGCGTTGGAAGCGCTGCCACGCCATTTGTCGAGGGTCGAGGGTCGAGGGTCGAGAGCCGGATACCATTTCGTCCGGTACCGCATTGCTCTCGACTCCCGACCGTCGGCTCTCGACTGATTTACTCATATTTCACGCGCGGGTCGAGCAAGGTGTAAGAAAAGTCCACGATTAAATTCAGACCGATGAGCAGGACGGCGTACAGCAACGCCAGGTCCACGGCCACGGTATAATCGGAATTCAAAGCACTGTTGATGAAAAACACGCCGATGCCGGGAATCTGGAAAATGTTTTCAATAACAAACGAGCCGGTCAACAAATCCGCGAGCATCGGGCCGGAAAACGAAACGACGGGCAGGATGGCAATCCGCACGGCGTGCTTGAGCAGCAGGATGTTTTCCGTCAGCCCCTTCGCTCGGGCGGCGGCGACGAACTCGGATTGCATCGCGTTCAACATGCCTTCCCGGAACAGCCTGGCGATTTTACCGGAGAAGAACAGACCGAGGGCAACGGTCGGCAGAATCATGTGCGCCGGCGATTCCCATAGGGCGACCGGCAACCACTGCAATTTGATGGAGAAAATCAGAATCAGCAGCGGCGCAACGACGAAGCCGGGGACGCAAACGGCCAACATGGCCAGAAAGCTGCCGGCATAATCCGGCCAGCGGCCGCGCCGGGCGGCCGTGAAGAATCCCAACGGCAGCCCGACGGCCATGGCAAAACCGAAGGCCAGCATACCCAGCGTCAGGGAAACCGGCAGACTCTGCTGGATGATGTCGCTGACGCGGTGGCTGCGGTATTTGTAGGAAATATTGAAGCTGGCCGGAGCATGGTGCCAACGACCGGCGGCATCCTTGTCCCAGACCAGGCCGAAGAAGCGCAGATATTGTTTCCAGACCGGTTCGTCGAGATGAAAGGCGGCGCGGAGGTTGCGTTCGATTTCCGGCGACGCGGGTGCGCGCTCGCGATCGAACGGACCGCCGGGCACCAGATGTACCAGCGCAAATGCCAGCGCGCTGATGACCAGCAGCAGCGGCACGGCGAAGATGAGGCGTCGGATGAAATACATTTTGTCGTTCTATTTTCTCCCCTGCCCGGCCTTATAAATGGTCTGCAACGGATGGTCGTCCAGAATGTTCTGGTAGAAACCCTGGATCCTGTTCGTGTCAAAATAATTCAGACCGACGTAGTAAAAGATCGGGATAATGGGGAGTTGGTCATGCACCAGCAACGTTTCCGCCTGTTGAAGCAGCTGTTGGCGTTTCTTCATATCGGTTTGCCGGTTGGCTTCATCGATGAGCGCGTCGTAATGGGCATTCTTCCAGCCAGTCCGGTTGTTGCCATTGTTGCTGGTAAAACAGTCGAGGAACGTGTTCGCGTCGTTGTAATCGCCAATCCAACTGGAGCGCGCGGTTTCATAGTCGAGCTGCGAATACGAACTCAAGAGCACCTTCCATTCGACCTGCCGCAAATCCATTTGGATGCCGAGGTTGTCCCGCCACATTTGCTGCAATTCGACAGCGATGTCCTGGTGGATTTTATCGCCGCCTCCCGCCGCTCCGTTGAACATGTATTCAAACCTTGGGAAACCCTTGCCGCCCGGATAACCGGCCTCGGCCAGCAACTTTCGGGCGAGGGCCGGATCGTAGCCGAGCCCCGCCGGTGGCGTGTAGTTGGCGGTCCAGGGCGGAACCAGCGTTGCCGCCGGTTTTTCGCCGGCCCGCGTGATTTTGGTGACGATACGTTCCTTGTCAATCGCCAGCGCGAGCGCCTGGCGGACGCGCGGGTCAGTAAACGGCTTTTTCGTCACGTTAATACGGATGAAATAGCTGCCGAGGTAATTGAACGAATGAAAATCCGGGCGTTTCAGCAACACATCCAACAATTCCCCCGGCACCAGCGTGCGGTCGAGCACAATGTCCGCCTGCCCGTTTTCATAAAGATTGAGCGCCGTGTCCGGCGAACCGACCGGCAGGATGTCAATGATTTGCGCCCGCGTATTCGCCGCGTCCCAATAAAGTGGATTTTTCCGGAAGCGCACCTTGTCATTGGGCCGCCAATAGGCGAGTTCAAACGGTCCGCTGACCGGCAACGGTTTGGCCATCAGCCAGCGGTCGCCATATTTCTCGATGGCCTGGCGCGGCACCACGCTCATCACGGGCAAGGTGCACAAATCAAGAAAAAAGGCCGTCGGATGATTCAGCTCCACGCGCACGGTATTTCTGTCCACCCCGTGAACGCCCACGAGCGAAGGGTCTTTGATTTTGCCGGTGACAAAATCCTCGCCGTTTTTCAAATAAAAAAATTCCCCGGCATAATCGGACGCCGTGGCCGGGCTGGCCGCACGCAGCCAGGAATAAACCACGTCGTCCGCCGTGATTGGCCCGCCGGTGGACCAGAGCAGATTGGTGCGCAGATGGAACACGTAGGTGCGACCGTCCGGCGAAATGTCCCAGCTTTGGGCCAGGCCCGGAATCGGCCGGGCGGTTTTCGCATCAAGCCGCGTCAATCCTTCGAATAAGCCGATGACGACGCGGAATTCCGGGATGCCGGAAATGATGGCCGGGTCCAGCGATTCCGGCTCGGCGTTGTTGATGATGGTGACATCGGCCGGCGGCTCCTTGCGGATACAGCCGCAGAGGAATGACGAATTAAGAATGAAAAATGAAGAAAAAAGAAGCAGACCGGGCAGTTTCCGGAAATTTGAATGCCGAGCAGTAAACCGAGTGCGGAGAAAGGTCAGCCAACGCCTTTGTTTCTGCGCTCTGCGTTCTGCATTCTGCATTTATTTTTGCGGCGTTGCGGCAGGCGGATTTGAAGGTGCGGTCGCAGGGGTAGTGGCCGGCGTCGTCAGCGGCACGGAAAGCAAATTGCTCGTCGCGGCCGGTGCGGGGGCGGCGGGCAGTGCCGGTGGCATCGCCACGGGTGATTCGGTTTGTCTCTGTTGGACCTGTTTTTCAAATTCCGAGGCACTATTCCTGTTATATAGCTGGTCTTCCAAATAACCGAGAAACAGGGCCAGTAAAAAGAAAATCACCGTGGCGTATTTGGTAATCTTGGTCAGGGCATTGCCCGAACCCGCGCCAAACAAAGCGTCGGCCGCTCCACCGCCAAAAGCCATGCCCGCCCCGGCGTCCTTTTTTGGCAACTGAATCAACACCAGCAAAATCAAGACCAGGCAGTTAAGCACCAGCAACGCCGTTAAAATTCCAGCAACAAAAGCCATAACCAAGTCTATATCGAGTTTTTGACGATGTCAGCAAAACTTCGCGTTTCCAGCGCCGCACCGCCCACCAGAGCGCCGTCCACGTCCGGCTGGCTCATCAACTCACGGGCATTCGCGGGTTTCACGCTGCCACCGTATTGAATGCGGACTTTTTTGGCCACAACCTCGCCAAACAGCTTGACCAGCAGCCCGCGAATGAAGGCGTGCGTCTCCTGTGCCTGCTGGGTCGTCGCGGTTTTGCCCGTGCCGATGGCCCAGACCGGTTCGTAGGCAACGATGGTTTCGGGCATCTGCTCGCGGGTCAGACCGGCCAGGCTTCCGCGCACCTGCGTCTCCAGAACGCTCTCCATCAGCCCCCCTTCCCGCTCGGCCAGGGTTTCCCCGACGCAGACGATCGGCTTGAGGCTGGCTGCGTGCGCCGCCACCGCCTTTTTGGCGATGAGCGCGTCGGACTCCTTTTGATACTGACGCCGTTCGGAATGGCCGAGAATGACGTAGCGCACGGAAAATTCCTTCAGCATTCCGGCGCAAATTTCGCCGGTATGGGCGCCGAAATTGTTTTCGCTCATGTTTTGCGCCCCCAGGCGGATGTTGGAATCGTCGATGATGGCCTTGGACACCGATTCGAGGGCGGTAAATGGCGGGCACACCACGATGTCCACCTCGCGGATGTTGGCCAGTTCCAATTTCAAGTCGCGCACCAAAGCGAGCGCTTCGGCCACCGTCTTGTTCATCTTCCAGTTGCCGGCAATGATCAATTTTCGTTCTTTATTCATATTCTAATCATCCTCGTTCCCGTTCTCGTTCTCGAAAACCCGATAACGAGAACGAGGAGAAGGACGAGGAGGAAATTTTTACTTTTCTGTCAGTGCTGCCACGCCCGGCAGAACCGCGCCCTCCAAAAATTCCAGGCTGGCGCCTCCGCCGGTGCTCATAAACGTCACTTTATCACCCAGCTTGGCCTTTTTCAGGGCCTTTACACTGTCACCGCCGCCGATGATGCTTTTGGCGCCCTTCTGCGTGGCGTCCGCCACCGCCTGCGCCACGATGTTTGTGCTCGCGGCAAAGCGCGCGTCTTCAAACATGCCCAGCGGCCCGTTCCACAAAATCGTCCTGGCGCCCTTGATGATTTCGGCGTAGCGCGCGGCAGTTTTCTCACCGACACCAAACCCTTCCGCGTCGTCGGGGATATCGCCGCTCACGGTGCGGACATTGGTAAAATCAAAGACCGGCTTGCCCTTTTTGTTGAGCTTGCCCGTGTCGACTGGAGTTGCCACTACGACATCCATTGGCAGTTGAAAATCGACCCCCAGTCTTTTCGCCTTGGCCTCGGCATCCAGCGCGGTTTGCTTGTGATCCGGTTCCACCAGCGATTTGCCGACCTTTTCACCGTGCGCCAATTTGAATGTGTAAGCCATCGCGCCGCCGATCAAAATCGTGTTGGCCTTCTCCAGCAGCCGGTCAATGACCTTGATTTTATCCGAGACCTTTGCGCCGCCGAGGATGACGACAAAGGGGTGGGCCGGTTTTTCCAGTTCATCGCCGAGAAATTTCAATTCGCGTTCCATCAACAGGCCCGCTGCGCATTGGCCGCCCCGTTTGGCGACCACGCGGGCAACCCCTTCCGTGGAGGCATGGGCGCGATGGGCCGCGCCAAACGCATCATTTACATAAACATCCGCAACCTTCGCCAGTTTTTCGGCGAACACCGGGTCGTTCTTTTCTTCCTCGTTGTAATAACGGACGTTTTCGAGCAGCACCACGTCGCCGTCTTTCATGGCCGCTACGGCTTTCTCCACTTTTTCGCCGATGCAATCGTCCACGAACGTCACGGGTTTACCGAGCAGTTCGGCTAATTTCACTGCGACCGGCTGGAGCGACATGGTGGCGTCGCGCTTGCCCTTGGGGCGGCCGAGGTGTGCGGTGAGAATCAACCGTCCGCCTTTCTCGATCAAAAGCTTGAGCGTGGGCAGCGTCTCAACAATGCGAGTGGCATCGGTGATGACCATCTGGCCATCCTTTTCGTCCAGGGGCACATTATAATCCACCCTCAGAAAAACCCGTTTGCCGCGGACATTCAGATCACGAACCGTCAATTTCGCCATATATTCGTCCTGATTTCGAAAAATTCAGAAGTGGGAGGATAACCGGGAAGGGCCCCAAGTAAAGTGAATTCAGAATGAAACAAGGCTCCCTAACAGTCCTAATCAGGCCGCCGGCGGATGGGCTTAAACATAGAGAGCGTTCTGCAAGTCGCGCACGAGGACACTCATGAAAGGATAACGTTTTTCCGGTTCGCGCGCGATGCAACGGAGAATGACCTTCTCCAGCGCAGCGGGAATGTCGGCGTTGTGTTCCCGGGGCGGCAGCGGGCCGGAAAGGTCCAGTTGCCGGGCCAGAATTTCACCGGGGTTCTCGCCCGGGAATGGTTTTTGGTTGGTCAGCAGTTCGTAGGCGGCGACGCCGTAGGCAAAAATGTCCGCGCGCGGATCTATGGGCTGCCGCAGTAATTGTTCCGGGGCCATGTAGGCGGGTGTGCCCGGGTTTTTTGACATTTTTTTCGGCTTCTCCGGAATGGGCTGGGCCAGATCAAAGTCGATGATTTGCACGTTGGCGTTGCGAGTGACGAGAACGTTTTCCGGCTTGAAATCCAGGTGCATGTATCCGCTTTCATGCACGTGGTTCAAGCCCATGGCCATATCAATGAGGATTTGCGCCACGTTCTCGGCCAACAGCGGGTCCTGCCGCCCGTACAATTCCTTCAAATTCGCCGCCTCCACGTATTCCATGACGAGATAAGGAAGGCCCGCGGCCTTGCCGTGTTCGACGTAACCCACGATATAATCGCTTTGATTGAGCTGCGACAGCACGCGGCAGCCGTGCTGAAAACGGCGGCGGGAGAGAAAATTAAACCGCAACTCGGCACGCAACTTTCTGAGGGCAAATGGCCGGCTGCGACCATCCGTCACCAGCCAAATCTCGGCCATCCCGCCGTTGTTCAGCAGTTCCTGAAGATAAAACCGCCCGAATTGCTTTTGTGCCGGTTCGAGGCCGCTCATCGTTTCGAGTTTTCCCGCCATGCTACTCATTCAATAGCATGGCGCACCCCCCTGTGCGAATAAAATATGTTCCTCACCATCCGGTTAGACGCGTTTCGGCGGATAAAGTTAGCAGAAAAATAAACTCTGCTGCCGAAAGGAAATCTAGTTCCTGACGGGCTTTCTTCCTTCACCTGTTTGAAAAGTTATCACCTGGCGATTCAACTTTATCCGGAACGGGGCAGTCTCACCCGCAGCACGTTCAACTTTTGGAAATTTGTTTGCCCCTGACATGATTCAACCGCTGCGGCTGAGACACCCGCGCTTCACTGGCTGCGTCGAAGGACTGCGAATTAGCACTTGGCTTGAACCGCCGGGAGCTTTACCGTCAGGCCATGCGGCCTCTGCGGGCGCTGGTTATCTACATCGTGACGGTGTTTGTCGGCGGCGCGCTATTGGCGCCGTGGCTTTACTGGCTCGCCCATGTCTTCGCCCATCAATTACCCAAAATCGCCGCCGAGCCGTTCAACCGGTTCGTTGACCGTTCACTGCTCATCCTGGCGCTGGCCGGACTGTGGCCGCTGTTGCGCGCGTTGGGTGTGACTTCCTGGCGCGAAGTCGGCCTGGTGGCATATCACGGCCAGTGGAAAAAATTGTCCGGCGGCCTTTTGGTTGGGTTTCTTTCCCTGGCGGTGGTGGCCGGAACGGCTTTGGCCTGTGGCAATCGCGTTCAGGCCCAGGGCGCCAATGCCCACGAAGTGGTCTCGACCATTTTTAACGCTGTAGGCACGGCCGTCATCGTGGCTTTTATGGAAGAGCTTTTTTTTCGGGGCGGCATCTTCGGCGGGTTGCGCAAATTCTTTTACTGGCCGCTGGCGCTCCTCATCAGCAGCATGGTTTACGCGCTCGCCCACTTTCTGCGTCGAGCGGACTTTGCCGGTGACGTCGGCTGGCAATCCGGACTGATTCTGCTCCCGATCAAGCTGGGCGGGTTTGCGGATATTCAGGCGTTGATGCCGGAATTTTTGAACCTGACCGTCGCGGGGCTTTTGCTGGGTTTGGCCTATCAGCGCACCGGCAATCTATATTTCTCCATCGGCCTGCACGCCGGCTGGGTTTTCTGGTTGAAAACGTACGGAGCGTTTACCGCCGTGGCGCCGCATGCCGCCACCTGGTTCTGGGGCACCGGCAAAATGATAGACGGCTGGTTCGCTTTGATCGTCCTCATCCTGGTCCTGGGCCTGTTCGAAATTCTACCCTTCCAACAGCGCCAGGAGCCGTTCAACATTCCCCAATGACTGCGCTGGCGGAATCGGTGCTTCGGCGCCTCGATATCGGCCTTGCCTTTTTTTATCCTGAAATCTGCCACCTTTGCCGCATGGAACGCGCGACCGCCGCGGATGGCTTCGTCGGTCCCAATTGCCGCTCGCAGGTTCATTTCATTGAACCGCCGTTCTGCGAACGCTGCGGATTGCCTTATCCCGGAGATTTCACCGCGCCGTTTGAGTGCTCGAATTGCCGCGAAATGAAGTTGCAATTCACCTCGGCCCGGTCCGCGGTTGTCGCGCACAGCGCCGTGCGGGAGGTGATTCATCGCTACAAATATCAGCGCGCGCTTTGGTTCGAACCGTTTCTCACTCGGCTGATTCTGGCCAGGGCCCTGCCCGCTTTGGACGGACAGGGTTGGGATATCATCATGCCGGTGCCGCTGCATCCGGTGAAGCAGCGCGAGCGTGAATTTAATCAGGCGGAACGGCTGGCTGCATCCTTGAGTGCCGCCAGCGGAATCCCTTTGAAAGCAAGCTGGCTGAGGCGAATCAGGCCCACCGCCACCCAGACATTGCTCAGCCGGCAGCAGCGCGCGGCCAATATGCACGGGGCGTTCGCGGTTCGTCCCGGCGTCCGGTTGAACGGGGAACGGGTGGTTCTGGTGGATGACGTGTTTACCACCGGCGCCACGACGAACGCGTGCGCGCAGGTTCTTCGGGCCGCCGGGGCGGGCGACGTTTGTGTCTGGACAATTGCCCGGGGACTCTAGTAACATACAGATGCTAATGGCCACGACTACTTTCACCAAAAAATCACTTGGTTTGGAGACGACCGAGCCGGCGCTGACCCCGCCACCGGTCAAGGGCGGGCAGACGAATTTTGCCAAAAAACCAAAGCTCGGGTCGGGTAAGTCCAAAAAGCGGGACATCCCCGAGGGGCTTTGGACCAAGTGCGAGAACTGTGAGTCGATGGTTTTCGACAAGGAACTGGACGAAAATCTGAAGGTTTGTCCGAAATGCGAATTTCATTTTCCCATCGGCGCGCGCGAACGCATTCATTCCCTGGTGGAGACCTGCACGTTTGAGGAAATGGACGCGGAAATGACGAGCGTGGACCCGCTGGAGTTTGTGGATAAAACGCCATACACCAAGCGTGTCCGGGATCATCAGGAGAGCACCGGACTGAAAGACGCGGTCCTGACCGGTATTTGTAAAATTGGTGAACACCGCGTTGCCCTCGGGGTGATGGATTTCAGTTTCATTGCCGCGTCACTGGGCTCCGTTGTCGGCGAAAAACTGACCCGGTTGATTGAGCGCGCGACGGAAAAGGAGCTGCCCGTCATCATTTTTTCCGCCAGTGGCGGCGCGCGCATGCAGGAAGGCGCATTCAGTCTGATGCAAATGGCCAAGACCTCCGCAGCCCTGGCTTTCCACGCGCAACGCCGCCTGCCCTTCATCAGTGTGCTGACCGACCCCACCACGGGCGGGGTGACGGCCAGCTACGCGAGCCTCGGCGATTTGATTCTGGCCGAGCCGGGCGCGATGATCGGTTTCGCCGGCCCGCGCGTCATCAAGGACACCATGAAAGGCGAACTGCCGCCGGATTTCCAGACGGCCGAGTTTTTGCTCGACCACGGGTTGATTGACGCCATCGTATCGCGCAAGGAGATGAAAACACGTCTGATTCAGTTTCTGGATTTTCTCCATCGCCGGCAACAAGCCCCGGTCGCTGCTTAAGTACTTCATCGTCGTCCGTCGTACCATAAAGCGCAGGATTCACGCCGCTTTAGTGCCTGACGGTTAAACAGGACGTGCATCAGCAGTTTGAGGTGGTCGCCTGTGGTGTATAGCCGCATTTTGCGCGCCGAGGTGATGAGCGGGTGCCGATGTAATATCACGACTTGCTTGTTCGTTTCTCGCGCCAATCGCTTCAGACGCTGGCTCAGTTCCAATTCCTCCGCCGCAAACAGTTCGTTGCTGAAGCCTCCGAGTTTCCGAAAGGTTGAGGCCTCGACAAAAATGAAGGAGCCCGCCAACCAGCGGCCCATTCGGCTGGAGTAATTCCAGAGTCGGGTGCAAAAATCGGCCAACCAATATCTCTCATCCATTCGCACCGTCGTGCCGCCCGCGAGGCAATGACCGGATTGGATCTGTTCCGCCACATCGTCCAAGAGTTCTGCGCCGGGATGGGAATCCGCGTCCACAAAAATCAGCCAATCGCCGGTGGCGGCGCTCGCACCGCGATTGCGGGCCCGGGCGATCTGATTGACCGGCTCAAACACGACCTGTGCCCTGGCATTTCGCGCGATTTCAGCCGTGCGGTCGGTGGAATTGTTGTCGCACACGATAAATTCCACCTCCCAACCGCGCCGGGTAAAACTGTCCGCCGCTGATATCATTTGTGTCAGGGACAGGTTGAGCAACCGTTCCTCGTTAAAAGCCGGAACCACAATCGAAATTTTCACCGCCTTCAGCTTGCGACATCCGTCATCTGTTTTCAACGTGTGAATCCGGCCGGCGCCGGCAGTGCATTTTGAGCGTGCTTTTGAGGGAGCAATTCCTGTATTTTGGGGCATGACCATTTGGATTCTCGCTCTGGTGCTGCTGGCGGCGGGGGCCGGGCTTGGCCTGCGCCAGGGAGCCATCCGCACGGCGTTTTCATTTGTCGGAATCGTTGCCGCCGCGTCCTTCGCCGGATTGCTGGGCCGATTACTCAAACCACTGTTCCCGCACATTGGAATTCAGAACCCCACTTTAATCTGGGTGCTTGCGCCGGTGGAGGCATTTGTCCTGGTCCTCATCATCTTCAAGGTCGCCGCCTATATCGTCCACCGAAAGGTCAGTCTGTTTTACAAATACAAGGCCGGAGATTTACGGCTGGCGCTATGGCAACGTTTAAATTCCCGTTTGGGCTTGTGCCTGGGGTTATTGAACGGCGCGGCCTATCTCGTGCTGATTTCTTTCGTTATTTACAACTTCAGTTATTGGACGGTGCAAATCGCTCCGTCCGGCAATGAAGCCAGAACGACCCGGATCATAAACCAATTAGGGCATGATTTGGAAACGACTGGTCTGGCCAGCGCCGCCCGGTCGGTCGCTCCCTTGCCGGATACCTATTACAAGGTGGCGGACCTGGCGGGTTTGGTTTGCCAGAACCCGCAGTTGAGCAGCCGGTTGGCGAGTTATCCGGCGCTGCTTTCCATCGCCGAACGCGACGATATCAAGCAACTGGCCCAGGACGGCGACCTGACCGCCGCTTGGAAACAGGGCGCGCCCATAGGGCAAATATTGAATGATCCGAAAATAAAGGCCCTGCTGCAAAACCAGGATCTGGTTGACGCAGTCTGGGATACACTGCGCGCCAATCTGGATGACCTTCCGATTTACCTCAAGACCGGCAAATCACCAAAATATGATTCCGAAAAAATTCTGGGGCGATGGGATTTCGACGTCAATGTGAGTGTGGGCATGTTACTCATCGCACGGCCGAACATTCGGTCCGCGGAAATCAAGGCTGCACGGGCTTTGTGGTCCGAAGCCTATGCCCAGACCGTTTTTATTGCGGCCGCCGACCATCAGGCTTATTTGGAAAACATGCCGAGTTTTACCATTCAAAATGGAATGGCGACCGTGGGGCAAACAACGTCCTGGCAGGGGCGTTGGGAAAACGCCGGTCCGGACTACCATTTATCCCTCAATGGCAAGTCGATGACCGCTCACACCGACGGCCTGCGGTTGACGATTAAATCCGGCGCCGAGACGTGGGTTTTTGACCACGAATAATTGGAGGTTATAAACATTTAAAAGCCCCTTCCTTCAAGGGGTTTCAGCCTTTAAAACGGCCTGATACTTGCTGTTCAGGCACCTATGCGTGTAAAGCGCCCAGTTGCCATAATGTTGATCGTCTCCACCGGCATGTTTTTGACGGCGTGTCAAAAAAAACCAGGTGAAAAGGCGCTTCACGCCGCTGCGGTCAATCACTCGTCGGTTTCGGTGACCAGTTCACTGCATAAGAAAGATCTGGGCGTGCTGCCGCTTTCCGACCACGTTTCAACCACCGTCAGCCTTGGCAACAATACGCAATGCACGCTCACACCCACGATGCTCAAAACCGGAAATCTCCAGATCATCCTGGCGATGGAGACCACAAGCATTAACGGCAAACTGCAAAGCGTCAATGTGGCCCGCGTCGTCACCCACCCCGGCGAACCTTTCAGCGTGTCCATCGGCGACATGGACCTGGCCTTTACGCCGCAAATCTCTGTCCAGTAATTCGCGGAAATGGTCGGGGCGGTGAGATTTGAACTTGTTTTGCCAATCGGCTAAAAAGTTCAAATTTGCAGGGAAACCAATAGATTCAAGGGATTCTTCATCTTCGCATCTAACCGCATGGTGCGGCTAGATGCAACCAAACCACGTTAAAACGATAGAAAAAAGATAGAATCCATGAAACCTGAATTGATCCAACAAGCCCGGCGCCACAGCTACCACATTGCGGAAGGCTTTTTTTCCGAATCGCCACAAGCCAAAAGCTGGGAGGTTGCATTCCAACGCGCAATCGAAACCATGCCGCCGGCTACCCAGGCGACGTTTCAAGAGATGGTGGAGGACCTGGCACGCAGCGCCGGCGTGGATCCCGAAGTGGCCTGCTCAACCCTGCTCAACGACTGGGCCCGGAAATGGTTGGACGACTCTCGCCGGAATGCCGAATCGAAAAAACTTGGCGAAGCGGTCGAGGATCTCCTTCGGGCAAAGACCCTGGCGAATCGGCGGCCCAGTTATGTCAAATCCCTAAAGCAATACCTTGGACAGTTTGTCCGCGGCCGGGAGGACATGCCCCTCCGCGATGTCCGCCTCGAGGATATCGAGAAATGGTTCCTGGGCAGAAATGAAGCTACTTGCACCCGCGCCAGCAACACTTGGCGGCTTTCAGCGCTGTTTTCCTTCGCGGTCCGGCGCGGGTGGATCCAGGACAACCCGTGCCGGCGCCTGGAAGGGGTCAGGGTGGACCGTGACGTGCCGGTGATATTCACGGTCAAGCAGTGCCGCGCCATGCTGGAATTCGCGCGCGAGCATTTCCCGAGGTTCATCCCGTGGATGGCTCTGGCGCTGTTTGCCGGCGTCCGGCCTGATGAGTTGCGACGTCTCACCTGGGCCTGTGTGGATCTGAAGGCGCAGCATGTCGTGATTGACCAGGCCGCCAGTAAGGTACGGCGCCGGCGGATCACACCGTTGGACGAAGCGGCGGTCCGGTGGCTGCGCCTGGGCGGTGATCTGCCGATCGCTCATGTAATGAAGCGGCGGTACATTCGGCGGCTCAGGGACCACCTGGGGCTCGCCAAGTGGCCCCCTGACGGCCTACGCCACACCGCGGCCTCAATGATGCTCGCCAAGACGGACAACGCGACGCTGGTCAGCCGCTGGTTGGGGAATTCCAGCCGGATCTTGCTCGATCACTACATCGAGCTGGTGAAGAAAGAGGACGTGGCGTCGTTTTGGGAACTTTAGCTTGCCTGTCCATGGCGTCAGAAATTCGGCGCCAGTTTTTAAGCCACCACATGAGCAAGCGCGGGTGACAAATTGCAAAGAGAATGAATTTCATCAATTGGAGTCGATTTTAACTGGGATGCCGTCCCGGCGCATCTGGTCCCGCACGTCGGTGATGGCTGATGCCGTGGTCTGCGAGTGCTGGACGATGGCCGCCAACGACTCATCCGGTGGCAGCACGTTCCCGGAGCTCAACGACTTTCGCAGCGTGCCGATCCGCGCGATGTCCCAATCGACGTTGGACTGCGTGCCGTATTCCCGGTCGTAAGCGGTTGCGCCGTGCGTCAAACGGTACAGCTCGCGCGCTTCCCGGGCGAACCGGGTGTTGCCGCGCGACAGGTCGTACCGGCCGCCGGCGCCGTATTGCTGCTCGATACTGCGCGTGTACCTGGACCCGGCCAACTGCTCCAGCGTCAGCCAGGTGCCTTCCGCCGCGTGCGCCCGGGCCTCGCGTTCTATCCCCGCCTGTTCCCGGTAAAGATCCCGCAGGCGACGGTTTAATTCCAAGGTCTCCTGGTCTGCCGCCGCCTTCGCAGTTTTGATGTCCAGCTCGTTTTGGGCCAGCTCCACCAAGGTCTGTTGATACTGGACGGAGGTCATGAGTGGGTTAAGGGCCACTTGCAAGCGCAATTCGCCGCCGCGCGCGATCAGATCGTTAACCTTCGTCTCGCCACGGGCGCCGGCATCGTACATCTGCCGGTAAATTTCCGCAATTCGGCTCAACGTGGTCTGCCATCTCTGAGCCTGCTCCTGCCGCAGCATCGCCTGTGCGCCGGTTGGATCGCTGTTATCGGCTGCTGATGCGCCCCAATCTCCGCCGGCGCCGTGGCCGCCGAATCCTCCGCCGCCGCCTTTGAACATGTCAGCAGCCCAGATTCCCTGGCCGGTTTTG
>DATJYM010000347.1:0-23583 GCA_035499615.1 Candidatus Acidiferrales bacterium | reverse complement strand
AACCCCCTCCCCCCCCATCAAAAAATTGTCACCCTAAATGTAACCCGGTGCCCGAAAGCGGGGCTGACAGAGGATTGCACCAGAGGAGAAAACACAGCACCGGCAAACATGTATTTGGCCCTTTATTTACGGAGCTTTGAGGCGTGCGGAGGGTAACGGATTACAGCGGAGGAGAGTGGCGTTAAAAATGGGGAAAAATGCCCTTTTCGAATTTTCAGTCCTCTGCTCTACCAACTGAGCTACCCAGCCAATTGCCTGTTATCACCACGGAACCGGCCCAGCATATTACCCACGGCGAAAAAGCCGGGGCAAGCAATTTCGTCGCTCGCTCAAGACCTCCACCTGGGAAGTAACCGGTGCTAAGGCTTGCTTGTGTCGTTTGACGGCCAAGTCAAATCTTGCCGACGCCATCGAATCGCGAAGTTCAGGACGCAAAATGAAAATCCCTTACGGTTTGGTGTAGCAGCAAACTTCGAGCCTGCTTTTTCCCTTGTCCACGACGATAGCGCGGCGTTCAATCAACACTGCAATGAGCAACGAGAGGTACTGTCTGACCTCCTGCGCAAACTGCGGGCAGCGCATTGAATTCCCGGCCGAGGGTCTCGGCATGAGCGTGGAGTGTCCCGGCTGTGGGATTGCCACAATTTTGCGAGACGAAAGCAACCTGGCTTCGGTGACATCGGTCGAAATCACTGCCGCTGATCTGCAATCGGCATTGGCAGGTCCTGTACCGCGTCGCCACATATCCATATTTTACCAGTTCGGCCTGCTCCTGGTCGCTTTCTTTATGGTGCTTTTGCCGCTGTTCTATTTCGCTTTCACGTGCCTCGCCGGCTATGGCGTTTATTGGTACGCCGACCACGGGCGCGCTCTCTTTTCCAGTTTCACCGGCGGGATTTATGTGCTGATGCTAAAGATGATTATCTACCTTGGCCCGGTCCTGGGGGGTGCCATAGCCGTCCTCTTCATGTTCAAACCCATCCTGGCACGGAGCCCAAAAAGGGCAGAACCAATTGAGTTGAACCCGGCGCAGCACCCACGACTCTATCAATTCATCGCGCACCTGAGCGATTTGCTGAAGGTTTCCATGCCCAGGCGCATCTACCTCGATTGCGACCTGAATGCCAGTGCGGGTCTTCGTCGTGGGTTGTTGAGCTTCTCGGGCCGGGACTTGGTCCTGACAATCGGCCTGCCGCTGGTCGCCGGCCTGAACACCCGGCAATTTGCAGCTGTTGTCAGCCACGAATTGGGCCATTGCACCCAATGGCTGGCCCTGCGTTTGGGTTATGTGATCCATCGCATCAATCGCTGGTTCTATCGCGTGGTTTATGAACGCGACACGTGGGACCAGGCGCTGGCAGACTGGTCAAACTCGGATCAAGATTGGCGGCTGTCCTTGATTGTCATGTGTGTTCATTTGGCGGTGTGGCTCTCGCGAGGCATCTTGATGTTGCTTATGCTCATTGGTCACGCGGCAAGCTGTTTCCTGTCGCGCCAGATGGAATTTCACGCGGACGCTTGTGCGATGAGCGTGGCCGGGTCCGCCGGATTGGAAAGCCTGCTGTTGCGGCTGCGGGAATTGGACATTCTCCAAGGATTGGGATACGACGGTTTGCGACAGTTTTGGAAACAGCGGCATCAACTGCCCGACAGTCTGCCGGATTTTTTGGACCAGTTGGAAAAGCGCCTGCCGGCCCAATTTCACGAAGACGCCCGGTTGACGCTGATGAACGAAAAGGCCGGCTGGTTTGCCACTCATCCGACCGCAGCCCGGCGCATCCAGAAAGCACGGCAACGGGGTTGGGATGGAATTTTTACAATGGAGAAACCGGCGCGGGCATTGTTCGGAGATTTTGGAGCAACGGCCCGTCAGGTCAGCAGCCGGCATTACCGCCAAAACCTGGGACTGGCGATTACCAATCCGATGCTCAAGCCCGTGGGAGAGTTTTTTCAGGAAGCAGCCCCAACAATTTAATCGATCCGAGTTGCTGGCCGAACCACCCTCAACCCTCAACCCTCAACTCTCAACGTTCCAATCCAACGTTTTACCATTGCCAAACGCTGCTGCCGTCCTACGATGCCTTTGAAATCAGGTGCTTACGGAAGTTGCTCGATGAGCTGAAACCCCGGTGCATATACGACGTTAAAAATCGACCGAACTAAAACAGCCAAGTGTGCCGTCGAGTAGCCAATTGCCGGAAATCACTGCGGAACTGGTCGAATAGACCACGCACGCCCGAAATCCAGCAGCAAGCAATTTCGTCAACCGATAATGACTTACTGTCACCACCCTGTTTCGGGTGGTCGTTGATTCCATTGACAACCACCCGCGGCACCGGGACCGGTTACTGACAAAGGCGAATTTTGTAATTGTTGCGCCGGCGGCGCGGTTTAAACTTTGACCGTCATTATGAAAAAACTCGTCATCATTCTGGGTGTGCTCGCGGTGCTCGGCGTCGTGGTCCTGTTTTGTTTCGTCGCCGCCGGCATGAGCTACAATCACCTCGTCAAATTGTCGCAGGCCGTGGACAGCCAATGGGCTCAGGTCCAAAATGTCTATCAACGCCGGGCCGATCTCATCCCCAACCTCGTCGCCACCGTTTCGGGCGCCGCCAATTTTGAGAAATCCACGCTGACGGAAATCACCGCGGCGCGGGCCTCGGTGGGACAGGTGAAGCTGGACCCCAACTCCGCGCCCACCGATCCCGCCAAACTGGCGGCATTCGACCAGGCCCAGGGCCAGCTTTCGTCGGCCTTGTCCCGTTTGCTCGTAGTCGTGGAGCGCTACCCGGATTTGAAGGCGACCGAGAATTTCCAGGAATTGCAGGCGCAACTCGAGGGCACGGAGAATCGCATCAGTGTCGAGCGCCGGGATTTCAACACCGCGGTCCAGGCTTATAACACCGCCATCAAATCGTTCCCGGAAGTTTTCTTCGCCTCGGCGTTCGGCTTCCCATACAAGCCGTATTTCAGCGCCGCGCCGGGAGCGGAGACCCCACCCAAGGTTCAGTTCAATTTTAATCAAACGGCCCCGGCGGCCACGAACCCCTAAGCCGTGCGACGCCTCTGCGTCATCCTGGTTCTGGTTGTCAGCCTACGGCTATGGGCGGATGAAGTCATTCCGCCTCCACCGGCGGTTTATTTCAATGATTACGCCGGAGTCGTCTCCGCCGGTACGGCAGCGCAATTGAACCAGACCCTCGAAAATTTCGAGCGGCAGAGTTCAGATCAAATCTTGGTGGCCATCTATCCGAAGATGCAGTCGGATTCCTCGATCGACGATTATACCGTGCGCGTGGCCCGGTCGTGGCAGGTGGGGCAAAAAGGCAAAAACAACGGAGCGGTGCTCTTCGTGTTTGTCCAGGATCACAAAATGTTTCTGGAAGTCGGTTACGGACTCGAAGGGGTCTTGCCCGATGCGCTTTGCAAACGCATCATTGATGAGGAAATCACTCCGCGTTTCAAGGCCGGTGATTTCGACGGCGGTCTGACCGCGGGCGTGCAGGCGATTCTCGCGGCGGTAAAGGGTGAATATCAGGGAAACGGGACGACGGCGGCGGAACAAAGGCCGGGTACATATGGTCACCACGGTGGGGGTGATGTGATTTCAACCATAATCCTCATTTTGCTGGTGATTGCGTTTGTGTATTTCCGCTTTTTCCTTCTCCCGTTTGGCGGCATATTTTATTCCGGTGGCGGTTGGTCTGGCGGCGGCAGTTCTTCCGGTGGCGGCGGCTTTGGTGGCGGCGGCTTTTCGGGCGGCGGAGGCAGCTTTGGCGGTGGCGGTGCAGGAGGGAGTTGGTGATTTATGCACCCGCGAACATTTTCCAAACATCTGCACCACGACAACATCGTCGCCGCGATTCATGACGCCGAACACAAGACCTCCGGCCAGATTCGCGTGAGCATCAGCCCCAAGCATGTTGATGAACCGGTCGTTGCCGCGCAGGTGGAATTCATGCGGTTGGGAATGGAAAAATCTCCGGACCGGAACGGCGTGCTGATTTTTGTGGCACCACGCTCGCACAAGTTTGCCGTCATCGGCGATGAAGCCGTTCACGCGAAGTGCGGTGACGAGTTCTGGCGGAAGCTGGTGGACACGATGAGCGGCTATTTCCGCAAATCCGAATTTACGCCGGGCATCATCCATGGCGTGCAAAAGGCCGGCGAATTACTGGCGGAACATTTTCCGCGCCGGCACTGATGGCGCGCGGCTTGGATTTCAACCAGAGCAATTCAAGCCACATCCATGCGGCAAAAATATTTAAACCACGGATGGACACAGATGAACACAGACGAGAAAAGAATTTCAGCCAGGCAAACGAGCCGCACCTATCAGTGAAGGATTTCGAAATGGTTGAACAGGTTCCTTGGCCAAGTCTTAATCCGTGTCCATCCGTGATCTGATTGAATCGAACAAATGCTGACGGTCGAACATCCAATGCGACGGGAAACCGCACACCGACTGGCGCGGCGGGCCCTGTTCGGTTTCATTGTGACATTTGTCATGGCGCGGATTTGCGTGTTCCTCATCATGTCGGACGAGATGCCGAATCTTTACCTGTTTATGCACGGCACGCATGTTCATCATTTGAACTACGGCATCGTTCTGATGTCCGTCGTGTGCGGCTACAGCGTGTTCCGGCGGCCCACCGGCCGGGCGGCGGAAATCACGGCGCTCCTGTACGGCGTGGCCATGGGCCTGACCTTCGATGAGTTCGGCATGTGGTTGCATCTGGGTGGCAGTTACTGGCAACGGGCGAGCGTGGACGCGGTAATTGTGGTGGCGGCACTATTCGGGCTGGTGGCGTTCGCCCGATCTGTGGAGAAATTTGAAACCCGGCACTTCCGGGCCTTCATCGTGTTGGCGATCCTGCTGACGGGCTTCGGCGTGGTGCTTTACCTGGCCGGCATTCACCTGGGGAACCTTGTAGGACCAAGTCTCCAGCAACTGGAAGCCGCCTCCTCGCCGTAACGGAGCCGGTTCCCGACCCGGAGTGAGATGAGGGTCTTGTTTCATCTTACGCTGAACCCGTCTTCTGCGAAAGCGCGTCCAGACAGATTTTCACCTCACGCGCCAGAGCTTCCCGTTGTTGTGCGTTCAAACCATGCGGGTCAAAGCGATGGCGATAATGCAACAGCAACAATTCCAGCAGTGGCTGACGTAAATCGTTCAACGCCGGCTCTTCCAATGCGCGCTCGAGCCAGGTGGAAAGCAACTCTCCGGGTTGCCGGGGCACGCCCCGCACCGCCAGTTTCGATTCGAGCAGATAAAATTCCGAATCGAGTCCCGGCCAGAATACCCCAGCTCCAGCCCTGGTGCGGCTCATCGGTCGCCCCCGCCGCCGGCCACGCCGGAAAACAATTTGATAAAGCAGCAGAACCAGCGTGGGAACCAGCACCCAGAGGACGTATTTCCGCAAATTCGTCTGCCCCCAACGGAATTTTGCAATTTGAAATCCGATCCAGGACCGGAAATCGGAAAGCCATTGCCAAACCGACGCGCGCTTGCCTTCGGAGGCCACCCACGACGCGGGGGTGGTGTCAAAATCCTCCCAGGTCCTGGTCTGCGCGTTCCAGACGAGGCACCACGCGTGGGCATCACGTTCGCGCACGACGTAACCGTGGCCGGATTTTTCGTGAACGGCGTAACCGACGGCGTAGCGGGCGGGAATTTTCAACTCGCGTAACAGCAGGACGGTGGCGGTGGCAAAGTATTCGCAATGCCCGTTGTGGGTGGTCAATAAAAACCGTGCGAGCGGCGTCTCATTCGTTGTTTCCGGTTGCCCGGGCCCCGGCCAGAGACTGTAGGTGAAGTGCTTTTGGAAAAATTCATAAACGGTCCGAAGTGTTCGTGATTCGTCCTGTCCGGAAAGGTTCATTTCGGAAACAACCCGTTCCAGCGCCGGCGTTTCACTGGTCGGCACGGCCAAATCCAGCAAATTGGTGCTTGTGTCGGGCGGCGAATCAATTGTTGCGCCGGGGCCGTAGAACGCGTTGAAAATGACGAGTCCTGGTCCCTCGGCGAGCACCGCGCCTTCACTGTTTTCCTGGACGACGTAGGCGTAGAGATTTTCCAGCCGGCCACTGCCCGTCGGCAACGGCAGCAACGCCTTGCCGCCATCCAGGTAACAGGCGAGGTTGACCGAGGCAGCGTTGGTCTTGCCCGGCAGTAATATCCACGTCGTCTGGTTGGTTTCAGCCGAAATGTTCCCAAAATCGTTTCGTGAAGTGCCGGCATACCAGCTTTGTCTGGGAGAATAATAGGTGCGATAGCTGGCTTCACGCAGATAATCTGGCGGCGGTTCATTGTCTTCGGTCCACAGGCGGATGACGATCCGGCCGGACAGTTCCCGCCTGCCAATCTGGCCGATGGCCGTTGTCGTTTGCATCGGGTCGGCTTTTTGCCGCAGGAACCGCGCGAACCATTGGGGGTTGTAACCTTCGAGGACCCGCTCGATCATCCCGAGGCCGCTTTGGCTGAAATAGCCAAAGACAATCACCGCCACCAGGGCGCCGGCCCAGACAGCGATCCCGGAACGTCGTGACCGGAACGGCCACAGCGCCCAGAACGTCAACGCGCACTGCCCCCAAAAAAACGAAGTGCCGAGCGTGTTGGGATGGATGCCGGCGGAAAAAAGGCACACCATGAAATAGGGATAGGATATATTCAGACCGGCGCCCGAGGGCGGGATACGGGCAGATGTTAGCTCCCGCTGGGCGCGCCGAAGCGAATAAAATGAGATGGCCGTCCACGGGATTTTTTCACGCGCGCTGAACGATTGCGCCAACATAAACAGAAACAGAGTCATCGGCAGCCAGCGGAAAAATGCGTTGGAAGCGCGGACGCCAGTCACGCTGGCATTTTGGGCGGCGCCCGGGCCGTGGAAGAGGCCGCCCAGGCTGCCACCTTCCGCATTGGCAGCAAAGGCATAGACCGCGGTGGCGAACGCCAGCACCGTGCAGAAAGTCAGGATGCGGCGGAAATCGGCATCCGACAATTCCCAGCGGGCCTTGAGGAACCGCGCACTTTCCAGGGCAATTCCCATGGCGGCGCCGACGAGCAGCAGGCCCGATTGCCAGCCCCAAAAGAGCAAAGCCGCCAGCAATAAAAATGGAGGAGTTTTCACGGCGCGGGTTTCAGGCGCTGGCGCGTTTTCCTTCATGACCGGCCCGCGAGTTGTTCCCCAATTTTCCCAACCTCGAGAACGTGAAATTTTTCCGGCTCCTCGCGCAATGGGCCGGCGTCCAATTCCGGTTTTCCCGGTGACACAATCACGAACACCCGCACCGGCACCCGCAGAGCGACCAGTTTTTCCACCAGTTTTTTTCGCGGCTCGTCCCATTGCTGCAGCACGCAGATGCAGCCGCTCACCATGGACGCATGGGTGATGACCAGATGTTCCAGCGTCGTAAACGGCTTGTCGCCACAGGCACGGACCGACGCGAGAATTTCGAGCATCCGGTCGGCCCGGGCCAGACCGCGTCCGGCGGTGAAGCAATACGATTCGGCACCGACGAACAGCAGATCCAGCAGCGATTCCTGCGTCAACACCGTGCAGGCGAACGATGCCGCAACGGAGACCGCCTCTTCGAGCGTTTCGCTGTGCGGCTCATCGGTAAACGTGTCGAGCACCAGGGCGTGGCGGACGAAAAATTCGTCCTCAAATTCCTTCACGATGGGCCTGCCCGCCTTGGCCCAACTGCGCCAGTGAATGTGCCGCACGGGATCCCCCCGGCGGTAGTCGCGCAACGAGACAAATTCCTCGCTGCGCCCGACGTTCGCCGCCAGGGCGACCCCGCCTTGCTGATATTTCATGGTGCCCGGCAGGGCGAAAGGCGGCATCCCGTAGCGTTTCGGCAGGACCAAAACTGTTTGGGGCGCGGAAATCCGGCTGAAGGCACGGAAGAGGTTGAGCGGATCGGGCCGTGCCAGCGTGAGGCCGGTAAAATGCAGGATTCCACGCCGCAACGGCAGGAGTTCCACGCTCACTTCCGTTTCGCCGCGCGGCGCCAGCGGTGGCACCGGCGACTCCACCGGGTTGACCCGCCGGAACGGATTGTTCCGCCGCCGCCTGCTGATTTGGAACGGACGCAGGCGTTTGTTTTCGGCAAGCTGGAACGCCAGGCAATCCGCAAAGGTCGGGCGCGGATCGGCAAAATCCTCAAGCAACGTCAGCCCCGTTTGCGGCCGCCCGGTCAAATTCTTCAACCGGACACGGTAAGCGAGCGGTTCCCCGGCGGTACCGAAGCGGGGCATGACCCGGGTCGCGGAAAATGTTGCGCGGAAAAAACGGCCGGTGGCAAACGCAGAAATCAGCAACGCGAGCAACAACGCGAACTCCTGATAGAGGACATTGTTTTCCATGTCCACGCCCACGACCCCGGCGACGAGCAAGCCCACGGCCACGCACAGCCCGGCCAGCGTAAATCGCCGCCGGGCCCGGTACCACAACCCCGAACCGGTGCGGTAGCTCAGGTAGAATACTTTGTAAATCGGCTTCACTTTGAATTTACGATTTACGATATGCGATTTACGGGCCGGTTCGAAATCTCCCGTGGTTGCGTAAATCGTAAATCGCAGATCGTAAATTTCTATGCCGGCACTTTGAGCTTCTTCAAGATGTCCTCCACGACGACGGTTGCGGTGAGCCCGGAGAACCGCGCCTGCGACTCCAACACCAGCCGGTGGGCGATGACCGGCACCGCCAGCGATTGAATTTGTTCCGGTGCCACAAAATCGAATCCATCGAACAGCGCCAGTGCCTGTGCGGTTTTCATCAGCGCGATGGACGCACGCGGGCTCGCGCCGAGCTGGACACCTCCCGACGAACGCGTCGCCGCAACAATATCCACGGCATAACGCTTCAATTCCTCGCTGATCCGCACGTCCTCCACCGCGCGCTTCAATCCCAGCACCTCCGCCAGCGTCGCGCACGGCCTCAATTCGTCGAGCGGATGATTGTGCTGTTGTGCGGTGAGGATGGCGGTTTCCTCCTCCGGCGGCACGTAGCCCAGTGTGAATTGCATGGCAAACCGATCCATTTGCGCCTCCGGCAGCGGATACGTTCCGCGAAATTCGACCGGATTCTGCGTAGCAATGACAAAAAACAATTCCGGCAAATTCCGGCGTTCCCCTTCCACGCTCACCTGTTGTTCGCCCATGGCCTCGAGCAAGGCCGATTGCGTGCGGGGTGAGGCGCGATTGATCTCGTCGGCGAGCAAAATGTTGGTGAACACCGGACCTTCGTGAAAGTGGAACTGCTGGTCGCGCTGGCTGAAAATGGAGACGCCCAGAATGTCCGACGGCAGCAAATCCGGCGTGAACTGGAGGCGTTTGAATTGCGCGTCCAGGGAGCGGGCCAGCGCCTTGGCCAGCGTGGTTTTGCCCGTTCCGGGAAAATCCTCCAGCAGCACATGTCCGCCGCTGGCCAGCGCGGCGATGAGTTGCCGGGTCGGGCCGGCCTGGCCGCGCATGATTTTGGAGATGTTCCCGGCGATTTTCCGGTAGATTTCGCGGGCGGCTTCAAACGGGGTTGGCGTCATGGCAGGTCCTGGCAATTGCAACAAAAACAACGGGCAAAGGTTGCGGTGGCAGTTGCATCGTCCCCGGCAAGTTAACAAGCCGCGCCGCCGACCACGAACAAATAATGTCCGGTGACTCATGCGTGGCGGGTGCGCACCGTCAAATGTGACACCAGGGCAACCATTCCCCAAAGCACCAGGAACGCTGCAGCCAGTATCAGGATCCGCGTCGGCCAGCTGACGGTCCTGGTATTTGCCGCCCGCATTTCAATCGTCATCGGTTGGCCGGGTTCCGTCTGCAAAACCTGGGTGAAGGCGTAACCGGCGCCACGGATCGGCAGGTTCACGCGCAAGGGCTGCACCTGGGCCGCCCCAATTTCCTGGGCCTGCTGTAATTTTGCCGATTGCTGCTCCGCCGCCGCGTTGTCGTACGACAGAGTCGGATTCCGGCCTGGCGCCGGAATGTTTTTGTCGGCATTGATTTGTCCGTTGTTGCGCCAACTGAATTCACTTTGCGCGTTGATGAGGTTGCTGGCCTGGGCATTCTGCAAATCCTTTTCCAATTGCTTTACATCGTCGCCGGTCTCCGTTCCTTTGGCTGACTTCACCTTGGCCCGGTAGAAATTGACACTGGCTTCGCGCACGTTGCCGCTGGCCAGTTGGCGATGCGCTTCGTTCACATCCCGCCGGGTTTCCACTTCCGCCTGCTGCCGGCTGGCCTGTTCCATGCGCGAGTACTCGAGGAGGGAAAAGCTCTCCGAAGGCGCTGCCGGGGCGGTGGTGGTTTCGCGCGTCATCGTGCCGCCAAAATCCTGGTAGTCGTAATCCGGCGGCAGATAAATCTCCCAACGCGCATTCTTCAACGGCACGTCGAATCTCGGGGAAACGAATCGGACCGCGCCACGGGTGCGCGGGAACGTGTTTGTGCCGACGTAGGTCAACTCCACCGACATCGCGCCGTCATCCACGCCGGATTGCTGGATCGGCAGCAGTAATTTGCCTTCACGCAAACTCGGTTGCACCGGCTGGCCGGCGACGAACGCCGACCAGTTCGTCGCACCGGGCGGCAATTCTATCTCCAAGAACTGCCGCCCGTTGTTCCGCAGTGACAGCGACATTTCGGTCATCATCTGGCCGTCATCGGCCATGACGCTGGTGAATTGCGCGTTGTCCACGAGCGCCTGCAGCACCTCCGCCTCTTCAAACCTCCGTACATCAAGCGTCAGTTGGTAACCCGGGCGCACGTAATGATACACGAGCGCCGTCGCAACGTCGGGTTCGCCGGCCCAATCGGGAAAATCGCCCGTGTCAACGCGCTGCAAATCCGCCGTGTTCAATTCGCTCACCTGCAAAGGCGCTTTGGCCGAGACGGCCAGCAGGCCGGTCTCGCGTTCCACGCCTTCCGCCGCCACCCCGGTGAGTTCCAACACATTCGTCCCGGCTGGGCGCGGCTGGTCCCATGTGACCACCAGCGTGTAAACGCCCTGCATCGGACTTTGCAGTTCCACACGCCAGAGATTTCCCGCTCCCGGCCGGTTGGCCGTCGGCACCATTAATCCCCGGTTGCGGATGTTCAGGCCGGAAATTTCGACGTTCTTGAATTCCGCCGGCAGGCTCACGCGCAATTCTTTCACCGGCGCGTTGGCAATGTCATAACGCACCAGCGCGTGGCCGCTCACGAGCGTCTCGGTGATGTTAAACGTGTTGACCACTTCGGCGCGCACCCAGGCGGCAACGGCTTCAATGGCCACGCTCAATTGCCATTCCGGCATGGATTTCGGTTCCGCGGAAATAAATTTATAGGCCAGCACATTGCCTGGGCCCGCGATCGTCGCGTGATCCGGCAGGGATAAGGCTGGGATTTCCGTCAGGCCGTCGAACGATTCCGTCTTTACCGCTACTCCCGGCTCGGCGGAAACCGCAACAAAACCGGTGAGCTTCGCCGTATCGAGCGGATGCACGCCGGCAATGGCCAACGATGAAGGGAGTTCCTTGAAACTCCGCGTCAATTCGATGCCCAGGGTATAGGCACCGCTCGTGCGGTCCTTCAAGGTCACCTCCAGAACGCGTGAATCGCCCGTCGCCGCTCCGCTATGGCGCGACAAGCCGTCATCGTGTTCGACCTGTTGCAGGAGATTGTTGCCCACGACGCGTTCCAACCGGTACCCGTCGGGGAGGACCACCCGCAATGAGAACAAGCCGGCGCGCTTGATGGTGTAATCGACCGTGGCTGAAAGCACGACCTGCTCGGCACCCACGCGGAAATTATTCCGCACTACGGCTTCAATCTCCGGCTGGACGGTTTCTGCCCGCACGCGCAGGGCAAACTCAGGGGTGGCAAACCGGAACACGTTGAACAGCCGGCCGGTTTTGTCCGCGCCTGCCTGCGTGAATTCCTCCGCGTCCACCCGCTCCAGACCGGACACGGATTCGACCGACAACCCCAACTCGTCGGTTCCCTGCAAAGCCACCAGTCCCGTTTCGCGTTTCACGTCGAGCGCTTGTGGTACGCTCACCGCCTCGCTGACCGGCAGTGCCGCCAGCGTCTTTTCAGTTTCGATGGTCAGTTTCCATGACGACGGGACGCTTTTGAGCAAATCCACGACGAGAATCTGCCCCTCCGGGAGCGCGGGCGCTTTGCCGGCGTGCAGTAAGTTTTCCCCCGAAGAACCGGTCGCCAGGGTGGCGGCGCTCCCGGCCCTGACTTCCCAGGTCCGGATTTCCTGCCCCTCAACCCGCAGAAGGCGCTGGCCGGGGGGCAACTGGATCCGCGCCTGGCGCAATTCGCCCTGCGTGATCTGGTAATTCAGCGTCGCCCACACATTCACCATGCCGCCGCCGAAGGTGACAAGGGATTGGTTCCGGCAAAACACCGTGGCGGCCACTTCCGCCGCCCGCTTCATCCGCGGCGTCCAGACCAGTTCAATGCGATCGCCGGAGCCAACCACGGCTTCCACGCGGGTCCGCTCCTTGTCCACAATGCGCTGGAACGAAATCGCCGTGGGAAAATCCACGTCCGCCCCGGACTCATCGAGCGCCAGCGCGACCTGACTGGACAACGCGGGTGGAATGCCAAACGCGAGCCGGCGTTTGGTCACGTCGCCGGCAATCTTGACCAGCAGTTTGATCTGCAACGTCACGGTGCCGCGGCTGTTGAGTTGCGCCGCCACACCGTCGCCATCGCGGATGAGTTCGGCGCTGCCGCCTTTGACCGTAAATTGCTGCACCGCCACGTCGCCACCGAAGAGCGGAACGGTCCGGCCCGGGGTGGCTGAAGTGAACTGCAGCGTGGCATTCACCAGCGCCACGCGGTCGTTCACAGTACCCGTGTAACTGGCCGAAACAATGGAAGTGAGTTCGGAATTCGGAGTTCGGAGTTCGGAATTGGCGGCAGACGCGCCGGCCAGACTGAAGGCGAGCAGCAAGATGATGGCGGCCATGACCGGCGGCAGGCTGGCAGCCGGGGTCGGCGGTCCGGCGGGTGGCGGCTCGGGCGGTTCTGATTGGTGACTGCGCGGCCAGTAGCGCCAAACCAGCCAGGCCATGATGGCCAGGGTCACCACCGGGAAGCCGACGATGAGCGCGTCATGCAGCGCGCGCCATTGGACCAGCAGGCTGCACATCGAGCCGAGGATCAACATGAGGGCCACCGTGAGGATGAACGAGCTGCGATTCACCCGGCGCCATTGGGCCCACCACACGATCAGGCCGATCAAAAAGGCCGCCGTCTGCCACACCATTTGAATGGCCTGGAAAGTGTGCAGCGACATGACGCGAGCCCGGATGGAAAGTGGTTCACCGCGAACATTGAGCACTTTCGTGAACAGAAACGGCTGGCCGGTCTGCGGCAGCTCGATGCGGAGCGAACGGAGGCCGGCAACGGTCGCCCCGGGTGTCGGCGCAACAACAGAAGCAACTCCGGCAACGGGTGTGCTGAGTGTCGCAGGTACGCCACCGCCTCCACCCCCGCTATAACCGCCGGCGCCCAAAGTATCGTCGGGCGGCAGCGCGGTTGCAGGCACCGGCGTGCCGGCAATAAACTGGCCGCGGGCAATAGCCCGCTGTTGTTGGACCGCGGCGATTTCCGACGGCGTGGCCGGTTGCACCAGGCCGCGCTGGGACAACTGCGCGAATTCCCCGGCCGTCACCTGTTGGACGCTGCCGTCGGCGAGGAGCACTTCGCAATGGCCGTCGAAAATCGGGCTGTAAGCGAGCACGGAATCAGGTTTGAGGTTGTCCAACGACATGCCGGCGCCCAAATAAGTAAAGCGTTGTCCGGTTTCGACATCGTAGGTGACCCTGTCGTTGTCCAGTTCGTTGGTCATTTCGTCAAATGACATCGGCAGGCGATCGCCGTTGTCGCCGGCAAAAAGCTGCGCGGCGATTCCGATTTGTTTCAGGTTGCTGACCGAATTGATCCTTTGAGCCTTGCGCTTGGCCGCGGCCAGACTGGGCAACAGCATCCCGCCCAGCACGGCCAGGATGGCCACTACGGCCAACAAAGTGAGGACGCCATTCCAGCCGCGCCGGACCGCAGAAATCACGAGCGCGATGACCAGGCAGGCGAGGAACCCGATGACGAGAATCGCGCTGCCCGCTTCGCGCAAAACCTGGACATAGAACGCGAGGAATTTCTCCCACGCGTCGAGCCATCCGTAGCTGGTGCCCTGGGCGATGCCCATGTTGCCGCCGAAATGGGAAAGCCGGAATGACGACGGCACGAGCAGTTGCCATTCCGCATACGTGTTCGGCACGTCGGTGCGCGGCGCGTCGAGTTCAAGTGTTTTCGACCAGTGCGACGCGAGGGCGCCATTCGTCTGGGCGTACACGATGTCCACGGCAAACGCCTGGTCACGGTCCACGTCACGCGGCAGCGGAACCAGGACCCAATCGCCGTCGCGCTCCGGTTTGGATGGCTGGCCGTTGACGTAGCAACTCCACAATTTGGCGTCCTGCGGCAATTGGAACCGTTGGAATTGTTTCTCGTTGTTCTTCACCATGAACGAAGCCTGGGTGAGCATTTCACCGCTGGCGGTGAGTACTGAGGTGATTTGCGTGCGGTCGGCCACGGCTTCGAGCACCGGTTCCGTGGCGTAACGCTGCACGTCCAGCGCCAGGTCATATTGGTCGCCGGTGTATTGCCAGGCCAGCACGACGGCACGGGTAATGAACGAACGGTCGGCGGCGGACAATTCCCTCTCGTCCACGCGATGCAACGTGTCGCTCACGGTCTTCGGGCTGAGCTGCAAACTGGCAGCGGTGGTGACGGCAATGGAACCGGTCTCGCGTTCCACGTCCATGGTATGAATGCCACCGACGGGCAGGCTCGCGCCGCCCTTTGCGGAATCGAATTGATAATCGTACGTGACGACGAGCGTGTAACCGCCCCAAACCTTGTCCTGCAATCCAATCGTCCAAACCACATCATTGGAGTCGGACTCCCGACTGACCTCTTTACGGCGGATATTGGAACCGGTGAATTCGACATTTTTGAACTGCGCCGGTACCCGGACTTTGAATCCCTGCACGCCCTGGTTCACCAGGCTGTAACGAATCGTCGCGCTGCCGCCCACCACGCCATCCCCGATGGTGACGAGATTGAAGACATCCGCCACGACCCGCGCGGCCAGTTTCTCGCTGGCGATGGCCAGTTGCCAGTCCGGTTGTTCGGCGGTGTAGGCGAGAATTTCGTCTCCGCGAACCGGCAGGCGGTTCGCCGGGATTTCGCGCAAGCCGCTCAATTCGGCGGTCCGCAGCCGGATGCCGGGCGCCGAGGCCGCGCCAATCTGCGCGGTTTCCTTCGCCGCGCCGGCCACGCGCAACGGCAGGACGCTGATTTGGCCGGGAAAGGTTTTAAGCGCCTGCTCCAATTGCACCTCGAGCCGGCGCTGGCCCAGCACGCGGCTGGAGAAACTCACCCGCAGTCGGCCATCGCTGACCTTCCAATCCTCGACACCCTCGCCGCGCACGTCGGCCACGGCAAACCCGGATTGAGGCGTGACTTCGAGCGTGTAGATGCCAGCTTTCTCGACATTCAACATGAGGGCGTGCGCCACCACCAGCCGCGTCTCCTCGAGCCGCGCGTTGACGCGGTCGGCCACATTGATGACCGGTTCGACCGGTTTGAGCCTCAGGGCCAGCGTGAAGGGACGGGCGTTGAAACGATAGGCCGCAACCGCATTGTCCGGCGCGTTGACCTGGCGCAGCCCGGTAAGCGAGTCAATTTCCACCAGCATGTCCTCGGTCGAAACCGTCAACGACCCTGACTCGCGGTCCACGTTCAGTGGTTGAGGCGGGTTCAGGGAGGCCACCACGGAGGCGTCGCCGGGAGCGACCGCCTGTTCAGTGTAAAGCGTGAGGTCATAGGCGTTCTCGATTGGTCTGATGAATTCGATGGTCAACACCTGATGATCGTCCTCCGTGACCGTGTGCCAGTCGCGGATCTGGTCGCCTTCAAGGCGCGTGAGCGCCTGCGCGGTGGGCAGGGTGAACGTCAGTTGCGCGGCGTTGCCCTGGACCACGTCGTAATGAAACCGGCTGGTATATTTGATGACGGTCGGTGTGATTTGCGCGCCGATGGTGGAATCCACCGTCAGCAGCGTCTTGCGCGCGACCTCGGCAATCTTCCCCTGCCAGCGCAGGGCGACGGTCTGGTCCGAGCCCAGAAAACCGGTCACGCGCGAAACGCCGTTGGTCCGGACCGCCTCCAGCAATGTGCCCTCGAGCAATTGCACTTCCGTGTTCGTGCCGCCGGCCTGCGCCATTACGGAGGCAATGGTCGCGGACGGACCCGTAAAGGAAATTTCGTTCCACGGTTCATCGCGTTGGATTTTGGCGACCACTTCGAGTTTGAACTGGAAATGCCCCCGCCGCGAGGCCGCCAGCCGATACGAATTGCCGTCGCGAAGGATTTCCAGCGCGTCCGGGAGCCGGACCGGCAAAATGGCCACGTCGCCCTGGAGCAAGAGCGCCGAACTTTCGCCGGTCGCCGCGGCGTCAACGTCCAAAGTGAACCGCGCCTCCTCGTCCGCCAGCCGGCCGTCGTAACGGACTTCACGGAAGGTCAGCCCGCCGGCAGGTGAAGCGGCGTCGGCGGTGCTGCCCGCATGGTAAATCGCGCGGATCTGGCGCGGGTTCAGCGCCCGCGAATACAGCGCCATTTCGTCAATCATGCCGTGGAACGGTTCGTTATAAGCCGTGCCCCCGATGTTGCCGATGCCGAGGGCGGGATTCTGGGTCGGCTCCAGATCGCCCAATGGGCGGATGGTCGTGTTGGTTTCCGCGGCTGATTCACCATTGACGAAGAGTTTCAGGTTGCCTTGCTTGCCGAAGGTCGCGGCGATGTGTTGCCATTCATTGAGTTGAACCGGCGCTTCGATGCGCGCGATCCGGTTTTGGGAATCTGTGATTTGAAACCCGACAAACCCCGGTGTCCGCAGGTCAATCTGCCACGGGTCCAGACCCGGACGATCATCGCCGCGAAAGAAAATGATGCCGCCATATTGCCGGGGATATATCCAGCCTTCAATTGTCAATGCCCTGGTCAGTTTGAAATCCGGGCAGTCGGGGATGCTGACGCGCCGACGGCTGCCGTCGAAGTCGAAGGCCTGCCCGATTTTCCCGGGGGCGTAATTCATGCCGAAGGGCAAGGTACCGTCATGCCGTCCGGCGCTGTCCTGGGCATTACCCTCCGCCCGCCACCAGCCGACGAGGCCATTTTGGGGAATGGACTGAGCGAATGTGGCGGAAGCCAACAGACAAAGCAGCAGGGTGACGATTGATTTTTTCATGGAGATCTCCGTGGTGACGGGTTGAAAACCGGTGAGTGAGCATCGCTTCATAAAAAATCACTTAGCATCAGGAAGGCCAGAGGGTAATGCTGCTGAAAATCCGCAGTTTTGTCCCAAACCGGCGCCGGCGGGGTCGCCGACTCTGGGTGGAATACACGCCGGTTGCGGAATTTTCACGCAGGCGAACGACCGGTTCATGTTGAGTCAGACGGAACGCCGCGCCAAATGCTCCCGCGGAAATTCTGTTCAAACCCGGGGGCTTCCCCTAGAGTCTGCAGCAGCATGGATTCGGAAGCGGCACTGCTGGCGCGCTGCCGTCGCGGCGAACCGGACGCGTGGGACGAATTATTCGATCTCCATTACGCGGCGGCGGGGCGCTTCATTTTCCAACTGGCACCCGGTTTCAGCCGCGAAGACGCCGAGGAAATCTGCCAGGAAGCCTTTCTGTCCGTGATAAAAAACCTGGGCTCGTTCCACGGCGAAAGCCGGTTCCAGACCTGGCTCTTTCGCATCGCCGCCAATCAGGCACAGGATTACCGCGAGAAACGGAACGCCGCCAAGCGGGGTGGCGGCCAGACCACCGTCTCGTTGCAGGCTGAAGACCCGGAAACCGGCCTCGCGCCCGACCCGCCGGCCAACGCGCCCGGGCCGGACGACCTGGCGATGAGCGCCGAACAGATGGCCGGCGTGCGCGCCGCCCTCGACCGCGTCGGCGAACCATGCCGGGAGATTATTGAACTCCGTTACTTCGGCGACTTGAGCTACGAAGAGTTAAGCACCACATTGAAGTTGAATCCGAAGACGGTCAGCTCGCGCCTGAGCAAGTGCCTGGACCGGCTGGAGGAAATCATGCGCGGTCCCGCATTGCGAGATGCGCGGGAAAACCCGGGTGTTTTCCCGTCCAACTGATAGAACGAATGGAACCGGAACGCGAAATTGAAAAACTGTTGCGGGCGTACGCGCAGAAACGCCGTGCCGCCGCCGGCGACCCGCTGAAGCTGCATCCCGCCACGCGGCGGCGGCTGCAGGACGAAGTGTCGCGCCGCGCGCCGAAGCCGGAGGCGGAAGAAACGTCCCTCTCGCTCTGGCAATTGTTCCGGCAACAGTGGGCCTACCTGTGCGGGTTTGCGCTCCTGGTATTCCTGGGCGCAACGGTGTTCTTCCCCGCCTTGAGCGCGTCGAAAAAGAGGGCGCAAAGCATCAGCGCCATGAATAACCTTAAGCAAATCGGCCTGGCCGCACAAATGGCTGCCGGGGAAAACAACGGCAAATTGCCTGCCTTCCTCTATGAACTGACGAATGGATTGGTTGAGAAAAAGATCCTGACCGACCCGGTGAGCGGCAAGCCGTTTGTTTACATGGCCGGCGGGGAAAATCTGGATGACCTGCAGAGCAACGAGGTTCTGGCGTACTCGCCGATGGACAAGGATGGCCGCGCCGTCCTGCTCGCCGACGGCCGCGTCGAGTACGCGAACCGCGTGCGCTTTGCCGAGCTGACCAACCAAAAATCCACCGTTCTTGCCCAGGCAGACCGCGTCACGCGCGCACGACTCGCCAAAACCACCGTCAACGCGCCGATGGCTGCGGCGCCTCCGCCTCCAGCCACACTGGCCCCCGTAGCCACACCTCTTGCTGGGGCGACTGTTGCCGGCGAACTCAAGGAACAAGAACCCGGTGCCGGCACTTTGCAATCATTTGTCCGGACCGGTGCTGCCGCCCATCAGCAAAACCTGTATCGAAACGTCTCCGTCGCCGCCCGAACAGCGCCGGTGCTGCAATCATTTCAGGTGCTGCAAAACGGCGACGCCATCTCCGTCGTGGACCGGGATGGCTCGGTTTACCTGGGGTCCGTCCAACTCGCCGTCGCCGGACACAGCGAAGGGGTCCCGGTGGAGGCGCCTCCCGGAGCAACCGCATCGAAACAGGATCAAATAAAGGCGATTCAATCGGTCGCGAGGGAACCGCAGGCGGCGCAAAATTATTTCTTCCGCGTCACGGGCCTGAATCGGACGTTGCAGCAGAACGTGGTGTTCAGTGGCAACGTCGAGGCGGTTCCCGGCGTGATCACGAACGCGCAACTGACCCCAAGTGGCTCTGCCGGCAGCGGTGGCGGCGGCGGATTGGGTGATGCTGCGCAGTACAACCTGCAAGCTGTCACCAACCGGCAACCATGGCAGTTGTCCAACACCCACATTGTGGGAACGGCGGTAATTGACCGCACCAACCGGATCGAGGTCAATGCCGTGCCGGCCACGCAGTAGTTAATCCGCCAGAACGAAATCGGGAGGGTCGGCGGGTCTCCGACCCAAATTTTTTTTAATAACGGCAACAGGCCGGCTCTCCGAACCTGGTCCTCATCCATCTGCCCATTCCTCCCCACTTCCCCCACCCCGCATTGGCAGGGGTTGCTTTCGCCGGCGCTCATGCGATGTTGAATTCGTTCAGCTCAGCAAGTATATGGCCCGCAATCATGACTCGGCACTCGACAACCTGGCGCGCATGATTCAGGTCATTCAAAATGACCCGGGCTTGCGGAAATGGTTCTGCGAACTGGCCAACAAGTCCGGCGTGGAGCGGCGTAACGAAATTTTTTCGGCCGTCGAACGCATGCGAATGGAAGGAGGAGACGAAGATTTGGCGGCAACATTTCATTTGCTTGCCGACTCCCGGGTGTTCGATGCTGCCCTTCTGGCAGCAGCAAAGCTTGCGACGCCCCAACGGATTACAAATCCGTAACCCGCGTCAGACGCGTCTGCCCGGAAGAACGCAGAGAACGCAAAGGTGGAAGGGTGGGCGTGCCGCCGACCCAAATTGTCATGGCGACCACAAGCCGTCTTTCAAGCTATCTGCGTTCGTTCGGGCCTTATTTTAGACTTCGCACTCCGGACTTCGGACTTCAATCAGTTTCCATTCAAAGTACCCCGCCAGGTGCATCAGGTTATGATGCCGCAGATCCACCTCTGATGCCGGCGGCAGGAGCCCCTCCAGGCTTTCCGGTTCGCCGAGCGCATGCCAGCTTTCCACACGGATGTCGTTCAGCAATTGCAGCAGTAGTTCCCGCTCGTTCACATTCACCGACAGGCGCCAACCGTCCTTGACTGGTTTAAGATTCGCTCCGACCAGTTTCCCGGCCAGCTTCTTCAACTCCTGACGGTGTTGGGCCAGCGATTCGCTCAGCAACCGTTCCCGTTCCGCCGACCCGGCATCGGCGCCGGTCCGGCTGATTTTGACGGCGGCAGCCGGCGTCAGCGGGAATTCCTTGACCAGCGTGCGGAATAGCATTCCTTCCTTCGGCTCCAATGCGTATTTCCATTCCTCGCCGCCGTGTTTGAGTAATTTCATTCCGCCGGCTCCATCGTGGCCTGTAGTTTGTAACCTTGCAGTTGGTGGACATAAAACTCGGCCTTCTCCGCACCTTCACGCACCAGCACGCTCTTGCCCTTCTCGTGTACTTCCAGCATGTGCTTTTCCGCCTTTTGCCGGTCCCAGCCAAACACCTTCATGAAAACATGCGTCACGTACACCATCAGATTGACCGGGTCATTCCAGCAAATGACCAGAAACGTGGGCGCCAAGCTGTCGGCACTGCGGGTCTTCTTTCCCGGAGTGCGCCTGGGAACGGTGACAGGGTCCAGAACGTGCGCCATAGATTTATGGAAACTCAATTTGGAATGACACTCGCCGCTTGGCCAGAAATTTCTGATCGCTCTTCCGACCACATGGCTTGACAAGAGGATGGAAACCATGAAATAGACGAAACACCCGCAATCGCTTTTTCAAATCGTATATCGCATATCGTAAATCGCAACGCCTTCAGCTTTTAGCACATTCCCAATCCTACCACCTGATGGCGCGCTTGCGACTGCCCAAAACCTGCATTATGCTAACGACGCAAAAAAACAAAAGGAGTTGAACATGACCAAAGTCGCATTATTTGTCAGGTTGGAAGCAAAACCGGGAAAGGCAGCGGACGTTGAAAACTTTCTCCGCGGCGGCCTTCCGTTGGTCGAACAGGAGCCGGCAACGCTGGCGTGGTTCGGCCTTCGTCTGGGGCCGACCACCTTCGGGATTTTCGACGCCTTCCCGGACGAATCGGGCCGGCAGGCGCATCTCTCCGGAAAAGTGGCAGCCGCCTTGATGGCCAAAGCCCCGGAATTGCTGGCGCAGCCGCCGGTCATTGAGAAGGCCGACGTCCTGGCCGTCAAACTCCCGGCCTGATCCCCCTAACCCGTCTGACCGCAAAAGGCGGGCGGAAAGCTAATACACCGCCCCCTCTGTTCCCTCCTGTTTAAATCATTTTTACAGGAGCAAGCGGAGGAATGAAATATTTACCACGAAACACACGAAATACGCCGACTTTTTACGGAAGCAAACAAAGTCGCAGCCATAGAATTGAACCGCTGATTAACGCTGATCCATGGGGATTTGAGTCAATACCGCGTGGCGAAGCCATGCGCGTACTCGCAAATCGTAAATTGAATGGTCCTCGTCCTGCGTTTTGTATTCCTCACCACACGTCACCTGTCACTCGTCACATCGCGCAGCGCCCGGAATCGTAATTCGTGAATCATAAATTGAATGGCTCTCTGCGGCTCATTTTTGAACCTTAAGCCTTGAACTTTGAACTTCAAGCGTGTGCACATTTTGCGCGGTGACCGGAGATGGCTGAAAGCGGCTTTGGGGGCCGGTTACCGGTTTGTCGCAAGTCGTTGATTGAATGCATAATCCAATTTCCCGGCGAATGTAACTATCTGGTTACTTGTCCGTCTGGGATGATGTGGGCAATAACGCCCCTAAAAAACATATGAAAACAAAAATCATACTCCTGGCTGCGCTGATCGGCGCGGCTGCCATGTCTGCCAACGCCGGAGTCAACTTCGGCTTCTCCATCAGGTTGCCGGTGCCGGTCGTGGTTTCACCACCGGTGATTTATGCCGCACCCGCCGCCGTGGTGCAAACCACCCCGCCCTGCCCGGGCGTGGGTTATGTCTGGGTGCCCGGTTATTGGTCGGTTTACCCGACCGGCCGGGTCTGGGTGGCCGGCGCCTGGCGATACCGCCCGGCCCATGTCGTGTATGGATATGACCGGGGCAATTACCGCAACTGGCATAATGGAAACGACCGTGACGGACACGGCCACGACGGCTATCGGCGGTAAATGGCTCGTCAACGAAAGGGCTGCCGTCATGGACGGCAGCCTCTTAAGTCTGCACCTTGCTTTAACGTTCAACTCCCAGCATTCAACCCTCAAGTCTGTGTTCGACTGCGACAAAAACAAAGGGCGCAAAGAACCCGGTATGAAACACCAAATACTGATAACTTCTGAGTGATCTTTACTTCACAACTAGATTTGACACTTGCCCTGATTGGCAGCAAGTTGAGTCGATTGATCGATAGGTGATTTATGAACACACCTGCTTTGCGAACCCCTCTCGCCGCTGTGGCCGCCGCCGGATTGGTATGGCTGACCGTGAATGCACCCGCGGAAACTCCCAATGCCGCCACCGCTCAAATCCTCCAACTGGAACAGGCCAATATCAGCGACGCCACCATCATCGCTTACATCAAGAGCTCGGGACAAACCTATAACCTGAACGCCGAGCAGATTATTTCCCTGCATAAACAAGGCGTCTCCGATGCCGTCATCAAC
Source organism: Candidatus Acidiferrales bacterium (assembly GCA_035499615.1). Taxonomy (GTDB): domain Bacteria; phylum Verrucomicrobiota; class Verrucomicrobiia; order Limisphaerales; family UBA11358; genus UBA11358. Next base: position 618 of record DATJYM010000347.1, on the reverse strand, counting down.
GCCATGTTGAACCAGCCCCGGCCTGCGACCGCACCCGACACGACAATGGTTTCCCCGCCGACCGCTCCGCCGTCCGAAGCGGATTCAAGCGACACTTCGACGGACACGTCGAGCGCTCCCGACCAAACGGCGACAACCTACGTCCAACCCGCGACAGCGACATACTATTATTATTACGCGGCACCCTATTACTACTATTGGCCCGCTTTTTATTCTCCGTTTTACGGCTATTACGGCTGGTGCCGTTGTTCGTCAACCTGTTACCGGAACGGATGCTGGTATGGCTGGTGGGGCGGCGCCTGGCACGGTGCGGTCGCCTGGAACGGCGGCGGTCATTGGCACAGCAGCGCCGCTTGGCACGGTGGTAACAACTGGCATGGTGGAACAACCTGGCACGGTGGCAATACCTGGCATGGCGGAACCACCTCGACCGGTGGCAATAATTGGCATGGTAACGGAGGTTGGCACGGCAGCGTAGTGGTACAGAGCGGCGGCAACAACTGGCATGGAGGTGTAGCCTGGGCCGGCGGCAACACGCACGGTGGAGCCTCTTGGACTGGTGGTGGAATGCACGGTGGTGGCGGAGGCAGTTGGCATGGTGGCGGCGGTGGCGGCGGT
>DATJYM010000346.1:0-10033 GCA_035499615.1 Candidatus Acidiferrales bacterium | reverse complement strand
CGCTCTCAACCAGGATTAAAAAGCACCGCCAGAGTCTTAACCTTGCAAATGCCGTTTTCGAGCGGGAGACAGAATTTGAGTCAAAGGGGAAGATACTGAAAATCAAGTCCACGCGGTTCCTGAGCGCCGACCGGCCCAATTCAGGTGTCATTAAATACAGCCTGACGGTTGATAAAGCGGCCCGAGTGAGAATCCGCACCGGAATTGATTATAATATCTGGGATTTAAACGGCCCGCATCTGTTAAAGCTATCTCCCCAGAACAAGCGGGGGATACTGTTGGTTCAGGGCATCACCGGCGAAACTTCGAAGAAAGTGGCGGTAGCCGAAGGCATTGACCTTCATTTTGGGAAGGAAACTCATGAGACCCGTGGCCATAAAAACCTCCGGGTGATTGACCTGGTTGCCGAAGCGAACAAAACTTACACATTTTACAAGTATTTCGCCGTTTATACGGACAATGACCCGGTTAAAACTGCAATCGCTGAAGCGGCAATAAAGGAGGTCGAGGAGGCGAAAGCTTCCGGTTACGACGAATGTTTGAGGCGCCACAATGCGCACTGGGTGAAACATTGGGAAAATAGCGATGTAACAATTGAGGGTGACGACGAGGCCCAGTTGGCCCTCAGGTACAGCATCTTCCAGCTCTTGATCGTCGCCCCGATCAACGGCAGTGCCAATTCCATTCCAGCCCGTGCCCTGTCAGGGCAAGTTTACAAGGGGGCCATCTTCTGGGACACCGAGATGTTCATGTTCCCGTTTTTTTTATACACCCAACCGGAGAAGGCGGTTGAATTGATGCGCTATCGCATCAAAACCCTGGATGGCGCGCGGCGGAAAGCCCGGACAGAAGGGGCCGGGTATCGGGGCGCATTCTATGCCTGGGAAAGCCAGGAATCAGGCGACGACGCCTGCACGTATTTCAACATTGGAGATCCTCTTACCAAAAGGGATTTGCGCACCTACTTCCGGGACAAGCAGGTCCATATCAGCGGCGACGTGGCCATCGCGATGTGGGAATATTTCAAGATTACCGGCGACGACTCGCTGTTATTGGAAGGTGGCGCCGAAGTCATTCTGGAATGCGCCCGTTTTTATTATTCCTACGCTTATTTCAAGAAAGACAAAAACCGGTATGAAATCCTGGATGTCGTGGGGCCGGACGAATACCACGAGCGCGTCAACAACAATGCCTTTACCAGCATGGTGGCAAAGACGACATTCGAAATCGCGAATGCCGCGGTGAATTATCTGAAGCAACATCATCCGGGCCCGTTCAAAGCGCTGGTAAAGAAATTGGATATCGCCGGTGAATTGCGGTCGTTCGTGGAGGCGGCGGATTTGCTTTATGTTCCGCAACCGGATGAAAAAAGCGGGGTGATTGAGCAATTTGATGCCTACTACAAACTGAAAGAGACCACGAGGGAAGCCTTAAAGGCCCGGATGGTTCATCCCAACGAATACCTGGGAGCGGGCCAGGGATTGGCGGTTCCGACGAAAATCATCAAGCAGGCGGATGTGGTCATGATGCTGAACCTTTTCAAAGATCGTTATTCCGAAAGGATAAAAAAGGCGAACTGGGAATACTATGAGCCGCGCACCGAACACGGTTCCAGCCTGAGTGCCTGCGCCTATGCCATGGTGGCCGCCGATATCGGGAAACCGGACCGGGCCTACAATTATTTCTTGAAAACGGCAAAGATTGATATGGAGGCTGAATATAAGACCTATGTGGGAACCATTTTTATCGGAGGTTCTCACCCGGCGGCAAATGGTGGGGCCTGGATGACGGCCGTATTTGGATTTGGCGGGGTCAAAGCGAGTGCGGAACTGGTTGCCATTAATCCCAAGCTCTATAAGAGATGGAAAGCCCTGCGATTCAACCTGGCTTATCGAGGGGACAAGTTTTCCGTAAAGATTACCCAAAAGGATGTTACCGTCGTGGCAGATGCGCTCAATAAAGGCGGCCGAGTATTTAATGTGGCCGGGCAATCAATTGTTTGTGCCCCGGGAACACATTCATGCGTAGAATACCAATAGACCCGGCTCTAAGTGGGTTGACGGGAAAGTTCCTTCGGCACGCCTGTCTTTGCGAAAAAAACTGCATAAACGCATAGCGAGAGATGTCCCCGATTCATGTGACTACTGGCATCCCATTTATATGGCAAACTTAACAAGAGCCCTGCTGTAACCAGCGGGAGAAATACGATGAATTCTTTAACGTTTCGCCTCGCAATTTTTCTGTGTTTTGCATTTTCGACCTTCGCTCGTGCGAGAATCGGTGCCGACATGCCATGGACGACGTATGAAGCTGAGGACATGACAACCACCGGCGCGGTTCTGGGTCCCAGGTACGACCCCTTCCTGGTCGAGACGGAATCTTCCGGCCAGAAATGCGTCAAGCTGGCCGACGCGGGGCAATACCTCGAGTTTGTCGTGCAAGCACCTGCCAATGCCATGGTCGTGCGTTACAGCCTGCCGGACTCGATGAACGGCGGTGGAATCGACTCTTTCCTGAGCCTTTACCAGAACGGAAAGTTTATCAAGAAGCTGTCCGTGACGTCCCGTTACTCCTGGCTTTACGGCAAATATCCGTTTACCAACGACCCGAAGGCGGGCAAACCCAGGGATTTCTACGACGAAATCCGTTTGACAGATATGGTGTTTGCCAAGGGTGACGTGATTCGGTTGCAGAAAGCCGAGGCTGATTCCCCGTATTGCATTATTGATCTGGTGGATTTGGAGGAGGTTGCGCCGCCGCTGTCCTGCCCGGCAAATTCGCTTTCCGTGGCCGACTTTGGCGCGGGCGGCACGGGGCAAACCGACGATACCCGGGCATTAAGGAACTGCATCGCCCAAGCCAGGAAAGTGGGCAAAATTGTCTGGGTGCCGGCCGGGGATTACAAACTGACCGGAGACATCGTTGTGCCTTCCGATGTGACGATCCAAGGAGCGGGCATGTGGTATACGACCTTTGTAGGCGATCCCCAACTTTACGGCCGCGCGGACCGGCGGGTGAGGTTCAAATTGACGGGCCATAACCTTCATCTTGCCGACTTTGCGATCAGCGGAAAATTAAATTATCGCAATGATAACGAACCTAACGACGGCATCGTGGGAGCGCATTGTGAAAACTCGACAATTTCGCGTATTTGGGTGGAGCACACCAAGGTCGGGATGTGGTTTTACGTTTGCAGCAATGTGGTCGTGGACGGCTGCCGGCTTCGCGATACCCTGGCCGACGGCATCAATTTATGTGTGGATACACGCAATTGCGTGGTTCAGGATTGCACGACCCGTAATACGGGCGACGATTGTTTTGCCATGTGGCCGGCGGCGTCCGATCAAAGCTTCGTTCAGCAGGCGCCTGCGCCCGGGTTCAACGTCTTTCGCCACTGCACCGGCCAATTGCCCTTCCTGGCGAACGGCGGGGCGATCTATGGCGGGGCGAACAACCGCATGGAGGACTGCGTGTTCCAGGATATCTCTGCCGGCTGTGGCATCCTGCTCAGCACGACTTTCCCGACCGCGGATGCGAGCGGGAAGGTGGACAACAATTTCAGCGGGACGACGGTGATTCGGAATTGTGATCTGATTCGCTGCGGCGGATTTGACCACGATTGGGCCTGGCGAGCCGCCTTGCAGCTTTGCATGGATCGGCGCAGCATTTCCGGCGTGGACATCAGCAATGTGAACATCAAAGACAGCTTCTCCGATGGGTTGAGCGTTGTCGCTCCGGGGAGCACGCACGGTCAAGGCACGCTTTCCAATGCCCACCTCGAAAACGTCAACATTCCCAATTACGGAATCGGAGTGGACCCGCGGCATGGCTTATGGGTTCGCGGCGATGCCTGTGGAAGCATGACCATCATCAATTCCCGAATCGCCGATGTTCAAAACAATTCGACCAACTTCGTGATCAAGGAATACCCGACTGCCGGTGTGATGGATACGCGCACCCCTCTCCCTTTGCAAACGCCGCTGGAAACGGCGGCGGCGCAGGAGGCCCGGGCGAATTTGGGATCCTCGCCGGGTCGTTGAAAATGGCCGGTAAAGTCTGGGATGAGGCCGGTGCGCGGAGAATGGCTCCGCCCGTTTGCGGTAGAATTCATACGGACCAATGTTCCGCGCACCGACGTTTTTGGGTTTTACGAGGTCTCCAATTTTTATTGATTGGCCATCAATTTGATTTCGGGATAAAATTAAGTCATGCTACGCCATTCAACCGTGGCTCGTCATACGATTTGTCAGTTGCCTGAATTGACCATTGGAAAAAGTGATGGCGTTTTGTCGTGGTCGAAATGATCCATCGTTGCATAAAGTGGTCGTTGCTCCTGGGGATGTTCGCCGGCGTTGAGGCAACGCCAGCGGCTGTGTTGTGGAGTGATTTGGGCACCACCCTGATTCATGATACGGGGGCGGGGTTTGATATTTTGGGCGGGGCGGTCAAAGAGGATGATACTTCGACCAATACCCTCTACTTCAAGGTGCACGTGGATCCGTTGTCGGACGCGAGCACGGAAGAATATTTCGCCGCTTTTGAGTTATATGAAGGAGACAAGGAACGGCTGGGCATCGGCAACGCCCTGAAAGCGTGGGCTTACAGCGCGTTCCGCGCGGATGCCACCGGGCAATCGCACGAAGGCGCGGATTATATTGATTTGCATTCTTCGCGGCCGGAACCTTCCACTTCGGGGACTTCCATCATTTACGAGAACCCGCATCGGGGGATTGAATGCACGCTTGTCTTCAAGGTGCAATATGTTCCGGGTGATGACGATCTCGTGACGGTGTGGCTGAATCCCGATCTCGGACCGGGCGCCACGGAGGAGGCCCAGCCGGAAAATCTGATTACCCGTTTTAAAGCCAAAGCCACCTTTAACGAAATTCATTTGCGTCATGGCGGCGGCGGCGACGGCTGGATTTTCAGCGACATGGCGATCGCGACTTCATTTGGCGATCTGGCAGTTGTGAACGGCAACGAGAACGGGATGAAGAATCGCGAGCCCGGGAAGGGCGAACCGCTGTTCACGTTCCAGTCCTGGCGGAGTGAACAAGGCTTGCCGCAGGATCGCGTCCGGGCGCTCGCGCAAACGAGCGATGGTTATCTGTGGGTGGGAACGGATGATGGCGTGGCGCGCTTTGACGGTGTGCGCTTTGTATCCTATGGCCTGCCGGAAGGCTTGCCCAGCGGGCCGGTTCGCACATTGTTTGGAGACAGCCACGGGTCCCTGTGGATTGGGAGCGTTGGTCAAGGTCTGATTCGCTGGCAAGGAGGACACTTTACGACCTTTACGACGGCGGACGGATTGCCCTCCGACTCCATCAGCGCGCTGGCGGAGGACAATGAAGGCCGGCTGTGGATCGGCACTGACGCCGGATTGGCCTTGTGGCAGAACGGGCAAATAACATCCCTCAAAGCCGCGGAAGAGTTCAAAGGCAAGGCGGTTACCGCCTTGTTCAAGGATCACGAGGGAAACATGTGGTTGGGGGCCACGGATGCCGGGGTATTCAAATATCAAGCCGGGGCATTTGTTCCGCTGACCGACACGGCGATCAAAGACTTGCTTCAGGACCCGCATTCATTGCTGGTGGACACTCAGGGCCGGGTCTGGATTGGGGCGGGGGACGACTTTGTATTGTGCCGCGATGGCGAGCAGTGGCGTCCTTATCGAATTCCACGCCACTTTGCCCGTTCCTATGCTTGTGCGCTCGGCGAGGCGTCGGACGGGACAGTTTGGGCGGGGTCCGTGAGCGAGGGGTTGCTCGAATTCAAGGAGGGCAAGCTCGTGACCATCAACGCCAGCAGCGGCCTTTCGGATAATGCCGTGGAGTCGTTACTGGTGGATCGGGACGGCAACTTATGGGTTGGCACGGAGGTGGGATTAAATCTATTGCGGCAGAAGAATCTTTTCGCCTACGACCAGAAACAAGGCTTGGGTTATGGCGCGGTGGATGGGCTGGCGGAAATTGCCCCGGGAGTGATTTGGGCAGGCAAGCCGGGCGATGGATTGTATCACTGGGACGGAAGAAATTTCAGCCGGCTCGTATCTGCCAACCTGTCCATCATGGGCCAGCAAATGAACATCCTGATGGCGTCCCGTGACGGCAGCTGCTGGGTGGCGGGTATCGACGGCCTGCTGCATTTCAGCCATCCGATGAAAACGACCGACAAGGCGGAATTGTTTCCGCTCCCGGGCGAAAGCATTGTTTCGTTGTGTGAAGATCCAAGGCATGGCTTGTGGGTGGGGACACGTGAAGGACAGCTATGGCGGCTGGAAAACGAAAAGTGGGAGGCCCAGACGAATTTACTTCACGCCATCACCGCCATCGTTCCGGGCACGAATGGCGCCATGTGGATAGGAACCGAAGGCGACGGAGTATATGAGATGAGCGGGGGCACGCGCACCCATTTGAACACCGGCAACGGGCTGCTGAGTGATCTCATCCGCGCACTGTATCTGGACTCTCGAGGCACGCTTTGGATTGGCACGGCCGGGGGCGGCTTGAGCTGGTGGCGGCATGACCATATCACCACGCTGACCGCCCGTGAGGGCCTGCCGGATAACACGATTTCGGAGATCCTGGAGGACGGTAAGGGCCAGCTCTGGTTGGGGAGCAATCGGGGTATCAGTTGCGTAGGCAAAACCGAACTGGAGGAATTGGCGGCGGGCAAGGTTCCCGCCGTTTATCCGCAAGTGTACGGCCGGGCGGAAGGAATGTTGTCGGAAGAATGCTCAGGGGGATTCTGTCCGGCAGGCTTGAAATCCGAATCGGGCCAACTTTGGTTCCCGACTTTGAAGGGCGTCGTGGTCGTTGACCCACAAGTGCCTTTGTCACGAATGCCGGCACCGGCGGTGCTGCTGGAGGAGGTCCTGGTGGATGGCGTTCCGAGTTCCAGCCTGCAAATTGTGCGCGCGGCGTCCGGGGACAAGGTTGAAAAGCTTGAATCCACGAAATCAAGCGACGCGGTTTTGAACCTCGGACCGGGCAAACACCGCATTGAATTCCAGTATACCGCGCTTGGGTTTGACGCGCCGGAACGCATTCGTTTTCGTTACCGGCTTGAAGGCCTGGATTCCGATTGGGTGGAAGCGGGGAACCGGCGGGTTGCCTTCTATAGTTATGTACCGCCGGGCAGCTATCGGTTCCACGTCATCGCCTGCAACGCCGACGGGCTTTGGAATGAAACCGGTGCCGTCCTCGCCTTGACCGTCTCCAAATTCTTCTGGCAGACATGGTGGTTCCTCGGCCTGTCGGTCCTGATACTCCTGGTTTTGGTGGTGGGTGTCGTTCGCTTTGCGGTAAAGCGACGATTGCAACGCCGGTTGCAGCAACTCGAGCAGGAACGCGCACTGGAACGGGAGCGGACCCGCATTGCCCAGGATCTGCATGATGAAATGGGCGCCAAACTATGCCGGATTTCCTTTTTGAGCGAAGATGCCCGGAGAAATCACGACGTGCCGTCGGAGTTACAGCATCAAATCGTTTCCATTTCGGACGCTTCGCGTGACGTGTTGCACTCGCTGGATGAAATCGTCTGGGCGGTCAATCCGCAAAACGACACCTTGGAACACGTGGCCTCCTACCTGGGGCATTATGCCCAGGAATATTTTCAGGAAACCGGCATCGAGTGCAAGGTGGATATCCCGGAGCGGTTGCCACCCTATCCGCTTTCCTCGCAGTTGCGCCATCATTTACTGCTGGCGGTGCATGAGGCTTTTACCAACGCGCTCAAGCACTCGCACGCGAGCCAGATCAGTGTTTTCGTGGTTTATGACGGTTCTGCGCTGGAAATTGTCGTCTCCGACAATGGCGACGGATTTAATCCATCGGTGATTGATCCGGCGATGGCGGACCCCAAGGCAACGACTTGCAATGGCCTTCGTAACATGTCCCGGAGATTGGCTGATATCGGCGGGAGATGTTTGATCGAATCCCAACCGGGACGGGGAGTGACCATTCGATTTGTCCTGCCCTTGAATCAGCCGGTAGAAAAATGGTGATACGATGATTACGGTTTCAATTGTCGATGACGAAAAGGAATTGCGCCAGTCGATCCAGACTTTCATTGATGGTTCGCCCGGCTTCCGCTGCGTCAGCTCCTACCACAGCGCGGAGACGGCCCTGAAACACCTGCCGCAAGACCACCCCGATGTCGTGTTGATGGATATTCATTTGACCGGCATGAGCGGGATCGAATGCGTGGAACACCTGAAGTCGATGATGCCGGAAATGCAAGTGATGATGTTGACTGTTTACGAGGATACCGACCAGATTTTCCGGGCGCTGGCGGCCGGCGCGAGCGGTTATATGTTGAAACGGTCGACGCCGGCCAAACTGCTGGCAGCGATCAAGGAATTGAATGAAGGCGGTTCCCCGATGTCCAGTTCCATCGCTCGCAAAGTCGTGGCCTCGTTTCAACAGTCGGGACAAATCCGTGACGAAAAAACAAATCTCTCACCCCGGGAACAAATGGTGTTGGAATCCATGGCGCGGGGGTTGACCTACAAGCAAACGGCCGACCAGTTGGGAATCAGCATTGACACAATTCGGACCTATGTTCGCCGGATTTATGAAAAGCTGCATGTGCAATCGCGTACCGAGGCCATAGCGAAATACCTGAAGCATTAGGAATTTCCCGAGTCAACGGATCACTCCGTACCGGGTACGGAGCGGCGAGCCGGATGAATTTGCAAAACTAAGAACGCGGATGAAAATTAAATCCATCATTTCGGTTTCGATCGTGGACGATGAGAAGGATCTGTGCCAGTCCATTGCCACGTTTGTGAATGGGTCGTCAGGATTTCAATGCGTGAGCGCCTACCATAGTGCGGAAGCGGCGCTGGAACATTTGCCGGCTGAAAAGCCGGACGTGGTCTTGATGGACATCAATATGACCGGGATGAACGGGGTGGAATGTGTGAGGCGGTTGAAAGGGCTGGTGCCGGACATGAAGATCATGATGTTGACGGTTTACGAGGACACCGACCAGATTTTCCGGGCGCTGTCGGCCGGAGCGAGCGGTTATATGTTGAAACGTTCGACGCCGGCCAAGCTGCTGGAAGCAATCAAAGAATTGAATGAAGGCGGTTCCCCGATGTCGAGTTCCATCGCGCGCAAAGTGGTTGCCTCATTCCGGAAATCGGACCAGCTCACCGAAGAAAAGGCATCGCTATCCCCGAGGGAACGAATGGTATTGGAGTCCATGGCCAAAGGGCTGACCTATAAACAGACCGCTGGCCAGCTAGGCATCAGCATTGACACCATTCGCACCCATGTTCGACGGATCTACGAAAAGCTCCATGTCCAGTCAAACACCGAGGCCGTGGCGAAGTATTTACGCCGGTAAATTCCTCATAGATCAATCAGACGGAAGAACGCACTTCCGTTTGTATTGTCCAAGGGCGTGGAAAATTGGTTGGTTGCGGTCGAGCCCGGCACGATGCTCCAATCGGGACCGATGCCGGCGCCCGGCGGATTGGTCTGCGATTGCAAAGTCCAGCCGAGGTAATTCGCCGGCCAGGAGAGTTGCAGGATGTTACCTGCCGCCGCCGCCGTGATATTCGGTGCCGGAATGAAATTGAAGGTGAAATTGGGTGACTGGTTAACCACATCAGTCCCCGATGCCGGCATTGACGTTATGGCCGAACCGTTGACGGTCAGGCCTTCGACATTCATGCTGGCTGCCACATTATGGCCATTCCACGGTCCGGCCCATATCCCATACACGCCGGCCACCTGCAAACCGTAATTTGAAACATTGACGAGATTCATGGTGACATTTGATACCATGCCCGAACTGGAATTGTTAAGGATCTGCACGGCGTAGCACAGACTGTTGGTGATGTTGATATGGTTGATATTTACATTGGTAATGTTTTGGAAGGTGCTGCCACTCCCCGGCGCGATGGTCAGGGCAGCCCGCCAACTCCAGCCATTCGGATCACGGCCGCCGCAACGGGTGAGATCACATCGCTGGACGACGGTTAAGCCAGAGAAGCCATTGCCCGAACCGATGGCGAAGGTTCCGG
>DATJYM010000345.1:0-4605 GCA_035499615.1 Candidatus Acidiferrales bacterium | reverse complement strand
TGGAGTTCAAGTCCTTTGGTATCAGCCGCTGTCTTTAACGGAAGCAGCCAGTATGCCTCCCTGCCGAACACCATTTCCAATTACGAAGATCTGAGCGTCACCTTTTGGGTTAATACCAGCGACTCGAATCCCAGTGGTTTTCCCTACGGCGAGTTCCTGGTCTCCCGGGATATTTCCGGCTACGCCAACGATTGGAACATCTGCCTTGGGCAGGGAAGAAAGATCGATTTTGTCACGGATGCCGATGAACTGGTGACTCCATTCGATTTGAATTCAAATGACTGGGTTCAGGTGGCCTGCGTAGCGGATTCCATTCACCAGCAAAAAACACTCTTCATCAACGGACAAGGGGTGGCTGCCTCGAGCTGGGTGCCGTTTGTATTTGCCAACAACAGTTTGCCGGTTTTCTCGCCGCCTCCTCCGCTGACACCGCGTCACACGCTTTTTTTACCGGTAGTTTGACTGATGTCCGATTTTACAACCGGGCATTGACGACCAACGATGTGCAAGCCATCTACGGCGTGGAAAATCCCGGGAACTGCACGCCGCCGCCTGCGGGCTTGGTTTCGTGGTGGCCGGCCGAAGGGAATGCCTACGATCAGACGGGCACCAACAATGGTACTTGGAACGGCTCCGTCAATTATACCAACGGCGAAGTCGGACAGGCATTCAAATTCGACGGGGTGTCCAGTTACGTCCAAATTTCCAACTCGGCTTCATTGAATCCTCCGGGCCCGTTTTCGATAGAGGGCTGGATTTATCCGACTCTGGATGGCAGTCAAAAAATTATTTCTAAATGGGGAGACCAGGGAGTCTGGTCAGATAATCGCAGTTACAATCTGGCAACCATTCCCGGCCTGGGACTTTCGTTTGCGATTTCCGATCTCGCGAATGAGGAAAACGGAACTTTTCAAACGTTCAATTCCAGCAATGGTGTGCTTACCTTGAACGCGTGGAATCATGTTGCGGCCACATACGATAGTTCTTCGGGAATTCGTTGCATGTATGTAAATGGGGCGATCATCGCGAGCATGACGAATGCACCTGTATCCGTATATGGCGGAATCGCCCCGCTGACGATTGGTGGCTGGGCGCGGGCACCGGGTGTCAGCCAGTTTTATTTTCAAGGATTAATCGATGAGATCAGTTTTTATAGCCGCGCATTGTCGGCCGGCGAAATTCAGGCTATTTTCAATGCCGGAGCCGGAGGCAAATGTGATTTTCATTACTATGTGCCACCGCCCCGCCAGGCGACCGCGTCCGCGACGGTGGTTAATGGATTTATCGTTGGTGTTGATATGACTGACGAGGGTGCCGGTTATACCAACCCGCCGGCGGTTCGGCTTATTGGTGGAGGCGGCACCGGTGCATTGGCGTCCGCTGTGATCAGCAACGGCATGGTTGTGGCCGTCAATGTGCTTAACCCGGGATCGGGCTATACCAACCTGCCGGTGATTGTCGTTATCGACCCTCCATTTATTGCCAATCCGATGTTGCAACTTGCGAACGTTTCATCGCTTTCCTTTGGTGGTCTTGTCGTGAGCAGCAACTATCAATTGCAGTTTTTCCAATCGCAGAATTGGGTGAATCAAGGGACTGGTTTTACGGCGAACACCAACTATTATTCGAAAGTAGTTCCCGGCACGGTCGGAAGCAGCGACTATCGGCTGGCGCTGCTGCCCGTGCCAACCCCGGCGACGGCCGTGCCTCAATTGGTCAATGGATTTGTGGTTGGCGCCACTTTGGTTTCCGGTGGTTCGGGTTACATCACCGTACCCGCGGTGAACATTATTGCCAATGTGGGCAGCAATGCCACCGCGGTTGCGACCATCAGCGGGGGCAGGGTCACGAAAATCACGATTACGAACGCCGGGATCGGCTATGTCAACCCGGTCACGATCCAGATAGACCCGCCGCCCGTCAGCGCACTTTCTCCAGCCGTAATGCCGGGAATGGTGTTGAATTCGTCCGGCCTCGCGCCTTACGATAATTATCAAATCCAGTTCAGACCGGATTTTGGCACAGCTTGGGAAAATTTGAACGGAGAATTGTTCACTCCGACAGCGAGTACAAATTCACAGTACCTTTTTTTGACGAATAACACCGGCTTTCTCCGCCTGTTATATGTGCCATAGATGCGAGGCCTCTGTGATGACGGTCCGGTTCAATAATATGGATACCAAGCTGGCTGGCTCAGCGGGCGAGTTGCCGGCCAGGCTCCGCTGGCAACGATTTAATCGCGCTTCCGCGGAAAATGTTGGGCGAGCAGTTCGCCGGCCTTTTGCACGCCATGGATGATGCCGGGCGTAAACTCGGCTTTGCGAAAATAACCGGTCATTGCATCCGCAAGCTGCCGCCAGAATTCATCTCCGCACTTCGCGTGCACAGCGGCATCGCCGATGACGGCAAATTTGTGCGTGCACGGCGCCACGAAAATCAAGACCCCGTTTTTTGCCGGCGATTTGTCCAGCTCCAGGCGCAAAAATTCCGACTGCGCGGCGGCAAGCGGGTCGCCCACGTGCCGGTGACTGACACTGACGCGGATTGGACCGGTAGTTTTCTTTTCCGCCTCGTGAATGGCGGCGACGATTCCGTGGTGCTGCAGGTGACTGGCAAATTTTTTTGGGTGCATAATGATTTACCAGCTTCCTCCCGCGCCACCGCCGCCAAAACTTCCGCCTCCGGCGGAAAAGCCTCCGCCTCCGCCCCCGCCAAATCCCCCGCCAAATCCCCCGCCGGAAAAACCCCCACCGGACCAGCCGCCGCCCCAGTAATGAATGCCACCGGACCGGAAGCCGTTTTTCCGGGCGGACAGGATGACGGCCAAAATGATGACAACGACAACCAAGGTGAAAAACCAGCTGCCGATGAGGCGGACATTGGCCGCATGTCTTTCCGCCACGGTGGTGCCGGTGCCCTTGTATTCACCCTTGGTCGCGGCGAGAATGGCTTGGACACCCGCCGTCAGACCGCCGTCAAAATCACCGGCCTTGAAGTGCGGCGTAACCTGTTCGCTGATGATTCGTTTGCAGAGCGCATCGGGCAGAACGCCCTCGAGTCCGTAGCCGACCTGCAAGTACATTTTGTGGTCCTGCACGAAGACGAACAACACCGCGCCGTTGTCCCTGCCTTTTTGACCCGCCTGCCAGGATCGCGCCACCCGGACCGTGTAATCCTCCACGGAGGAATCCGACTGCATTTTCGGGTAAATGGCCACGAGAATCTGCTCGGAGGTTTGACGCTCAAAATCTTCCAGCATTTCGTTCAAATGAGACGCCGTGCCGGTCGAAACGACCTGGGCGTAATCATTGAAGTAGGCCGCCGGTGCGGGCGGAATGACTTCCTGCGCGAACAGCCGGCTGCCCGTCAGCAGAACCAGGATGCAAAGAAATCGGCGCACGGCTCAGGGTTTGGCGGGGGGCGCCGTCTGGTTGAAATCGAACTGCACCTTGGGCGGTGTCTCGGCTCCCGGTGTGGCGTTGAAGTAGGGTTTCGGGCTGAAGCCCAACGCGCCGGCATAGAACACGGCCGGAAATGATTTGATGGCGGTATTGTAATTCTGCACCGCCGTGTTGAAGTCCCGGCGCTCGACGCTGATGCGGTTTTCCGTGCCTTCCAGTTGCGCCTGCAAATCCTGAAAGTTTGCGGTCGCCTTCAGGTCCGGATATTTCTCCACCACCACGAGCAGGCGCGACAGCGCCGAAGTCAGCTGGCCCTGCGCGGATTCAAAGGCGGCGAGTTTGGCGGGGTCGGCCGGCGCGGCATTGGAGTCCAGCTTCACCTGCCCGACCGAGGCCCGGGCGGCGGTGATTTCCGTCAGGGTGGATTTTTCGAAGCTGGCCGCGCCGGACACGGTGGCCACCAGGTTCGGGACGAGATCAGCCCGCCGTTGATAAACGTTTTGGACCTGCGCCCACTGGCTGTCCACCGCCTGCGAAAGCCGGACCAGCCGGTTGTAACCGCCACCGGCAATGGCCATCAGCGTCAACGCGAGAATTCCCAGCACAACCAGGACCGCACCCGCCAACAGAAGTTTTTTCATAGTGATGACGAGTTTAACTCTCCGGTCCGGGCTAACAATTACAAAATTGGACGCAGTTTGTAATCACCGCACGCCAATGGCGCAGCCATAAAACATTGACGTCACAGATCCAGAAAAGGCTCACCCTGCTGGACAAGCCGGGGGCAGCGGGTTTAAGCTTCTGCAATGAAAGTCCAGTGGCGCAGGTGTTCTGCCATCCACCACTGCTGCGAACTGCCCCGGATTCTGGTTTTGCTTGCCATGAACCTCGCCGTGGAAAGAAGTTTTAGTGATCCCATGACGTATCTTTATCCGCACGATGACCTCGGCGCGGTTTATCGCCCGCAGGCGACGACGCTAAAATTGTGGGCCCCGACCGCCACGAATGTCCAGGTGATGCTTTTCGATGATGCCACCAATCCGTCGCCGGCTTTGCAACCGATGGTCCGCGATTCCAAAGGCATCTGGTCAGCCGCTCTCAACGGGGATCTGGCCGGGAAATATTATCTTTACCAGGTGGCCTTGCCGGGTGGGAATGGCCGGGCGCCGGTGGTTGCGCAGGTAAACGACCCGTATGCGCACGG
>DATJYM010000344.1:0-13409 GCA_035499615.1 Candidatus Acidiferrales bacterium | reverse complement strand
CGCAGGTTTGGTGGTATTGTCCACGCTCAGATACGTCATCCCGGCAAAGTCGCCACTGCGCCGCCATACTCGCAACAGAATTCGAGCTTCCTTGGCCTGAGTGCAGAACTTGACCGCCTCCCGGGCATTATTCACCGGGTGGTGGTTGATTTCCACAATGATGTCGCCCTGCTGCAAACCCGCATCGGCGGAATTGGATTCCGGTCCGACCTCCGTGACCAGGGCGCCATGGACGGAATCGGGGATCCGCAATTCCTGACGTGTCTGTGGATTCAAATCCTGCACGGTCACGCCGTCGAGCGCATCGGCATTCAAATTATCCGCGTTGCTATTCCGATTATTGCTGTTTCGGCCAACCGGCCCCGGCAATTCGCCCAAACCGATCCTGAATGTCTTAGGCAAGCCATTACGAATGACTTTCACCACGGTTTCGGTTCCCGGTGCACATTCCGATACCATCAGCGAAAGATTGTCGGCGTCGGTCACTTTTTTGCCGTTGAATTCGACAATAACGTCTCCGGGTTGAATACCCGCTTTCTGCGCCGGTGCGCCTGGAGACACATCGTCCACCAGCGCGCCGTTTTGATCCGTCAAACCAAAGCTTTCCGCCAGGCCTGCGTTGATATCCTTCAGCCTGACACCCATATAGCCGCGCGTGACTTTGCCACTATGAATCAGCCGGTCCATGACATGGCGTGCGAGATTGACGGGCACGGCGAAGCCGATGCCCTCGTTGCCATAGGTGCTGCTGAGGATGAAGGTGTTGATGCCCACGAGCCGACCCTCAGCGTCCACCAGTGCCCCGCCGGAATTGCCCGGATTGATGGCCGCATCAGTTTGGATGAAATCCTGATAATTCGGCTGGCTGCCGCCGTCTTGTCCTCCGAACCGAAAACCACTGCGGCCGAGAGCGCTGATGATTCCCATGGTCACGGTTTGCTCGAGCCCGAAAGGGTCGCCGATGGCCAGGACAATGTCGCCCACTTCCAGTTGATCACTGTCGCCCAGGGTAACGGCCGGCAAATCCTTGGCGTCAATTTTCAACACCGCCACATCCGTTGGCGGATCGGTTCCGATAACCTTGGCGCTGTATTCCTTGTCGCCATCGGCGGAGGTGACCTTGACTTTGATTTCATCCGCGCCGTCCACGACGTGGTTGGCCGTCAAAATATATCCGTCCGGGGAAACCACCACACCGGAACCGAGGCTCTCCTCCCGGCGTGTGCGCGGCTGATTTTCCGATGGAAGTTGATCGCCAAAAAACTGGCGGAAGAATGGATCATTCAGGAACGGGTTTCGGTAGGGACGCAGGTGAACGATGCGGGTGGAATAGATGTACACCACGCAAGGCGCAGCCTTTTTAATGACGGGGGCAAAGCTGACACCCAGCCTGGCGCTGCGATCGAGCGGTGTGGCTTCAACCTTGATATCCGGCCGTGTTTCTTGCGCCCAGGAAGTCAGGTAAAACAAAAGCACCATGGCCAGCGCACCCAGGGTCAGTGAAAAAGCCCCTATTAGCGGCCGTGAAAAACGATTCATAAAACAACCGAAACAATTCATGAACATTGACAGCACAATCGCCCGATTGTTCAAACCCTTCCGCCCCTCGGAACGGGATGTTTCGTCAATTGGCGCTTGTCATTGCTGCTGCGCTTTTTGCGCGTCCTCGGGCTTGATGATCTCAACCGTGGCGCCTCGTTTCATTTCATCGGCCGAAGGCACCTTGATAATATCGCTGGTGACCGGCTGGGGATGCTGGATGGCAAGCAATTCCAAGGTGAAAATCAAGGTGGAGCCGGGTTCAATTCGCGGCGGCCGGCCCGCGTCCCCGTACGCGAGTTCGGACGGCACATATAATTCCCATTTGGAGCCGACCTTCATTTGGGTAAGCGCTTCCGTCCAACCGCGGATGACTCCGCCCACCTGAAACTGGGTCTTGTCCGAACTGTCGAATTGTGTTCCGTCAATCAACCGGCCTTCATAACTGACGGTTACAATATCATTCGCCGCGGGCGATGCTCCGGTGCCGTTGCTGATGATTTTATACTGCAAACCGTCGGGCAGCGTAACCACGCCGGCCTTCCCCTTGTTCTCAGCCAAAAACGCTTCGCCGATCTTCTGGTTTTTTTCTGCGGCTTCCTGGCGACGCTTCATCGCCTGCGCCTGAAGTTCCCGGCCAAACTCATTCAACGTATTGCGCATTTCCATCGTGGTCAGCAAGGTGCTGCCGCCACCTTGAGCATCCTTTAATCCTTGCAGGATTAAACCATAATTCAGATTAGTCACCTGGCCCGCCTTCAATTGCCCCCCGTACATCATCCCCAGGGCATAGCTGACGCGCGAGTGTTCATCGCCCAGCACATTGGTGTCGTAGGCCAGCAAAGGGGTCAGGACCGAAAACGAAAAAACAACGGTTAATATAATAGCTTTCATGGTTAGTTGAACGCGTATTTTGAGGATTTGCCTTCAAATTGCAACCCTGTTTTATTTTTAACACTATCCTGTGCAAAAAGTTTCCCCAGCGCACGAATCCTGCTATATTCCCCGCAACTTGTGCGAATAATGACATGCCATTTCAGTAGGGACCGCTGGTTCCGATGCTCCCGTTTGATGTTCTTGATTATGGCCGTGGGGGGGATCTTCCTGCAATTCCACACCACGGCTCTGGCTGGAACCGACAAGACCAACGCACCACCCACGCTGGCCCCCGGCCCCAACGACGGTCGCATCGCCTACATCACCGCACGGTTGATGGAGGAATATCACTACTCCGGACAGCCGCTGGACCGGGCCATGTCGGAAAAATTCTTTGACGGTTATCTGGACTCGCTGGATCCTCAACATCTGTATTTTCTCCAATCGGATTTAGCGGAATTTGCCCACTACCGGACAAACCTCGACACCCTCACCATCAATAACCGCGGGATTGCCGATCTCACGCCCGCATATCAAATTATCGACCGCTTTTTGGAACGCCTGAACCAGCGGGTGGCCTTCGAGGACAGACAGTTGAAGCGCGACCGGTTCGCCCTGAACACCCACCAGAGCATTCTGCTGGACCGGCGTGATGCTCCCTATCCCAAAAACCTGGCCGCGGCACGGCAACTCTGGCAACAACGGTTGACTTACGACTATTTGCAGGAGGTGGTCGCCCGCAGAATCTCCGTCACCAATACCGATGTCATCCTGCCTCTGGCCAAGACCGCGCCCCGCCAAATCGACGAAAAGCTTGCGCGGCATTTTCACTGGCAGTTGCACGTATTTACGAATTGGGACGGCAGCGATGTGTTGCAGACCTACCTGAACGCCCTCACCCACGCCTATGATCCCCATTCGGATTACCTGAACGTCAGCCATGCCCAGGATTTTTCCATCGACATGAGTCTGGCGCTCTTCGGCATCGGCGCGGAACTTCGTTCCGAAGAAGGCTATTGCACCATAATGTCGCTCGTGCCCGGCGGGCCGGCGGCCAAAAGCAAGCAAATCAAGCCCCGGGACCGTATCATCGCCGTGGCCCAGGGCAAGCAGGCCCCCGTGGACGTGGTGGACATGGATCTGGGCAAGATCGTCCAGATGATTCGCGGTCCCAAGAACACGGAGGTGCGTTTGACGCTCATTCCGGTGGACGAACCTGATTCGCACCGCGTGGTGACCCTGGTCCGCGACGAAATCAAACTCGAAGGGGCGAAGGCCAAACTGGTCGAAACCCCCGATGGACATGGCGGCACCAATCGCCTGGGAATCATTGACCTGCCGTCGTTTTACGCAACGATCGATCTGCCCGGCGACAACGGCGACCCTTCAAAAAGGAGCACCACCGTCGATGTCAAACGCCTGATCAAGAAGCTGGAGCAGGAAAAAGTTGCCGGTATCATACTCGACTTGCGAAGCAATGGCGGCGGCTCGCTGGAGGAGGCTGTTGATTTCACGGGCCTGTTTGTCACGAACGGACCGGTCGTACTGGTCCGGTCGCCGGATGGCCATTTCGTCGAGGATAAGGACACTTCAAACTATGCCCTTTATCGCGGACCTCTGGTCGTCCTCGTCAACCGGTTCAGCGCATCCGCCACGGAGATTGTGGCGGGCGCCTTGCAGGATTATGGGCGTGCCTTGATTGTCGGTGACACCTCCACGTACGGCAAAGGCACGGTGCAAAACCTGAATCCGTTGCATCCGTTCATCTGGTCGGCGGATGAATCAGCCTCCAATGATCCGGGCACGGTAAAAATCACCATCCGAAAATTCTATCGCGTCAGCGGTGCGTCCACTCAGTTCAAGGGCGTCGTACCTGATATTGTGTTGCCGGATACAATGAATGTGATGGCGGATATCGGTGAAAGTTCGCTGCCCAACGCCATGCCATGGGACACCATTCCGAAGGCGGATTACGACCAGTTGAACCTGGATTACCACCCGTTGAACCTGGTGGAGCCGTATTTGTCCGAATTGCGCAAGGCTTCCGATGAGCGGGTGGCTACCAATCAGGATTTCATCTATATCCGTCAGGATATCGACCAGTTCAAAAAATTGCAGGCCGATAAAACCGCCTCGTTGAATGAACAGGAACAGCTCAAACAGGCCCAACAGAATGTGCTCCGTCAGAAAATGCGCGACGCCGAGCGCGACTCACGGAAGGCGCCCAATGAAAAGATTTATGAGATCACACTTGAGAACGTCAACGATCGCGGCCTGCCGCCGTTGATCTGGCCGACGAACACCACGTCCTCGCTCAGCTCCACCAACGCTTCTGCCGGCAACAGCCCGCGCGGTCATCGACAAACAATTCCTGCACAATTAACTCCCCCGGGGATGAACGCGCCGCAATATGATCCCTGGCTCGACGAAACGGAGCATATTCTTGAAGATTACGTTTCGCTCATCAGCACAAATCGGACCCATGCGCCGGTTGCCAGTCATTCGAATGAAGCCACCGCGAACAAAACTTCCGTGTCCGGCGTGCAAAAAGCCCGGTGACCGGATGGCCACGCCCGAGCCGGGCGACAACTGGCGCGGGCATTCCGCCTGCGGGCCGGAGTTTTACAGATTTAATGTCTGTGCTACCTTCAGGGCGGATTGCGAGACACCATGAATTGGATGATTTATTTGTTACCGGCTGCTGCGGCCTTGAATCTGACTGTGATGGCCGGCCCAACGACCAATGCCATGAATACAACTGAACCTGATAAAATCGAGAGGGCCGATCTGGGCGGAGGCTGCTTTTGGTGCATGGAAGCCGTCTTCGAACGTTTGCCCGGTGTGATTTCCGTCACCAGCGGCTTCGCCGGCGGTACCACGCCAAATCCCACCTACGAGCAGGTCTGCACCGAAACCACCGGCCACGCCGAGGTAACCCAAATCGAATTTGATCCTGCGAAAATTTCGTACGCGCAACTGCTCGACGTTTTCTGGCAGGCACACGACCCGACCACACTCAACCGCCAGGGCGCGGACGTGGGTACTTCCTATCGCTCCATCATCCTTTACCGCAGCGAGGAACAGAAGCAGACTGCGGAAAAATCCAGGGCCGAGGCGCAAAAGAATTTCAAGAACCGCATCGTCACTGAAATCGTGCCATACACCAAATTCTACAAGGCGGAAGATTATCACCAGCAGTATTTCGATAATAATTCGGGTGCGCCCTATTGCCAGATTGTTATTGCGCCCAAGTTAAAGAAGCTGGAGAAGGAGAAAGTGATTCTGGAATCACCACAGACGAAACCTTGAATTTTCGATTTACAATATACAATTTACGCGACACCCGCGCAATTGGGAATCAATCGTAAATCGCATATCGCAAATCAAAAATAAAAGGCGACCGGTTGCCGGATCGCCTTTGAAATAATTTTGGAGCAACGGCGTGTCGCCGTCCTTATTTATCGCGGTTTACAGCCCTTTCTTGAGCATGTATTTGATCAAGTCCCCGACCCGACAACTGTAACCCCACTCGTTATCGTACCAGCTGACCAGCTTGAAGAACTTCTTGTTCAGTTCCATGCCAGAACCTGCGTCAAAAATCGAGGACAGTTCGCAATGGATGAAATCCGAGCTGACGACTTCATCGTCGGTGTAGCCGAGGATACCTTTCAGATACGTCTCGCTTGCCTTCTTCATCGCGGCGCTGATTTCCGCATAACTGGTCTCCTTGACCGTGCGCACCGTGAGGTCAACCGCCGAAACCGTCGGGGTCGGCACGCGGAACGCCATGCCCGTCAGTTTGCCTTTCACTTCCGGCAACACCAGCCCCACGGCCTTGGCCGCGCCGGTCGTGGAAGGAATGAGATTGAGCGCCGCGGTGCGTCCGCCCTTCCAGTCCTTCTTGCTCGGGCCGTCCACCGTCTTCTGCGTGGCGGTAAAGCTGTGGATCGTCGTCATCAAACCTTCCTCGACGCCGAATCCTTCCTTGAGCAGCACGTAAACGACCGGCGCGAGACAGTTCGTGGTGCAGCTGGCGTTGGAAATGACATGGTGCTGCTTCGGGTCATACTTGGCTTCATTCACGCCCATGACCACCGTGAGGCAATCGCCCTTGGCCGGAGCGGAAATAAGGACCTTCCTGGCCCCGGCGGTAATGTGGCCCTTGGCCTTCTCGACATCGGTGAACAGCCCGGTGGATTCAATCACCAGATCCACGCCCAACGCCTTCCACGGCAGTTCGGCGGGCGTTTTTGCGCTGACCACCTTGATTTTCTTGCCGTTGACCACCAGCACGTCGTCGTCCGGCTTGTCGGCGACGGATTTCTCCGAACCGACCTCGCCCTTGAAACGACCCTGGATGGAATCGTACTTGAGCAAATACGCCAAATTATCCGCGGGAACGATATCGCCGACGGCGACGACCTCGATGTCCCTGCCCACCATGCCTTGTTCGACCAGCGCGCGGAAGACCAGCCGTCCGATACGCCCGAATCCGTTGATTGCAACTTTCACTGCCATAGTTTTTATCCTTCTACTATAAGATGTTTAGCAAAACCGAAGGCACAATCTAACGGCAACCGCCTCAGCGTCAATGCGGAATTCTGAAACGAAATTGTTAAAACCGAACCGTTTTTTGCACGGCAGCCTCGAGAAGCTGCATAAATTAACAATCTAAAATCAATCGCAGGTCGAAATGGGCGACGGTAAATTTCGGGCAATAATCGGGTGCTCAAATTCAATCCTGAGCCTTATGAGAATGCCAGACTTGCAGTAGTTCCCGTTGCCAATTCATCAGTTCCGGCGAGTGTTTTTCCCAGTCCCGGGCCAGTTCGCTCAGAGTGGCGCGGCTGGCGATGAGCGTGGGGTCAATGGCCAATTCACGCGCGTGCTGGTCGCGGCGTGTCTCGAGCTCATGGTAGCGGCGCATTTCGGCCTCGGTGGGTCGATAAAACTTATGCCGCAGGATTTCGGGATGGCGGTCGGCCGGAAGCGCGAGCGCCGACTTGACGGTCTGATTCAACCCTTCCCGGCGGCGGGGTGACATGCGCGGCGGCAACAGGTGGTCCACCGGCTTGTGCGCGGCAGCGGCCGCCGCAATGTTCACAAGCTTTTCATGGTTGAGAATGAAAAATGGAGGACGATTGGCGGCGATGGCTTCACTTTCGCGCCATTCCCAAAGTCCGCGCACCACCGCCAGCGCCCGGCGATTCAAAGCGTGGCTACCCTTGATACGCCAGACCGAATCCGCATTGGCCGTGGGCGGTTTTGTACTTTCGGCAATCAACCGCCCGCAGGATTCCTGATGCCAGCCAAACCGGCCTTTCTGCTTGAGTTCAGCCATGAGCTTGTCGGCCAACGTCCGGAGAAAGTGCGTGTCGTTGCGGGCATAAATCTCCATCCGTTCCGTGAGCGGACGCCTGGCCCAGTCGGCCTTTTGCGGACCCTTGTCCAGTTTCACTCCGAGAAATTTTTCAACCAGCGAACTCAGGCCGAATTGCCGCTCCCCCAAAAGCCGGGCGGCCAGCATCGTATCGAAGATGGCCGATGGCACGAACTCGTGATGCTTGCGCAAAAGGCGTAAATCATAATCCGCGCCGTGCATGATGAGTTCATGCCGGTTAAGCGCTGCCAGCAACGGGTTCAAATCGATTCTGGCAAGCGGATCGATCAATTCATCGCCGGCGGTGGTGCTGATCTGGATAAGACAGACTTTTTCGGGATAGGCATGGAGGCTGTCGGCTTCGGTGTCCAGCGACAGCCACTTCGCAGATCGAATGGCGGGCAGCAGGGCGGCAAGCTTTGCGTCGGTGTCAATCACGGGTCCAAGAATAAAATGAGGCATGGCGGGTGGCGAGCGGCAAGATTGCCCGCTTGCAAAATCCTGCCGCCTGCTCCTAACATTCGCCATGAACCTGGCTGTCATGTTCGCACGCTGCGCGGAAAAGCACGCGTTAAAAACCGCCGTTTGTTGGGGGGAATCGGAAATATCCTACGCCGCGCTCCAGGCCCAGGTGGAACACGCCGCCGCCTGCCTGCAAAAGGAATGCGGCGTCAAACCCGGCGACCGCGTGGCGGTGTGGGTGAAGAATTGTCCTGAATTTGTGCCGGCGGTCTTTGGCATCCTGTCGGCCGGCGGCGTGGTGGTCCCCGTCAACAATTTCCTGAAGCCGGCCGAGGTTGTTTACATCCTGAACGATTCCGGTGCGAATGTCCTGGTAACCGACGCGGAACTGGCGTCACATTTTGAAGGCTTGAAGACGGCGCGCCCCTCGCTGGGCATATCCCGCATCGAGCAACTCACCCGGGCCGACGGTGCCGGTTCAGAGTTCACGATAAACGACTCCCGCACCGAGACTGACCTGGCGGCACTACTCTATACCTCTGGTACCACCGGCCATCCGAAGGGCGCCATGCTGACTCACGGCAATTTTCTCCACAACGTGGCGAGCTGCGTGGCGGCGCTCGACGTGCATGAAGATGAACGCGTCGTGGTGGCGCTGCCGCAATTCCACAGTTTCATGTTCACGGTCGGCACCCTGCTGCCCGTGTTGTGCGGCGGTGGGATCCTTTTGTTGAAAACTTTGCATCCTTTTAAACAGGTGCTGGAGGACATCACGCGGCACCGGGGTACGATCCTGCCGGCCGTGCCGTCATTTTACCGCGCGTTGCTGGCCGTACCTGAGTTCGGCCGTCTGCCGTTGCGGCTGTGCATCAGCGGCGGCGCACCGTTGCCAGTGGAGGTTTTCAATGAGTTCACGCGGAAATTTCCGTTCCCGCTGCGTGAAGGCTATGGCCCGACCGAAAGCAGCCCGGTCGCCACGGTGAATCCCATCCATGGCGTTAACAAGGCCGGTTCGATTGGCAAACCCATCCCCAATGTGGAGTTGAGCATCCGCGACGACGCCGGCAAGGAATTATCGGTCGGCGACGTCGGAGAAATTTGCATACGCGGTGGCAACGTGATGCTCGGCTATTGGAACCAGCCGGAAGAGACGGCGAGGGTTTTGCGCGACGGCTGGCTTTACACCGGCGACGTCGGCTATTGCGACGCCGAGGGCTATTATTTCATTACCGATCGCAAAAAAGACATGTTGCTGGTAAATGGAATCAACGTCTATCCGCGTGAGATTGAAGAGGTAATTTATCAATTTCCCGGCGTGAAGGAAGCGGCGGTCGTCGGCTTGCCCGACCCCCGAAAAGGCGAGCAGCCGGTGGCATTCGTGGTGGCGGCAGAAGGACAGGTGCTGGACGAGGGGGCGCTGTTGCAGTTTGTCCGTGCCCGACTGGCGGATTACAAGGTGCCCAAAAACGTTGTTTTTATGCCGGTGTTGCCACGCAACGCAACTGGTAAGATTCTTAAGACCGCCCTTCGGCAGCATGGGCTGGAACGTGGTCAGACATCGTGTTAACGCATTGATTATAAATAACTTGCTGCTAAGCCTTTTCCGAGTTGACGCCGGGGGAACATCGACAGTAAACTTATACGACTGTCCGGCGCATGGTGCGCAGGGTGGTAAATCATCTTATGGCTGAAGGATATTGCGTCAAGTGCAAGGCCAAGAAGGAAATCGCTAACGGCGTCGAGGAAGTGATGAAGAACGGGCGCAAGGCCATTAAAGGCAAATGCCCGACCTGTGGTACCGTCATGTTCAAGATTTTAGGGGGAAAAGCGGCTCCCGCCGGTGCAACCACGGTTACTCCGCCGGCCACGAGCTGATATGTCGCAGCAGTTAGCCTACGTCATTGTTACCCCCTATTCGCTCTACAAATCGCGTACAGGTGGAATTTTAAGCCGGTTGATCTCACGCACAGAGTTGGATTTGGCAGCCATTCGCATGTTCGCCCCCGGCCCGGAACTGGTAACGCAATATGCCGAAACCATCGTTTCCGCCCAGGACCCCCAGGACCGGAAAATCCAGGAATTGCTTCGGGAATACGTTCTTAAAAATCTGGCGCCTGACCCTAAAACCGGCCGCCGCCGCCGCATTCTGATGATGGTTTTTCAAGGCGACGACGCCGTGCGCAAGGTCCGCGGAGTGGTCGGCAATCTGAGTCCCGACCGGCGCGGCGGGGAAACCATCCGGGACACTTACAGCGATTTGATCATGGACGACGATGGTCAGGTCCGTTACTTCGAACCGGCCGTGCTGGCTTCTCCCAACCAGCAGGAAGCAGAAGCCAAACTCAAGCTTTGGGCGCGTTACTCGGACACGGACGGCGGTGTCCTCGAAAACGTTATCACTTATCCCCCGGGCCAGACCGGAGAGCGTACGCTGGTCCTGATCAAGCCGGATAATTTCAAGTTTTCCACCGGCCGCCCCGGCAATGTGATTGACTTCTTTTCACGCACAGGACTTTACATTGTCGGCGCCAAGGTGTTGCACATGAGTTTGTCACAGGCCATGGAGTTCTACGGCCCGGTGCTTGAAGTCCTGCGCACAAAACTCAAGGACGCAATCGCCGAACGCGCCAAACATGTGCTGGAGAAGGAGCTTGGATTTAAAATACCGCCCGAACAGCAGAAGGCCCTCGGCGATGTTCTCGGCCCGTTACATGGCGACAATCAGTTTGGCAATATTATGCGGTTTATGACCGGCTTTACCCCGGCCGAACGCCAGACGGAGGAGGAGCGCCGGCTGCCCGGCACGCAAAAATGCATCGCCCTGATGTACGAGGGTGTCAATGCCATCCGGAAAGTTCGCGACGTGCTTGGCCCGACCGATCCCTCCAAGGCCCCACCCGGCTCCATCCGCCGGGAATTTGGCTCGAATATCACCGTCAATGCCGCCCACGCGAGCGATTCCGTGGAAAATGCCCAGCGCGAATTTGCCATCGTCAACGTGGGCGAGAACAATTTCCGGCTAATCATCGAGGCCGCTTACGGGAAACTGTAACCGCGCAGTCTGACGAGCAGGCGCGCATCCGCGTCGGGAAAATCGTGATCGGCCAGTTCCGGTTTCCCCACCCATTTGACCGCCGCACAACCCAGTGCTTGCGGCTCGCCGCCTCGCAGGCAACAGGTAAAGAATTTCAAGTGAATACTCTTGTCCGCATAGTCGTGAGTGATTTCCTCGAACAAGCCCTGGACCGCAACTTCAACCCCCAGTTCCTCACGCAGTTCACGGGCCAGGCACTGCTCGAAGGTTTCACCCGCCTCGCGCTTGCCGCCAGGAAACTCCCAGAGTCCGCCCAGATGGGCATCGGCGTGGCGTTGGGCGATGAGCAGTTTGCCGTCACGGAAGATGAGGGCGGCGGAGACATCAATGCCGCGGGGTGTCGGACTGGTGGAATGGTGGAGTGATGCTTTTTTGTTTCGTTCCATTGCTCCATTTCTCCATCAATCCAACACCCCCCTTGCCGCTTACCTCCCCACGCTTTTGTAAATCCAGCCCTGGCGTTCCATCTCGACGCGGTCAAACAGGTTCCTGCCGTCAAACATAATGGGATGCGTCAGTGCCTTGCGCGCACGGTCGAGGTCCAGACTTTTGAACTCGTCCCATTCCGTCGCCACCACCAGCGCGTCGCAACCCTCCGCCACGGCATCCATATCGTCCACGCAGGTCACATCTTTCAAAATCGCCCGCGCCTTGTCCATGGCCCGGGGATCGTGGATGCGCAAGGCCGCGCCTTCCTTCTGCAAACGCTGGCACAGCTCTATCGCCGGCGACATGCGCACGTCGTCGGTATTTTGTTTAAAAGCCAGGCCCAGGACTCCAATCTTTTTGTCTTTCAGCACCCAGAGCGTATCGGTGATTTTCTTTACGAACAGGTCCATTTGGTCGGCATTGATGCGTTGCACTTCCCGGAGCAGGCGAAAATCATATCCGATTTGCTCGGCAATTTTGATGAACGCGCTCAAGTCCTTGGGAAAGCAGCTGCCGCCAAAGCCGATACCGGCGTTCAGGAAACGGCGGCCAATCCGTTCATCCATGCCCATGCCGGCGGCCACTTCCTGGACATTCGCCCCGGTGCTCTCGCAGATGGTGGCTATGGCATTGATATACGAAATTTTCAGCGCCAGGAACGAATTGGAGGCATGTTTGATCAGTTCGGCGGAATTGATGTCCGTCACAATGACCGGCGCGTTAAACGGCGCGTAAATTTCCTTCATGACCGCCACCGGCCGGGTCGAACGCGTTCCGATGACAATGCGGTCGGGCTTCATCAAATCGCCGACCGCAAAGCCTTCCCGGAGGAATTCCGGGTTGCTCACGACGTCGAAGTCCGCTTTCGCGGGACAATAGCGCCGGATGGTCTCCACCACTTTCTCGCCCGTTTTGACTGGTACGGTGCTCTTGTCCACGATGATTTTGTAACCGGTCATGGCGCCGGCAATGTCGCGCGCGACCCGCTCGATAAAGCTCAGATCCACCGACCCGTCCGGGTGTGGCGGCGTGGCCACGGCAATAAAGACCACGTCGGATTTTTCAACGCCCTCGGTTGTGCTCGTTGAAAATGTAAGTTTTCCGGTGGCGGTGTTTTTCTTTATGAGTTCCTCCAGGCCCGGTTCGTAAATGGGTATGCCCCCTGCCTTGAGTAATTTTACCTTGGCCGCGTCATTGTCCACGCAAACCACCTGATGGCCGACCTGGGCGAAACAGGCGCCGGTTACCAAACCTACGTAACCTGTGCCAATTATCGTCAATTTCATGGTTTGGTGCTCAGACTGAAGGGAGCCGTCACGGTCTTGGAAGGCGCCGTGGCCGATGTCCGTGAATTCAATTGGTAGGCGCGAAAGGCCGCCTCTGAACCCATGGCAGTATTGGGATTGTTGCGGGCAACGTCCCGGTAAAAATTTTCCGCCTCAACGAGCTTGCCCTGCTGCTCATCGATTTTTGCCAGTTCAAATTTGGCCGAGTCCACGGCATTCGGATCGGAGTACCCGTTGATGACCCGTTGAAAAGCGTTGGCGGCGGCCTCGGTCTTTCCCTGGGCCTCGAGACTGACGGCAATGCCCAGAGCCGCCGGCGCGGCAAACGCACTGTCGTGATAGG
>DATJYM010000343.1:0-15976 GCA_035499615.1 Candidatus Acidiferrales bacterium | reverse complement strand
TGCCGATCTTCAACCTGGCGAACATCGTCAACGGCGGCTAGACCATTTCACGGTTGGGGGTTGGGAGCATAAATACGTTCACTCCCAACTCTCAACTTAACGCTTTAAAGAAATGCTGCCATTGAGCAGCGGGGAGTTTTGGGTTTTGACGAGGCTTGAGCGAAGGAACATGCCCGTCAGCGGCCTGTGACTGAGCGAAAACGAAGCTCAAAACCCAAAAGAACCGCTGCCGCAGCTACACGCCCGTAATCGCCCTTCCGGGTTCCGGCTGAAAGATCTTCATCCGCGGCCAGCGCTCCCGGATTTCCTGCTCAAACCACCCGCGCGCCACGTCGTCGCCGTGCCCGAGGAAAACCGCGCGCGGCGCCATCTGGCCGACGAATGCCAGTAGCTCATCGCGGTTCGCGTGGGCCGTTAAATCGAAATCCTCCAGGTCGCAGTTCCTCGTCACGCGCCCGGCCGACGGGCTGAACACAAATGTTTCTCCCCGCTTGGCTGCTTTCAACCGGCCGGCCGGCGAATCCGGGTCGGCATAGCCCACGAAGAAAATGCTGTGTCTCTCATCGCCCATCATGCGCGCGGCCAAATCATGCGCCGCGGTATTTTCGCTCATCATGCCTGCCGTGATGACGAATATTTTCCCGCCGGTCAGCTTCATGCCTTCCGCCTGCCCTTTCCCGAGGACAATGAGCTGCAACGCTTCGTTCAGTTGCAGGTCCGTATGCATCCGGTTCGTCCGGTGCGCCTCCAAATCATAAATCTCCGTAAACACCCGTCCCAATCCGCCAATATATATTGCCTGGCGTTTCAATCGTTCTTCGCGCATGAGCAGCGCCAGCGTGGCAAGGATTTCCTGCGTGCGCCCCAGCGCAAAAGCCGGGATCAGGATGCAGCCGTTGCGTTTTTGCGCGCTCGCAATCGCCTGTACCAGGCACTCCATTTCCGCCTCGCGCGAAAAATCTTTCGGCACCTCACGGTTGCCACGGGTCGTCTCCATGATCAGCACATCCGCTTTCACGTCCTGAAATTGCGCTGATTTCAATAACGTCTGGTCGTGGAAACAAACATCGCCGGTGAAAAAGAGCGTTTCCTTTTTTCCGCGCAACAGGATTCCCGCCGACCCCAGTGTGTGGCCGGCATCGAAGAATTCCAGCGTTGGCGAAGGTTCGCCCCCGCGCGATTTTTCAAACCCCGCCCACTCGATTTCGCGGTTGTATTTGAAGCCCTGGAACACCGCGCCGATTTCATCCACTTCATCGTGCGTGTAGAGCGGATAATCGCGGATGCCCAGTTCATCGCGCTGGCTCGTCATCACGTTCACTGAATTATGCAACACGCGCTCGACGATGAAATAACTCAGGTGCGTCATTAATACGTGCGCATTGGGAAAATGCCGGCACGCCACCGGCAGCGACCCCACGTGGTCGTGATGGCAATGCGAGATAGCGATGGCGTCCACGTCCAGGTTTCCGGCTTTGCCGAACAGGGGCAGGGCGGCCCGGCCTTCGCGCTTGGGATGCATCCCGGCGTCGAGCAGGATCCGGTGGCCGTCGATTTCCACCAGCCATCCGCTCGCGCCGATGTCTGTGTCCGGATTTAAATTCGTGACGATCATCCAATTTCAATAACGCACTTTATCCACCTTGTGTTTCCATTCCTCAAAAACCTTCAGCGCCTCCCGGCGCAGTAGCGGCTTCATCCGGATTTTGCGGCGTGGAATCGGCAGACGAATCTCGTTGTAAATGACGGCATCGTCAAATTCAATGCGCGCCGCGTCTGCGCGCGTGTTGGCGTAATAGATGGCGCTAAACCGCGCCCAATAGATCGCGCCCAGGCACATTGGACACGGTTCGCAACTGGTGTAAAGCTCGCAATCCTCCAAATGAAACCGCTTCAACCGCCGGCACGCGTCGCGAATCGCCGTCACTTCCGCGTGCGCCGTCGGGTCGTTCATCGAGGTCACGCGGTTCCAGCCGCGCCCGACGATTTTATTCCCGCGGACGACGATCGCCCCAAACGGCCCGCCCTGGTTGGCGCGCATTTTTTGGCGCGAGAGGCGGATCGCTTCGCGCATAAACTTGTTTTTCATTTCAATCCCGCAGCTGCGGGACGCCCTTCTTAAGCTTTCTTCCCTCCAAAAAGCAATCGCAAACTGTTCATCACCACCACCACGGTGCTGCCTTCGTGCCCGACCACACCGATGGTCAACGGGATTTTCCCAAGCATCGCAAACGACACCAGCACGGCCACCGTGCCCAGTGAAATGAACAGGTTCGTGCGGATAATTCTTCGCGCGCGCCGGCTCAAACGAAATGCCGCCAGAAAATTTTCCAGCCGGTCGTGCATGAGCACGACGTCCGCCTGCTCCAGTGCCGCGTCGGCACCGCGCGCGCCCATGGCCACGCCGATGTGTGCCGCCGCCAGGCTCGGCGCGTCGTTCACGCCATCGCCTACCATGGCGACAAATTTGCCTTCGCTCAATTCGCGGATGGCCGCGACTTTTTCCTCCGGCTTCAATTCGGCGCGCACATCGTCCAGATGCAGGCGCTCTTTTAAATTTTCGGCGGCAGCTTTGCGATCACCGGTCAGGACCACCGTCTGCAAATGCTCACGGCGTAACTCGTCAATCACCTCGCTCGCCTGTGGGCGAATGTCATCGCGCAACAAGATCCGCCCCAGCAAATCACCGCCGGAAATCCAGATTTCGGAAACGCCCGAATCACCGCTTTGATTCGTTACCCTCGCCCCCATCGAGGGAGACGGCACCGCAGCCTGATACGCTGTTGCTGAACCACCCCCCTCGCTCCCTTTGGGGGAGAGGGCTGGGGTGAGGGGGATGCCGCCCTTGAAACTCTCAACCCAACTGCGTTTGCCTAAATAAACATCCTTGCCATTCCATTTAGCACGCAGCCCGTGGCCGGTGACGGATTCGAACTGCGCCAGTTCCATCGGCTGCAGATTCTTCTGCTTGCCATAGAGCGTGATGGCGCGGGCCAGCGGGTGCGTGGACAATTTTTCCAGCGAGAACGCCAGCCGCGCGACGTCGCTTTCACGTCCGGCGGGAAAACTTTCAATGGTTTCCACCTTCAATTCGCCCGTCGTGAGCGTGCCGGTTTTGTCCAAAGCCACCACATTCACTTCCGCCAGTTTTTCCACCGCCGCGCCGCCGCGGAACAAAATGCCGTGGCGCGCGCCGAACGCGATCGCCGCCAGCACCGCCGAGGGAATCGACAGCACCAGTGCGCATGGCGACGACACCACGAGTAATGTCATCGTGCGATAAAACGCGCTGTGCCCGGCGACGTCCGAAAACGCGTGCAGTTTGAAGCCCTGCCACCAGACAAAGAACATCGCCAGCGAAAGCCCAAGCACAAAGTATGTGTACCCTGTGCTGAATTTATCCGTGAACCGCTGCGACGGCGCCTTCTGCTGCTGCGCCTCGCGGATGAGTTTGATGATGCGTTGCAGCGCGCTCTCCGAGACGGGCTTCGTCACGATGACTTCGACCGCGCCCCACAAATTGATCGTGCCCGCCAGGACCGTTTCGCCCATTTTCTTTTCCACGGGCGTGGCTTCGCCGGTGAGGTTCGATTCATCAGCGGCGGTCGCGCCCTTGGCGACTTCGCCGTCCACGGGAAATTGCGCGCCCGGCTTGATGAGCAGCCGCATGCCGGCGCGGATTTCCTCCACGCGCATTTCTGATTCGCGGCCCAGGCGATCAATCACCGTCGCCACCTTGGGCGCGTCGCGGAAGAGGGACCGGATTTCCTTTTGCGTCCGGCCCAGCGCGAAATGTTCCAGCGCGCCGGAAAGCGAGAAGAGGAACAGTAATGTCGCCCCCTCCGCCCAGGCGCCGATGCATGCCGCGCCCACGGCCACGGCAATCATCAGGAAATGGACGTCAATCATCCGTTCGCGCAGCCGCTCCCAGACTTCTTCCACCGGATAAAAACTTCCCGCGATGTACGCCGCCACGTAAAAAATGGTTTTCCATGGCGCGGGCGAAAACGCGCCGGCCAGTCCGAAGATGCCGCACAACACCGCCGCGACCATCTGCATCTTCCATTCGTTGATGTGCTCGTCCATCTCCTCCGCGCTTTCGGGAACTTCCAATTCGCGCGGGACGACCTTTAGTGGCAAATCGCGCCAGCGCCAAAAAACCGGCGCGGTCGGGCAGGTAGCGCGGGCAATGGTCGTGCTGCCGCCGTCACGGCGGATAATGATGTTGCGCCGTTCATCCGGCGAGAGCGGCATGTCGCAGATATGACAATCACCGCCACCCTCCAACAACGTGCAAGTGCGAGTATCCCGTGCCGCCTGGATTTTTTCCGTGAAGCGACGCGTCATCGTTTCGATTCCGCCCTGCGGGACCTGGCCCAGGGTGGCCACGGAAATCTTTTCGTGCGCCGGATCAATCGTCACCGCCTCCAGCCCCGGCTCACGTGCCAGCGTGTCCACGACCGAACGCGCCAGGCACGTTTCCGTGCCCTCCTGCGTGATCGGTTGTTCGGCCGCTTTCATGCGTCTTTATTATTTACCATATTGCGCAAGGTGACGCGATGGAAAAGGCTGACAAAGGTAGGGCAGGGCACTCCGTGCACGCCGAAAAGAAAAGCTGAAGTTTCATCCCGCGCCGCGGGATGCTAATTAAGAAACAGGACGTATCCACCCCCCGTCTTGTCGGCTTTAGTCTTGGCGAAGGCAGGTCGTCCTCATCCTCAAAAAAGGTCGGGCCCGAGCCACACACGCGTGCTCCGAGCGGGCCGTACAAATTCATTCCGGTGGGGCGAGACTCCATCGAGCCCTGACTGAGAACCTCAACAAAGACCTCCGCAAAAGTAGTGGGACAGGCATCTTGCCCGTCAAAAAGGAATTCATTTTCCCAAAGAAAAGGGACAGGCTGGAAGGCTATCACACTATCTTGGCCGGCTTTTGCCGAGGTCTCCAACGTGGTTCCATCTATCAGATGGCAGCGTTATTTGCGCCGCTGCCACAGCCACAACGCTGTCGTACCCAGGCCTATGAGCGATACAGTGGACGGCTCCGGAACCTGACTGATAGCAATGCCAAGAAGCGGTTGTCCCAACCCCGTAATCAACGACGCGTTGACGGTTGAGCCGGAAGTGGTGTATTCACCAATAGTGCCAGTGAGAGAATTGGCGACAAACAGGTCGTTCCCTGAAATCGTGATGCCTTCAGGTCCATTCAACCCGGAAATCAGCGACGCATTGACCACCGCCCCAGATGTCGTGTATTCACCAATGGTGTTTGAGCCATAATTCGATACAAACAGGTCATTCCCCGCAGTCGCGATACCGGTAGGCGTGTTCAACCCGGTAATCAACGAAGCATTCACTAGTGACCCGTTAAGTCCGTATTCGCTAATAGCATTGGCACTGCCATTATGAACAAACAAGTCGTTACCCGAAATCGCTAGACCAAAGGGGAAATTTAGCCCGGTAATCAGCGACGCGTTGACGGTCGCCCCCGACGTGGTGTATTCGCCGATGACGTCCTTGCTCTGATTGACGGCAAACAGGTCGTTACCCGAAGCCGCAAGGCCAGCCACAACGCCCAACCCGGTAATCAATGACGCATTGATGGTGGTTCCGGAAGTGGTGTATTCGCCAATGATGCCGCTGCCAAAATTTGCGACAAACACATCGTCCCCCACGATAACGATGCCTTGTGGTACATTCAATCCGGAGATCAGCGAGGCGTTGACCGTTGACCCATTCAATCCATATTCACCAATCACGCCGTTCGCGGAAGTTCCTACATATAAGTTTTGCGCCTTGAGAGGAGCGGCCAGAGCACATGTTAGTACGAGAATGATTCCATGGATTTTGGCGGCTTTTTTCATATGAAGATCACTTCTGTATATTAGCTTTGATTGAGATAAGGTGGCCAAGTTCCATTAAAACAAATAATAATCAAAAAACAATACATTTATAGGACGTTTGCGTTCGCCGTTCAGACTTCCCCACAAAGGTCTAGTCCCGGCACCGTGAACAACCAGGAGTCAAGTTTCGGTTCCAGCCCGCCAGCCCTATGGTAAAATGCCCGTTAGTTCTTTGACATATTATTATTGAATGTAGACGAGGCCATGGCTTCGTTGCCTTCGTTTGCTTCTGTAAAAAGCTTTTCGTGTAAAAGCGTCTTAAGGTATCGCAAGCTATTGCAAGCCAATGCAAGGTGTTGCAAGGCTGTTTTGAGGAAAAAAGATTGCTGGCTGCGCCGAAGGCGGGTTGAGGTTATCGGTTTCTGAAACCTACCGAAGGCTAATGTAGGCTACTGAAGGCTATTGAAGACCCCCGGGGGGACGTCTGGCAGGAGAATGGATTTGGTTAATCGCCTCACTCCGTGCATCATCCACAGCCATTAATGAAACCGTCTCCGTCCGTCCTGCGCCAGGTTTTGCATCCCGCCGTCATCGTGGGCGCGCTCGGTTATTTCGTGGATGTCTATGATTTGATCCTGTTCAGCATCGTGCGCAAGCCGAGCCTCCAGGGTCTGGGTTTACCGACCGAACAGATTTTGCCCACGGGCGTAACGCTCCTCAATTGGCAGATGGGCGGGATGCTCATTGGCGGCATTTTCTTCGGGATGCTCGGCGACCGCTTTGGCCGCGTGGCGCTGCTGTTTGGGTCCATCCTGCTCTATTCGGTCGCGAACATCGCCAATGGCTTCGTCCATAGCATCGAAGCCTACGCGCTGTGGCGGTTCATCGCCGGGTTCGGTTTGGCCGGCGAACTCGGCGGCGGCATCACGCTGGTCACGGAAATTTTGCCGAAGGAACTACGCGGCTACGGCACGGCAATCGTTTCGTCCGTGGGCGTATTCGGCGCGGTGATCGGCGGGCTGGTCGCGCAAAAAGTCCCGTGGCGGGATGCCTATTTCATCGGCGGCGGGCTGGGCCTGTGCCTGCTGGTGCTGCGCATGAGCGTGGCGGAATCCAAAATGTTCCGTCAATTGCGCGAGGACCATACGCACGTGTCACGCGGCAATTTCCTGAGCCTGTTTACCAACGCGGAGCGCTTTATGAAATATATGCGCTGCATCCTCATCGGCATTCCGCTGTGGTGCGTGGTGGGCGTGCTCATCACATTCTCACCCGAGATTTCGCAGGCGCTGAATATCCAGGGCGAAATCAAGCCGGCGCAGGCCGTGGCGTTCACGTACCTGGGCATCACGTTCGGCGGCTACGCGAGCGGCCATTTGAGCCAATGGCTGCAATCGCGCCGGAAGGTATTATTCGGCTTCCTGATTTTTACGGCGATGACCATCGCCGCCTACTTCTGTTGCCGCGGGCTCTCGAGCGGCACGCTTTATTTGGTCATGCTGCTGATCGGCTTCGGCGTGGGTTACTGGACGATTTTTGTCACGGTGGCGGCGGAACAATTCGGCACGAACATCCGCGCTACGGTAGCGACAACCGTGCCTAACTTCGTGCGCGGGGCCACGGTGCCGCTGACGCTGGCGTTCAATGCCCTAAAGCCGCACGGCGTGATTAAGTCAGCCGCCATCGTGAGCGCGGCGTCTATCCTGATTGCGTTATGGGCCGTCTGGGGAATGAAGGAAACACACGGGAAAGATTTGGATTACGTCGAAACGATCTAGGGTTCATGGTCACAGATTGGCACAGATGAAACGCAGATTTTTTAGACGCGAATTTCACTAATTTACACGAATTAAAAAACGCCCCGCAGTTTCCTGCGGGGCGTGTTGTTAATCGTTTTCTAGTACGGCGCGCTCGGAGATCGCGCCCTACCTTTTAATTAGTTAAGACCCGACACTCGCCAGCTCTTCGTTGTTCTGGACGTTGACGATCTTGAATTGTTCGGCGTGCATGCCGGTGTCGGCGCGGAACGAGAGTTTGCCGAAGTAACGTTTCTCCATCTCGATGAGATGTTTTTCGTCCTCGGTGCGGAGGCGTTCGAGCACGGTGGGATGCACGACAATGCGGAGCTCGAAGTCCGTTTCGTCGCGGGTGCGGCGCTTGAGGATTTCCTGGAGCTTGCGCTGGATTTCCACGCTCATGGTGACGACACTCTTGACCTTGCCGCGGCCTTTGCAGTACGGGCAATCGTCGTAGACGGCGCTGCGGACGCTTTCGCTGTGGCGCTGGCGGGTCATTTCCATGAGGCCGAGCTGCGAGATGGGCAGGATGTGGGTCTTGGCCTTGTCGCGGCGCAGGCCTTCACGCATGCGTTGCATAACCTGCTGGCGGTCGCGCTGGTGTTTCATGTCGATGAAGTCGAGCACGATGAGGCCGCCCATGTTGCGGAGGCGAAGTTGACGACAGATTTCGTCGGCGGCTTCGAGGTTCACTTTGAGGATGGCGGCTTCCTGGTCGCGGCCGCTCTTGTGACGGCCGGTGTTCACGTCGATGGCTACCAGCGCTTCGGTCTCGTCGATGACGATGTAGCTGCCGCTCTTCAAATGCACCTGGCGCGAGAAGGTATTCTCGAGCTGTTTGCTGATGTTGAAGCGGTCGAAAACCGGCTGGGCCTCGGTGTAGAGCTTGATCTTGCCGGCGGAACGCTTGGAGATGCGCGAAATCATGTCGCGCATGCGGTCGTGCGCCTTCTGGCTGTCCACGACGATGCGCTCGACGTCTTCAGTAAGGAAATCCCGCACAGTACGCTCGATGAGGTCCGGCTCCTGGAAGATGCAGGTGGCCGTGGGTTGCTTGTCTTTCTTCTCGAGCACCTGGTTCCACTCTTCGAGCAGAAGCGCGAGGTCGCGGACGAAGTAACGTTTCTGCTGGCCTTCGCCGGCGGTGCGCATGATGACGCCCATGCCTTCGGGAATGGCGAGTTCGCGCAGGATTTTTTTCAGGCGCTTGCGCTCTTCCTGGTTTTCAATTTTCCGGGAAATGCCGGATTGGTCGGAATTGGGGAGCAGGACGAGGTAACGTCCGGGCACGACGAGGTTGGTCGTGACGCGGGGGCCTTTAGTGCCGATGGGGCCTTTGGTCACCTGCACGATGATTTCGCTGCCGGGCGGGTACAAACGCGGGACGTCCTTTTGGGTAATCTTCGGTTTGTCACGGCGGCTGCCTTCGCGTTCGACGATTTCGACGCCGCTGTCGAACTGGTTGGGAACGATGTCCCAGTAATGGAGAAACGCATTTTTCTCGAAGCCGATGTCCACGAAGGCGGCCTTGAGGACGTCTTCCAGGTTGCGGACGCGGCCTTTGAAAATGCTGCCGACGAGGCGTTCTTCCGTGGTGCGTTCGATGTTGAATTCCTCGAGCTTGCCGTCTTCGGAGACCGCGACGCGCGTTTCGAGCGTCTCGGCGTTGATGATGACTTCTTTGTGGATTTTCTTCACCGGCTTGATGAGCCGCTGGACTTTTTGGACGAGTTTGGTGGCGGCGGTTTTGATCGCATCCAGGACGCCCGCGGGCCGTTCTTTAATGGTCACCGGCTCGAATTTTTCCTCCTGCACGACGGCGGGAGTTTCCATGTTGGGCTCGCGAAATTCTTTATTTTCGTGGAGCTCCGCGGCGGCTTCAGTGCCTTCCGGGGGCAAACCGGCGGCGATATTTTCCGCGCGCTCGATTTCATGGGTATGGCGTTTCTCGAACAGCCGTTCGTTGCCACCCTGCTCGCTGACGACGTCAGCGCGGGCCTGGCTGGCTTCCTTGTCCTGCTTTTGCTTCATGGGGCCGAGGCCGCCCTTGGGACGGAAGCGCATTCCGCGGCGATGCCGGGAAAATTTATTATCACTCATAGTTTCAGTATCCTTTCCGATGGATGTAAACGTTTTGCATCAGGCCCGCGGCGATCAGGGAGCCCAGCACTGAAGATCCGCCGTAAGAAACCAGCGGCAATGGGACGCCCGTCACAGGCATGATGCGAATATTCATTCCGATGTTAATAAAGACGTGGCTGAAGATGAGCGTGACAACGCCCACCGCCACGAGTTTGCCCAGGCGGTCGCGCGCCTGGCCGGCGATTCTTAATCCGGCGAAAAGAACCACCGCATACAGCGTCAAAACAACGACGCTGCCGACGAATCCTTCCTCCTCAGCAATGACGGAGAAAATGAAGTCGTTGTGAGCCACCGCTCGCGGCAAATAACCGAGCGCATTTTGCGTCCCGTGCCGCCAGCCTTTGCCCGTCAGCCCTCCCGAACCGACGGAAATCAACGCCTGCCGGACGTTGTAATCATCACCTTGCTGTTGTTGGCGAAGGGTTTGCGACTCCACCGGGGTGGCATCCGGCGGAGTGAAATCATCATGACCGAAATAAACCAGCAGCCGCTGCTTCTGGTAGGCTTTCATGGGAAATTGCAGGGAAGGCGGCGCGAACAAAATGTCTGCGATAAACAGCACGCCCAGCAAGCCCACGGAACCGACTAAAAGCGCCAAATACCGTTTAGGAACTCCGCTCACATACATCATCGCGAGGCCCGTGGGGACCAGGACGATAGCCGAGCCTAAATCGGGTTCTTTCAAAATCAAAGCGAAGGGCAGCATCATGAGTCCCATGGCCATCCAAAAGACGGGCGGACGCCGCAGTTCTTCCACTGGACGGCTTAAATAATTCGCCGCGGCGAGAATGAAGGCGAGTTTGGCGAATTCGCTGGGCTGGAATTGGAACCCGGGCAAATCAATCCAGCGGCGCGCGCCCCAGCCGTGCGTGCTGCCCACGCCGGGAATCAAAACGGCCACCAGGCAGACAATCATGATCCAGTAGAGCACCATCGCCCAGCGGGCAATCACATGATATTCCACGAAACACACCGCCGCGCCTACGCCGATGCCGACAGCGTACCAGATAAGTTGCCGGACCCACATCTGGTCGTACCACGGCAGCGTCGCGTAAAGGGGATTGGCGTGCGTGGCGCTGCAAACAAACATGGCGCCGACAAACATCAGCCCCACCAGCGCCAGCAATTGCAACCGGTCGAAGCGTTGTCCGTGTTCGTTGATGGATGGGTCAACCATGGTTATCTTACATTCATCGCCACGACGGGTGGCATTGAATTTTCTTTCTTCAAAATTTCCGCGTAAATGTCGTGCGCGATAGGCGCGCAAACGATGCCGCCGGAACCCGGGCCCGGCCCTTTTTGGACCATGACCACGACGGCGTACTTGGGATTTTCATAAGGCGCGTAAGAGGCAAACCAGAAGTTGTGCCCGATCAGGTCGCCATGTTGATTCTGCACCTGCGCAGTGCCGGTTTTGCCGCAAATCAGGAAACCGGGAACACAAGCGGCTTTGCCGGTGCCGTTTTGGGTTTCCCCGAGCATCGCTTCGCGCAGAATGGTCAAGCTCCGCTTACTCACGTCCAGGTGATCGCGCACGATTCCTGAAGGCTCAATCGTGGGCGCCTCGCCACTGGATGGATCCTGCGGTTCGATCCGGTCCACCAGGCGCGGCCATAAAACGGTCCCGCCGTTAGCGATAGCAGAATAAGCAACGGCCATTTGTAGCGGCGTCACCGCCAGTTCGCCCTGGCCGAAAAAGATATTCGCGGAGTCGCCGTCATGCCAGTCAGACTCGTGGACGCGATTTAATGTAGGGAAACGGCCACGGGAATCCTGGCCGGTGGGCACCCCGGTGCGTTCGCCGAAATGTAATTTTTCCCCGAGCTTGATGACGTGCTCAATGCTCGTGTGATGAAAGCCAACGAAAATGAAATAGGAATTGCTCGACTCGGCGATGGCGCGTTTGAAGTCATAGGTCCCTGGCGCCACGGTGTCTTTAATTTTTCGCTCGCCGATATGGATGCAGCCGTGCCCGGGATTTAATGGATCCTCCTCGACCTGGTAAGTCTCATTTGGATTCAATCCATCCTCGAGCGCGGCGAGGCCAACGACGGGCTTGAAGATAGAGCCGGGAGCGTCAAAGGTCTGCGTGGCGCGATTCATTTGTGGAAGGAGGTTGGTGTCTTCCATCATCTCGGATTCCTTTTGCAATTCATCGGGCGGCAAATTCCCGGTAAAATAATTGGGATTGATGGCCGGCGAAGAAACCATCGCCAGCACGTCGCCGGTGTGGACGTTCATCAC
Source organism: Candidatus Acidiferrales bacterium (assembly GCA_035499615.1). Lineage (GTDB taxonomy): Bacteria > Verrucomicrobiota > Verrucomicrobiia > Limisphaerales > UBA11358 > UBA11358. Next base: position 3,952 of record DATJYM010000343.1, on the reverse strand, counting down.
TACGATGGCGGCCCGCGAGTTCTCGCCCTGGTGTTGGACGAGCGATTCTTCTGCAGCTCGTTGGATGTCCAGGTCAATCGTCAGCCGGATATTATTTCCCGGCTCCGGTTCGCTGCCGATGTCCTGGTTTTCGCGAAAGCCCTGGTTGTTGACCAGCACAGATTCCACGCCCGCGCGCCCGTGAAGCTGCTTGTCGAAACCGCCTTCGATGCCAATGACGCCTTTGTAATCCGGCAGGCGATAATTGAAATAAGCTTCCTCACCTTCCATGGAGCTATCGTCTTTTTGTACGTACCCGAGCACCGACGAGGCCATTCTCCCGAGCGGATAAAGGCGCGTCGTCAGCACATCCAAATCCACGGCGTTGTGGTCGGAATAATTTTCCTCAAAACGCGCGACTTCCGCCGGCGAGAGATTTTGGCAAATCGGATAGGGCTCATACAGGCTCGATGAATAAGCGCGCTCGAACCCGCGGGCATCAAACGTCAGCGGCCGCTGCAGGGTCTGGGACATTTTGGAAATGACGTTGTAGGCCACGTCGCAACGCGCCTGCCACCGGAGCGCGGAAATTTCATCCCTGGAAAGCGAGGCGCTTTTCGCATTGGAAGAGGAACGTGCCCAGAATTTCCAGAACGGATGAGATTGCGTGGCAGCTTTGGCCGGGTGCAATCTTTTTTCCTCCGCCTGGAATTGCCCGGTCAAATCGCCGAGATAGAGGCTCAGGTTGTAGCTCGCGCCGTTTTCGGCCATGACACGGCCTTCGCAGTCCAAAATTTTTCCGCGCATAGCGGGAACGCGGACCGTGCGATAAGATTGCGTCTGTAAATGGCTTTCGTATTCGCCCGCACTCGCCACCTGCACCCACCAAAGCCCGGCGAGCAAAATGAAAAAGCCCATCGCCAGCCCTATCGCCACGAGGCGAAGCTGCGGGTCATTTTTCTTTAGCTCGTCGAAAATTAACATTGGTTTTTATGTCCTTCGCCGCCGCAAAATTTCGCGGTCAGGCCGAAAACTGGTTTCGGTTCGCACCTGGTAGCCCAGCGCTTTGTCGCACCAGCCGAACAAGGCGAAAAAGAACGGCGTCGCCAGCGCGCCACCGGCGGTCATGACCAGCCATTGCCAGAGCGAACCCCAGCCGAGCAACGGATGCTTGCCGGCGGTCAACAAAAGCAGCACGGAGATGAACGGCGCAATGGCACTGGCCACGCCGCCCAGGATGAATTGTGCAAAAGGCAATTCGCGCAGGATTAAATCGCGCTGCAGGAAAACCGGAAAGCTGATGATGAACAGCGGCAAAATCGTAAGCCCCAGTGGATTCGCAGAAAGCGAATCGAACCAGAGCCCGCCAAAAATCGCGAGCAGGGAAACAATCCCGATATTGCAACTCAGCGCAGCATAAATCATCAAGGCCGGCAACAAAACAATTTGTGCGCCCAGCAAATTCCGGGGACCCGTAAGCACCGATTCTCCGAAAACGCAGAGGAACGCCGCCGCCAGCACCAGGATGGAATTGAGAACATTCATGTGGGTTCTATTGCACCAGCACCATCACTTCTTCCAGGGCGCCGAGGTTGACGTTCAATTTCACGCGCGCTTGCGTGTACAGGCCAAATTCGACCTGCCGGGAATCCACGATTTCGCCCACGGGAATGCCGCGGGGAAACACACCGCCAATGCCGCTGGTCAGGACCTGCTGACCGGATTTTAAATTAGCACTGCTCGAAAGATAGGTCAGGTCCGCCAGGGAACTGTTCAACGGGCCGCTGGCGCTCAAAATCCCGGTGTCCTGGGCGGTATTTTGTACCAGCACAGAAACGCGGCAGTTCGGGTCGCCAATCAAAATGACCTGCGACCGCGTCAGGCCCACGGACGAAACCCGGCCGATCAGGCCGTCCTGCGTTAAAACCGGCAAGTTCGGCGTAATGCCATCGTGGCTGCCGAGGTCAATCTCGATAGTGCGCCACCAGTTGGCCGGGTCGCGCGTGATGACCCGGGCCAGTTTGAACTTCCACGGCTGTTGCCGTTGCCAGCCGTACAGGTCGCGGAAGCGGTCATTTTCTTTAGCGGTGGCCTGCGCCTGGAGTTGCTGTACCTGGAGCTGCTGGACTTGCTGGCGCAGGTTGGCGATCTCATGGAGCAGTTCGCGCCGGGGCAGGACGCTATCCGCCAGGTCAGCCGGCAGTTGCTGGCCGGCGTTGGCGAGGCCGAAAAGCGGTAAAAACAAACTGCCCAGGGCAAGCTTGAGGTGAGCAGTGGCACTTGAGGGCAGACTTAAAATTAAAACTGCCGCCAGGACCACGATTCCCGCTGCGATATAATTATTCTGTTTGAACATCCTGCAATTTCTTGCAGGCGAAGCCTAAGGAGAAATCAGTATTTGGCGTTGGTCGCGACACGCTTGAGGAATTCGATTTCCTGCAAGACGCGTCCGGTGCCTTCAGCCACGGCGCTCATGGGATCGTCAGCCAAATGGACCGGCAAGCCGGTTTCTTCGGCCACCAGCCGGTCTATGCCGCGCAACAGCGAGCCGCCACCGGCCATGACCAGGCCGCGATCCACGAGATCGGCGGCGAGTTCTGGCGGGCAGCGTTCGAGTGTCAGGCGGATGGATTCCAAAATGCTCGAGAGCGGTTCTTGCAACGTTTCGCGAATTTCCTCGGAACGGATCGTCAATGTCTTGGGCAGGCCCGTGCTTAAATCGCGGCCTTTCACATCCATCGTCAGTTCCTGTTCCAGCGGAAAGGCCGAACCGATGCGTATCTTGATTTCTTCCGCAGTGCGTTCACCTATCATCATGTTATAGGCACGTTTCATGTGCGCGGTGATCGTTTCGTCAAATTCGTCTCCACCTACCCTCAGGCTGCGGCTGAAGACAATACCCGCGAGCGAGATGATTGCGATTTCGCAAGTCCCGCCGCCGATATCCACGATCATATTGCCCGCCGGCTCATGCACCGGCAGACCCACGCCGATGGCTGACGCCATCGGTTGTTCAATCAAATACACTTCCCGCGCTCCCGCGTGAGTGGCGGAATCCTTGACGGCCCGTTTTTCGACTTCGGTGATACCCGAAGGCACCGCCACCACGACGCGTGGGGCGATTAATTTCCGATGGTGGACCTTTTGGATGAAGTGCCGGAGCATTGCCTCGGTGATTTCGAAATCGGCGATCACGCCGTCTTTCATCGGGCGAATGGCGACAATATTTCCGGGGGTACGGCCGAGCATCCGCTTGGCTTCGTCACCCACGGCCAGCACGTTGGTTGTGCCGGATTGAATGGCCACCACAGAAGGTTCGCGCAGGACGATTCCGCGGTCCCGCACGTAGACGAGGGAGTTTGCTGTGCCCAAATCTATTCCAATGTCGTTGGAAAACAGGCTTTTTAATTGCGCAAGCATGAATATGCCTAACACCCGAATTAAACAGTTTGCGGGGCAAGCCGTCAAGCGGTGAATAACTTTTTGCAATTGACCACGGATTAACACCGATGAACACGGATTGTTCTCACGCAAAGGCGCGAAATAATTCTCCCTCGCCCCCATCGGGGGAGACTTGAGCCGTTTGGGAAACGGCGAAAGGAATTTGTTCCGCGTAGCGGAACGAAGGCCGCAGGCCGAGTGAGCGGGCGCGAGCGAGTCAGCGCCGGGGTGAGGGGGCCGCGCCGCCCAATTCATCATTCTAAATTCAACATTCATCATTTGCCTACCCCCCCTCCCCCCCCGTTCTGTAGGGTTCTATAGGTTACATTAGGGTTCACTAGGGTTCCAAAAAGGCAGGGCGAGGAACCACACACGTGTGCTCCGAGCGCGCCGCAAGAAGAGGATGAAACTGCGCCCTGGGCGCTGATTTTCTCCATCAACCCTCAACCATCAACTCTCAACCTACCCACTCCCCCCCCGCCCCCCCGTTCTGTAGGGTTCTATAGGTTACATTAGGGTTCACTAGGGTTCC
>DATJYM010000342.1:0-6107 GCA_035499615.1 Candidatus Acidiferrales bacterium | reverse complement strand
TCGGCGACGTCTTTACCGTGCTCGTCTGTAATGTCCGCAGCGGCGGCTTCTCGACCATCACCGGGCCGGTCAACACCCTGGCCACGATTTACACGCCGAAAAGCGTTTTAGTTGAACCCGGTAACGCCCCGCCCCAGGCCCAACTCCTGGTGAACGTGGTGCCGATCGCCTGCCGCACTTTCACGCTGCTTGGCTCGGGCACGGATCCCGACGGCACCGTCACCAACGTCACGCTGATGCAGGATACCAATCTTCTTGTTTCAAGTGCCGGCTCGTCCGCCCAAGCCACGGTGAGTTACGATTTCCCCGGTGACCTGACTTTCACGGTGTTGGCCACGGACGACAAAGGCGCCCAAGGCGCAACCAATGTGACCGTCAGCATCACGCCGCTGCCGGTGCGCCAGCTCGATGCCCTCGGTTTCCAGACCAATCGCGCTTTCAAGCTGTGCATGGGTGGCGAGCCGGGGACGAATTACCAAATCCTCGCCGGGGACAACGTGACCACGACCAATTGGACCGTGCTTGGCACCATGGAAAGCACCAATGGGATCTGGCGTTATTTTGACGCTACCGCCACGAACTCCAGTCAACGCTACTACCGGGCCCGGCAATTGCCATAACGCGCCCGCCAGAGTCAACGCCCTTTGGGCAACGTGCTGGTGCCGGCAAAGATGGCATTCTTGCCGAGCAATTGCTCGATACGGAGTAGCTGGTTGTACTTGGCCAGCCGATCCGAACGGCTGAGCGAGCCGGTCTTGATCTGACCCGCATTGGTCGCCACCGCGATGTCCGCAATCGTCGCATCCTCGGTCTCGCCGGAACGATGACTGATGACGGCGGTGTAAGCGTGGGTTTTCGCCAGTTCGATGCAATCCAGAGTCTCAGTGAGCGAACCAATCTGGTTCACTTTCACCAGAATCGAATTGGCCGTGCCGGTATCGATTCCTTTCTGCAGAAATTTCGGGTTGGTGACGAAAATATCGTCGCCGACCAGTTGAATTTTATCGCCGATCTTGTCCGTGAGCTTCTTCCAGGTCGCCCAGTCATCCTCCGCGCAACCGTCCTCAATGCTGACGATGGGATATTTCGCCACGAGTTTGGTGTAAAAATCTACGAGGTCGTCGCCGTTGACGGTCTGGCCGGTGCTTTTCTTGAAGGTGTATTTGCTGTTGCCGGAATAAAATTCCGACGCCGCCGGGTCGAGCGTGAGGTAAATGTCTTTGCCCGGCTTATAACCGGCGTCCTTGATGGCCTGGATGATGGTTTCCAACGCCTCTTCCACACTGCCCAGTTTGGGCGCGAACCCGCCCTCGTCGCCGACGGCGGTGCTGCATCCCTTCTTTTTCAAAACGGATTTCAGCGCGTGGAACGTTTCGACAATCGCGCGCAGCCCTTCGCTGAACGTGGGTAAACCCAGCGGCATGATCATGAATTCCTGGAAATCGATCGGGGCATCCGAATGGGCACCGCCGTTGATGACGTTGGCCATCGGCACGGGCAACACCTTGGCGTTGGGCCCGCCGAGATATTGGAACAGCGGCTGGTTGAGCGACGCGGCAGCGGCTTTGGCGTTGGCCAGCGACACGGCGAGGATGGCATTGGCGCCGAGCTTCGACTTGGTTTCCGTGCCGTCGAGTTTGAGCATGGCGGCGTCCACCGTGAGTTGGTCGCAGGCATCGAGGCCAAGCAACTTGGGAGCGATGATGTCGGTGACATTCTTGACGGCTTTCCGCACACCTTTGCCCAGATAACGCTTCTTGTCGCCGTCGCGGAGTTCGATGGCTTCGTGTTCGCCGGTACTGGCGCCGCTGGGGACCGCCGCGCGCCCAAACGCGCCGCAGCACAACGTCACGTCCACTTCCACGGTTGGATTACCGCGCGAATCGAGGATCTCGCGCGCCTGAATATTTTGAATTTTGGCCATAAAAGTTGAACGGCCATGATAGAAGCAACTGCCGCTGAGTCAAGGAATGCGTGGCAGGGTGATTACGGCTGTTCCCTGTGAAACGCCGGCGAACCGGCCATCGCGCCGCGGATGGCGCGACGATGCATAACCTCAACCAGCGCCTGTTTCTGTGCGTTCTCAGATAAAACCAGAACGATCCTCATGCGTTTTGCCGGTCGGGCCGGCGGCTCAAAAAAACAGTCAAAAGCGGGGAACAAAATCGGTTTTGATGCATCTGATTGTAAAATCGGCATCCGACTTAAATTTTTTGGAGAACCTATGAATGCAAAAGGCCTTTATTTCACGGTCGCGGCCGGGCTGTTCGGGTGGTCGCTGGCCAATGCGAGCGTAACCGGTGTTACCGACTGGAATTACAGCGGCGCCATTTACTGTTATAGCCCGTTGTGGGACAGCACCGGCAACATTGGCATTGAGGGATATCAATCAGGACCGGCACAAATGAGCGGAACGATTACCACCTCTGACCCGCAGGATCCGACGCTCACCATCGCCAATACCATAGATAATGACTCTGCTTTCCCGTGGACAGGCTACATCGTGAATGTGTCCATGGGCACGAGTTTCACGATCCTCTCGGCCAACGTGACCGCCCCGCCCGGTTGGACTGCCAGTATTACCCAGCCGGGCGCACCGGTCGCCGGCATTTACACCGGAACGATTAATTACGTGGGGGGCATCCCGGTGGCTGTTGCGCCAGCCAGCAACAGCGAATTGGATTTCGCCTATCAAGTCATGTTTTCCGGCTCGACTTCCTACAGTTTAACCGAGAGTGTGACTCCGGTTCCTGAACCAGTGACCTTCGGCCTGTTGGCGTTGGGCGGTCTGCTGCTGGGCGTAAAAGCGCTTGGCAGCTGTCGTCACTCAAAGCAGAGCACTGCCGTTTGAGAACTTTTCCGGGTTTGGCTTCCTCCGTGCGGCCGGTGAATAAAACGCCGGCATTTCCATCGGCGCCTTGCTCGTTGAAGTAGTGTCCAGCAAATGGCCGGCCTCGTCCTCTGCCTCTGTACCGGGAGGTTGTAACCCGTTACAATTTGCCTTTCAAAATATACTTCCCCGCCTGTCCAATCGGGCATAAGGTCTAACCACCGTGAACTCAATTGGACCTGTCAGCAACCGTCCCCGGGAAATCAGCGTGGCCGAGCCGGTCAGCCCGGCGCTCGAACGGGTGAAACTGATGCTGTTTCAGCCCTTCGACCTCGGCAAATGGTTCGTCATCGGCTTCTGCGCTTGGCTGGCTTATCTAGGCGAAGGTGGGGGCGGGGGCGGGGGTGGGGGCAATTTCGGCAACAACTTCAATGGCGGTAAGCATTCGCACGAAACCGCCGCCGATGTTCGTCACGGGCTCGAACTGGCATGGAGTTATGTTTTGAACCATCTTTATTGGATCGTCCCGGTGGCCGCGCTGTTTATCCTCCTGTGTCTGGCTCTGGGTATCCTCATTTTGTGGCTGAATTGCCGGGGTAAATTCATGTTCCTGCATTGCGTGGCGCTGAACAAGGCGGAGGTCGTCGAGCCCTGGAACAAATTTGCGCGTGAAGGGAACAGCCTGTTCTGGTTCCGCCTGGTGCTGGGATTGATCGGGGCGGTCTTGACGATTCCGCTTTTGGTCATCCCCGCCGTCCTGATTTTGCGGATGGTTTTTCGTGGTGAGCCGGACGTGGGTGGCATCGTGACGACGGGGGTCCTGGTGCTGGTGTTCTTCGGCGTGGCGATCGTGTTCGCGATCATTCGCAAATTCACCGTGGATTTCGTGGTGCCCATCATGTTTCTGCGCGGCGAAAAATGCTGGACGGCGTGGAAGGAATTTTACGGCCTGCTTTCGGCCCATCCCGGACAATTCACGTTGTATATCCTGTTTTCCATCGTACTGGCTATGGGCATTGGCGTGCTGGTTCTGATGTTCATGTTGGTGACATGCTGTTTCTGTTGTTTAATGCTCCTCCCGTTCATCGGCACGGTCGTCCTGCTGCCGGTGCTGATCTTCAAACGGGCGTATCCGCTCTATTATTTTGCGCAGTACGGACCGCAATACGATGTGTTCCCGCCACCCGCCGCCCCGCCCGCGGCCGGCACTTCACCCTTGCCCGGTTAGGCAATGATTTCGCGGTTGCCAAAACGCCGCGAGTGCAATACAGTCGTCCCGGCAATGGAGTTTGCCGACCCGCAAGTGGGTGAACCGCCCCGTGATTTCAGGGCTAATGACTCCTACTGAACCAACTGACTGGTATCGGTGGGAGTATTTTTATGCTCAATAGCAATCGGGTCGGTGACGACGGCGTAACGGGCAGTAGCTCATTCTTCCGGGCTGCCGTTCCAATCCTCGGTTATTTCGGTCAATCGCCCTTTTCCGGTGCGCTGTTTGGCAATTTCGTTCCTTCGTGGATGCCCAAAAACTGATCATGTTCAACCACATTCTGTTCAACCTGGTTCAAGTCCTGGTAGTCATGGCCTTCGCGCCGCTGGCGTCCGGCGTGACTTCGCGGCTCAAGGAAATGATTCAGTCCAAACGCGGGCCGAGCATTCTCCAACCGTATCGGGATTTGTGGAAACTGTTTCACAAGGACGAAATTGTGTCGGAAGACAGTTCATGGATTTTTCGGTTCACGCCTTACATGGTTTTTGTAACTCCGATTTTCGTCGCGTTGCTGATTCCCGTGCTGACGAACTACCCGCTGTTCTTCGCCTTCATGGGCGACATGATTGGCGGCGGATTCATTCTGGCACTGGGCGGCTTTTTCGCCACGCTGGCGGCGATTGACACGGCCAATCCTTACGGCCCGGTCGGCGCCAGCCGCACCCGGATGGTGGGTTTTCTGGCCGAGCCGGTCTTCATGATTGTTTTTTTCACCGTCTCGTTCGTGGCCGGTTCAACGATTCCTTATATCGTTCAGGAAAAATGGGTGACGCCGATGGCAAATCTCTTTCTGCCCTCGCACGTCCTGTTGGTGCTGGCGTTCCTTATGCTGATTTTGGCCGAAGGGGGGCGCATTCCGGTGGACAACCCGACCGGCCATTTTGAGCTCGCGATGATTGATGAATCCAAGTCGCTCGAATACTCCGGGCGTGGCTTCGCGCTGATGAAATGGGGCGGCCAGATGAAATTCTTTGTGTTGCTGTGCATTTTTCTCAACGTACTGGTCACGCCGTGGGGTTTGGCGGACGAGCAAACGCTCGGCGCGGTTCTGCTGGCCATACCACTCGTCCTGTTCAAAATTTTCTGCTTCCTGCTGGTGCTGGTCGTCATCGAATCGTCTCTGTCCAAACTGCGGCTGTTCCGCATCGCGGAGTTTTTGGGCGCGGCGTTCATCACGTCGGTCGCAGCGATGATTGCCCAGGTCTTTACGCCTTAACGAAAATGAGCGACTCCTCCAATCAACTGCTGGAAAACCTGAACGCGCTGGCGGTCGGCCTGTTTCTGCTGACCGGTTTCGGCATCGTGGCGATGCGGCAGGCGCGCGGCGTATTGCATTTATTCATCCTGCAATCACTGCTGCTGGCCGCGTCCGCGGTGCTGCTAGGATTGCGTTTCACTTCAGAACATCTTTATGGCGTGGCGCTGGTGAACGTTATCAGCAAATCCATCATTGTTCCATGGCTGCTGCGCAAGACCTCGCCATCGGAAGTTTACACGCGCCGCGAGGTGGACCAGGTGTTGAACATTCCAACCGCGCTACTCATCGCGCTGGCGCTGGCGATTCTGGCTTATTTCCTGGGATTGCCGATATTGAACGCCGTCGCGCCGGACTTTCGCAGTCTCAACGTGCCGATTGGCATCGCAGGTTTGCTGCTTGGCGCGTTCACGCTCACCGTGCGACGCGAAGCCGTACCGCTGCTCATCGGACTGCTGGCCATGGAAAACGGCGCGTTCCTGTGCGGCATCGCCATCGCGCGCAACCTGCCGCTGTTGGTCGAATTGGCCATCGCCACGGACGGCTTGATTATCGTCTTCATCATGGGCGTGCTGACGCGCGCCGTCCAAAAGCATATCGGCACGACGGCTGTCGGCGAACTGGCGACGTTGAAGGAAACGCAGACCGAATTGCTTGAAAAGGAGGATGCGAAATGACCGTGCTGACCATTTTGCTGCTGCCGCTGATTGCAACTGCGCTGGTTTGTCTGCCTTTCCGAAAGGCCTGGGCAG
>DATJYM010000341.1:0-61472 GCA_035499615.1 Candidatus Acidiferrales bacterium | reverse complement strand
CGCTCACCTGATACCCCAGCACCGTCGTTGCGCAGAAATAAACAGCCACCCCGATGGCGTACAAAACGCCGGTCGCCGCCAGGCCGCGCAGCCACAACCGATCCACGAATTGCTGGTGATAACGCGCGGAAAATTCGGAAGGCAGCATCGTGCTGCGGTTGTCGCTTTGGGTGGAACGCCGGGCGGTGCGGGCGGCCAGTTCGGCGAACGCCAAAGGCGGGGTCACCTGCACCGGCTCGCCCAGGCTGGCCAGCAGGACACCCTCCCACTCACTGGCGACCGCGCCGGCGGCGACCAGGTGCCAGGCGGGTGAGGCGGTCAACCACCCTTCCAATTCACCCGCCCAGGTCAACTGCGCCAGTTGATCTTTCAAACTTTTGGCACGGTCTCCCGTCGGCGACAAAACCACGAAGCTTAGATTTCGCAACGCGCCGCCAAACCACCACGCCACCAGCGCGACATTCTGGCCGGCCGATGCAGCGGGATAAATCCAGGCGCCGTCTCCCGTCGCGGGCGTGGCGGCCAATTCATCCAGCATGGGCGCCTCGAGTCGGTCGGCCAAATAACCCTGGCCTTCCAGCTTTCCAAGAAATTCCTCGACCGCGTGGCGGGCGGCGATGACGACAATAACCGTTTGCAAATCGGAGGTCGTCTGCGGCAACACATGGATCATCCACACCACCTGCGCCACCGGCAGGGGCGACAGCTTCTCCAACTGCAACTCCACCATCGCCAGGGATTCTTCAAAATTGCTCCGGGGCAATTCGATGACGCGCAGAAAAACGTTTTCCGGCGGCAGCCACGCGACGTTTAACCGGGGTTGCCACAAGGAACGCCAGGACCTGGCCACCAGGTTGAACGGCAGCGGTTCGCCGGCTGCACCTGTGTGCTCGCGATTCAACGCAAAGCCGTCGCCTTTGGCATCGAACTGCCAGAGGCGGCACGCGTCGGGGCCGACGTGGAGGATGTTGCAAAATTGCCAGCGCGCCATATCAGGAAAAGTTTCGCGGTGACGGACTCAAGCTCACGCCTTGACCCACATTTCGGTTTTGGTATCGCCGATGAGCGCGTCCATGTGCTCCTCGATCTGGGTAACCCGCAGCACTTCCTCGATGGTCGTCTCCCCGGCTTTCACCTTGTTCCACCCGTCGGTGCGCAAGGTGCGCATCCCTTGTTCGATGGCCCGGGCCGCAATGGTCGAAGCCGGGGCGCGGTTCAATATCAACGGCCGGATCGTCTCATTTAATATCAGCAATTCATAGATGCCCTTGCGACCCTGATAACCCAGCTGGCGGCAGTCTTCGCAACCGGCGCCGCGCCAGAATTTCGAGCTGTCGATCTCACCTTCGGGAAAACCGATTTTTTGCAGATAATTCCGCTCCACTTTCTGTTCGGTCTTGCAATGCGGGCAGATGGTGCGGACCAGGCGTTGCGCCATGATGGCTTCGACCGAGGAGGCCACCAGAAACGGTTCGATACCCATGTCAATCAGCCGCGTGAAGGCACTCGGCGCGTCATTCGTGTGCAGCGTGCTGAATACCAGATGCCCGGTCAGGGACGCGCGGATGGCGATTTCCGCCGTCTCCAAATCGCGGACTTCCCCAACCATGATCACATTCGGGTCCTGGCGCAGGATATGGCGCAGGCCCATGGCAAAGGTCAGCCCGATGTCAGGCCGTACGGCAATTTGATTGATGCCTTTGAGCTCGTACTCGACCGGCTCCTCAATTGTGATGATGCGCTTGTGAACGGAATTGATGGCGCTCAAAAAAGCGTACAACGACGTGGATTTGCCGGAACCGGTCGGGCCCGTGACGAGAAAAATCCCGTGCGGCTTGACGATGATCTCACGGATCATCGCCTCGTCCTGCGGCGCGAAACCCAGCTTGTCCAAACTCAGGAATATTTTTCCGCGCGTGAGCAAACGCAGGGAAACGCTCTCCCCGTAGACCGTCGGCACGGTCGAGACGCGAATGTCGATTTCCTCGCCCTTGATGCGGACATTGATGCGACCATCCTGCGGCAGGCGTTTCTCGGAAATATTCATTCCGCTCATCACCTTGATGCGCGAAATGAGGGCGGCCTGAAATCGTTTGAGCTGCGGCGGCATCGGCGTCTGGTGCAAAATGCCGTCGATCCGGTAACGAATCCGCAGTTCGTCCTCGGCCGGCTCGAAATGAATGTCGGTCGCCCGGTCTTTGTGCGCTTCCCAGATGATCTGGTTGACGAACTTGATGACACTGGCCTCCTGATCGTCCTCCGTTATCTCCTTGTCGCTCGCGATTTCCAGTTCCATCGGCTCGCCTTCGCCGAGCTCCTCGAGCGTCTCCGCGCCGACGCCGTAGTATTTTTTGAGGGCCTTTTCAATTTCCGTTTTCGGTGCCAGCGCGAATTGCACCGGACTGTGTGCGTCAAACCGCACGGCATTCATCATGGCGGCGTCAAAGGGGTCGCTCACCACGACTTGCAGCGCCTCGTCGCTCACCGCCGTGGGCAGGACGAAATACTGAAAGGCGATCTTCGTGGAAAGTTTGTTCCGCGCCTCGGGCGGGATGGTGTGTTTGTGCAAATCCACATAGGGCCAGTCGAGCGACTTGGCCAGTCGTTGCAAAAACACATCCTCGGCCAGGCCGCGTTCGCGCGCCACGAACGACAACAACGATTCCGTCGAACCATTGTCCGCCGCCGCACGCCACGCCTTCTGCCAGTCGTCAAACTGGCCGGAAGTCGTCTCGGCCACCGTCGCCACCAGATTTTTTACTGAGCTAAAACCCATTTAAGTCGTTCAGATTACTTGGTTATATCAACAACCACAGTGAAAAAAAGTTGCGTTTTGGCCCAAAAAAGCCACAAAGTCTGGCGCGACCAAAAATGAGGCAATTTGCCACCATCACTGTCATCGGGCGTGACAAGACCGGCGTCATCGCGCGCGTCACCGCCTTTCTGTTCGAACAGAAGGCCAACATCGAGGCGCTCGAGGAGCAAGTCACCCGCGGCCAGTTCAGCATGACGCTGCAAGCCTCGTGGCTTGCAAGCGATTGCCATGCCGCCACCCTGCAAACGGGCCTGGAGGGGCTCGCCCGGCAACTCGGCATGGAAATCAAAATCCGGTTCACCGAACCCAACCGTCGCCAGCGCTTCGCCCTCATGGTCACCCGGGAATCGCACTGCCTTGCGGCGCTCCTGGCCGCGCATCACCGGCGCGAAATCAAGGCCGACCCGGTGCTGGTCCTCGCCAACCGCCCCGACCTCGCGTCGCTGGCCAAAGAATTCAAACTGCCGTTCGTACGCATCCCCTGGAACGACCGCGCCCGGGCCGAGGCCCGGGCCTTGCGACTGCTCGAAGAATACGAGATTGATTTTGTGGTGCTCGCGCGGTTCATGAAGATTCTCTCACCCAATTTCGTGTGGCGGTACAAAAACAAAATCATCAACATCCATCCGTCGCTGTTGCCGAGTTTCCCCGGGCCCCAGGCCTATCGGCAGGCGTATGAAAGCGGCGTGAAAATCGCCGGCGTCACGGCCCACTTCGTTTCGATGAGGCTGGACGAAGGGCCCATTATTGCGCAGGGCTCGTTTCAGATCCGCCCGGGCATGACCCTCAAGGACATCGTTGCGCGCGGCCAGCGGGTTGAAGCCGACGTGCTGGTCAAAGCCGTAAAAGTCTATCTCGGCAAACACCTCGATGTCTATTGGGGTGTGGTCAAGGAGGTTTGACAACCAACTTTCGATAAGGTGCCGCGCGGGATGACGGGTAAATCTTCCCTGTTTTTCTTGGTTTCGATTTGCCGCGCAGTTCCGGACCGCCCCGCCCAGACCGGCACGGAAATCCACCCGAAAAAATTATCCACATGGTTGAACCGATTCTGCATCCGCACTGTCGGAATACAGTAAAGAGGTGAATTTGTATGAATAGGGTTACCACGCATAAAGAGATTTTTCCCGACGCGGTCCTCAAGGCCGTGATCATTTACGATGATTTCGATGCGGCCACGCGCGCCACTATGTTGTTGGAACGCGTCGGCGCGCGCGCCGGTGAGGCCATCAAATGGGACATCAAACCGTGGCGCTACGATGTTCTAAAACAACCGACCCTGGCCGCCTTGACCATTGCGGTCGCCGCCAACGCAGATTTAATCGTGCTGGCCTTATATCACACTCCAGTTCCGCCGGCCGGATTGCTGGATTGGCTGAAGAACTGGGCGGAACACCGTCGGGTTCGGGATGCAGCCGTACTCACGCTGCAGGCCGACTCCGGGAGCCGTCCCGCGACAGCCTGGAATGAAATAAAAGCGTTCGTGGAAGGACACCATCTGACGTTTTTGGGCAGCCACGAGGTATCGACCGACAAAAATTCGGGGTCTTTTGCCCACCGCTCACAACCGCGCAAACCATTGGTGGGGGCGGCCCCGCAGCGGTCGTCCGCCGAACGGCTGGCAGTGCCACAGCATTGGGGGATGAACGAATGATTTCGTCTTCCCGTTTGCTTTGAAGCCGCCATAGGTTTAGGCTGTGGCTGGCGGTGCTGATTTTGTGAGAGGGGAAAATTTTTCGCGGCGGACTTTCCGTCGCAGCGGCACGGAGTGGGCAAAACACCCGCAAAACGGTTGAGTTCACTCCGTGTCATCGTTTCGGAAGGGAGTTGTGCGACGGGCGAAGATTTTGCGGCGCAAAACTCAGACACCGTGGCGTTGGGCGTACAGAAAGGAATCATATGGCAAAGAAAACGTACCCAAAAAATGGCAGTAATGGCCGACAACAAACCTTCGCCTTCGCCGCCCCGGCGGCGTTGAGTGTTCAATTGGTGGGCGATTTCACCCGATGGCAGGAACGCCCCATCAACTTGCAGAAAGGTTCTGACGGCGTGTGGCGAACAACGGTGGAATTGTCACCGGGCACGCATCATTATCGTTTCCTCGTGGACGGCCAGTGGCGCGATGACCCCGAATGCATTCTCCGCGCGCCAAATCCCTTTGGCAGTGAAGACATGATGCGGCAGGTCGCTTGAGTCGGGCCACTCACCAGAGGACAGAAACAAGAGGTTGAACCACGAACGCGGTAAGAGAAAGACACCGCGAGGGGGATGATTATTTTCGAAGTCTGGCCCATAAGCGTAGAAGGGTTGCCTCGACACCAACCATTGCCGATCAGTCCAGCTCGATTGACAGCACGGCAGCGGAGAAGTTCCAATTAAAGTCTTCAATTTTTCGCAGCCAACCACGACGAGGAGCCGCCAGCCGCCTGACAGCTTTAGGCGCGATCCCAAGACCGATCATCGGAAAGTCTCGAACAAAACCATGGCTCAATAGATTCACCTAACGGGATTCTATATTTCCTGGCGGATCTGGGCTGCCGGACAGGCCGGATCACTGGTTGAACGGGTTTAACCGCTTAAAGCAAAAAACACACACTTTTCATGAAACCTTCCCTTTGGGGTAGCGTCTACGAGCATGAAGTATAATGGGTTAAACTCATTGAATGTAATCAGAACCGAAGAATTAATTAGAATTTATGATTCAGAAAACGGCGTGCCGGGTCGTTGTGACCTGGCTGATCGCAGTAATCCTGACAATCCCGCAATGGTCCCATGCAATAACCATCCTGTCAGGACCTTCTTTTTCCCATTCAACCAATGCTCCGCTGGCCGGGCTTCTGGAGTTGACTACCGACGTAGATTCAAGAATCAGCGTCCTGGTCAGCGACGGCACCGGTCTCTGGGAAAAGGATTTCTTCGATTACACGACAAATCATTCGGTACCGCTGCTGGGATTCAAGCCGGATCAGACGAACCAGATTCTGGTCACCGTGTATGACAAAGAGCGGAACTCCTCAACCGCCGCACAGTTGTTGACTTTCGTCACCGCGCCGCTGCCGGCTGACTTCCCAGGCTACACCGTCTTGACCAATGAACCCGGCGAAATGGAGCCGGGCTACATATTATGCATGGTTGAGCACCGATCCGCTCCCAATACAAGTTACATTGTTATCATGGATAGTTCCGGGAATGTAGTTTGGTATCACCCGGTCATAACTTCCGTAGATGACGACGTGCGACAATTGGACGACGGCGATTTGTTTATGCAACAGCAAAGTCCATCGAACAACTTCGTGGAGATCAATATGCTGGGCGAAACGGTCAGGACCTGGTCGCCGCCCGCGGAATACCCGGTCGTGAATATTCACGAGGGCCTGGTAACCGATCATGGAACGATCCTGTATCTCAGCGATGTCCAGCGGGCGGTGACCAATTTACCAACCAGCGACCTGATTCCCAATCCTCCGCTGATAACCACCAACGTGGATGACGACCCGGTCGTCGAGATTTCATACACCAACGGCGCGCTCCTCAACGCGTGGTCGCCGTTGAACTTGATGGATCCTACGCGCGTAACCTACCTTACCTACGCAGTGAGCGAGGGCACGGGTTCTCCGGACGGGGTGGATAACGAACATGCCAACGCGATCATTGATGATACCAATGATAATTCCATCATTGTCTCTCTGCGCACCCAGAATGCGCTCCTCAAATTCTCCCGCTCGACGGGGCAGTTGGATTGGATTCTGGGACCGCCGGCGCTTTGGGCGACCAACTGGCAACCTTACCTGCTCACTCCGGTCGGCACGCCATTCGACTGGAATTATGGACAACATGCGCCGGAACTCACGCCCGAAGGCACGTTGATACTTTACAACGACAACAATTTCGCGGCCAGTCCCTTCAGCGCGCAGATTCCCGATCAGAGCAATTACAGCAGCGCCATTGAATATAATATCAACGAAACCAACATGGAGGTCTCCGAGGTGTGGAGTTCGGCCTGGCAAACGAATCAAGACCGGCTCTTTACCCCCTACGTCGGAAGAGTGCAGTGGCTTCCCCAGACCCGCAATGTATTGGTTGATTACGGCGCCGTCTCGTATGTCAATGGCGCTCATCCCAGCTCTCATGCAGCCAATGCCTCCATGGTTCGGATTATGGAATATACTCACGATCCGGTGCCACAGGCGGTATATGACGTTTCATTTTTTGATCATACCAACACCAGCGCTGGTTATGGCGGCTATATTTGCTATCGCGCCTACCAGATTCCCGATCTTTATGTCCATCCCTCCGAACCGGTCGCCGACCTCACCGTCAATAACGGGAATCAGATTCCCATCCTGGAATTTTCTGGAGACCCGACCCGCAGCTATCTGATCCAGGCTTCCACCGACCTTACAAACTGGACCACCATCGGAGCGCCGGTCCAGGAAGGCGGTGTCGGCGATTATGATTTTGAGGACCTCAACGCCAATCAATTCACCAATCGATTTTATCGCGTGGCCACGCAGTAAAAAGCGCAACGGCGCTGTCCCCCGCCGCCTTCGACCTCGACTCGAAGTTCCTTCGGGTTTATTCTCAGGCAATGAATGATCTCCTCATTGGCCTGGTGAGCGCGTTACTGGCCACCAATCAGCCGCAGGCGGTCAGCAATTTGATCCAACAAAACGCCGGTGTCTCGGTGAATATTCCGAATCCGAACGACCCGGCGGAAAAGGAATTGGACCAATTGATGACCGAAGACGACGCGGCCATGGCGGAAATCGATAAATGGATTCAAGAGAATAATGCCTTTGCCGCCCAGGGAGCAGGTGAATCAAAGACGGAACTCAACCGGCGCATCCTGGCCCGTTTGGATGTCGTCCGAAAAAAATACGAGGAATTCCTGCGCCGTTACCCCAATTCCACCCGTGGGCATCTGGCCTATGCCAGTTTTCTAAATAACATCGGCGACGAGGAAGCGGCGAAAGACGAGAACGAAAAGGCCCGGCAACTCGATCCCAAAGATCCGGCCGCCTGGAACAATCTGGCCAACTTTTACGGCGAAAACGGCCCCATCACCAACGCTCTAATTTACTATGCCAAGGCGATCGAGCTGGACCCTTCCGAATCGGTCTATTATCAGAACCTTGCCGTAATGGTCTATCTCTACCGGACGGATGCAAAAGCCTTTTACCACATTGACGAACAGCAGGTGTTCGACAAGTCGCTCGCGCTCTACCGCAAGGCCGTGCAACTTGATCCGGACAATTTCCCATTGGTGACCGAATACGCCGAGAGTTACTACGGCATCCGTCCGCTCCGCACGAACGACGCTTTGGTGGCCTGGACCAACGCATTGCAGGTCGCCCACAACGACGTTGAACGCGAGGGCGTTTACATTCATCTGGCCCGAATCCAGATGTTGGCCGGCCATTATACCGAAGCCCGCCAGCAACTCAGCATCGTGACCAATTCGTTTTATTCCAGCCTCAAACAGATCCTCGCCCACGCCATTACCCAGCGGGAGGCCGATGCCACCAACCAGAACGCCATTACCAATCTGTCCTACCATGTTCCTTGATTTTTCAGGGCTGGTATGATTCGAAAATTCTGCTAAATTGGGCGACGCCCTTGCGCAAATCATGAGTTTTTACGACAAATTGAAGTTCGACGCCAACGGTCTGATTCCCGCCATCATTCAGGAACAGCGGACCGGGCGTGTCCTGATGATGGCCTGGATGAACCGGGCGTCTCTGGAAAAGACCGTGGAAACCGGAAAAACCCATTTCTGGAGCCGTTCCCGTCAAAAATTCTGGATGAAAGGTGAAACCAGCGGCCATGTACAGAGCGTCAAGGATATTGCGATCGATTGCGACGGTGACGTACTGCTCGTCCAGGTCGAGCAGACCGGCGCCGCGTGCCATGAAGGTTACCAATCCTGCTTTTATCGTTCGGTGGAAAAAAACGGAAAATCAGTTAGAATAACGGAAGCCCAGCTCGAAACGCCGGAACAAATTTACGGAAGGAAATAATGGACATCACGGTTCCATTCACGGTATCATTTGACAGCCGCGGGTATCTCTTGATGCTCGGGCTTTTGCTGTTCGGGCGGGGCATGGATTTTCTGAGCACCTGGATTGCCACGCCCAATCTCACGCTGGAAGGCAATCCCATTGCCAAGAAACTTGGTTGGAAATGGGGGCTGCTGTTAAACGCGGTGCTGATCATCGTCCTGGCCATGTGGCCGTTGTCGGCCATTGTTGTTACCACCGCCAGCGTGCTGGTGGCGGCGCGCAATTTTCAGTCCGCCTGGCTCATGCGTTCGCTGGGCGAGGACGTCTACCGGGAATGGCATGTGCAGCGCGTCCGGGAGACGCGCGTCACTCTTCATCTGTTTTGCCTCGCCGGCAATACCCTCCTGACGGCGGTAGTCGGCGGGGCGTTGATTTGTTTCAGCCGCCCATTGCAGGTGCCGTTTGCGATCGGAATGGGCATGGTAGCCTATGCCATTGCCGTGGCCTTTTACTCCCTGCTGGCAATCTGGCGCATCCATCAGGCTACCAAACGGGAAACGCGCCGGCTGCAAGCTCTTCCCCATCAGCAACCCCCCGCCGGAACGTTCGTGGTCGAAACGTACTCGCGCCCGCCCGACCATATCGTTTAAGCTGTTGGCGCATGTACTCGCCAACGCTTGAAGAATTCTTGAAACTGGCCGGACGGGGAAACCTGATTCCGGTCACCCGTCGCTTGTTGGCTGATATCGAAACACCTCTGTCGGCCTACCGGAAAATCCGCGGGCAGGGCGAATCCTTCCTGTTCGAGTCCGTCGAAGGTGGCGAACATTTGGGCCGTTTTTCGTTCGTGGGTTGCAATCCGCGCGCCGTCGTCCAGCAAACCGGTGACCGCATCCAGGTCGTCGAAAATAGCAAGGTCATTGAAACGGCTTCGGTTGGTAAGGACGTACCGGACGGATTGGTTGTCGTTGAGCGCATGATGAAAAAATATCGGCCGGTGACGTTGTCCGGTTTACCGCGCTTCACGGGCGGCGCGGTCGGTTACATCGGCTACGAATTCATTCACGACGTCGAGCCGGTCGTACCGCGTCCGCCCCGGGACGAACTCGCCACGCCCACGATGGTTTTCCTCATCGCCGATCAGTTGCTGATTTTCGACCGCGTGGCCCAGACCATCACGATTCTGGTCAACGCGATTCTGGACGACGCGGCCAGCCCGGCTGAGGCCTACGAGAACGCGACGAGTGAGATCGAACGAATCATCTCCCTACTCGAACACCCGAGCGAGCACCATCCGGTTACCGTGCCGGACGATGTCCCGGTGATTCCGTTTGAATCCAATCAGACGAAGGAAACATTTTCCGCGAATGTCCTCAAATCGAAGGAATACATCACCGCCGGCGACATCATTCAGGTCGTCGGTTCACAGCGGTTTTCGGCACCGGTCAAGGCATCGCCGTTGGACATCTACCGCGCGGTGCGCTCCGTCAATCCGTCACCATACATGTTTTTGCTGGAGTTAAATGGCTTTTCCCTGGTGGGCGCGTCGCCGGAAATTCACGTGCGTTGCGAAGACGGCAAGGTTGAAATCCGGCCGATCGCCGGCACGCGCCGCCGCGGCAGAAGTGACCAGGAAGATGAGGCGTTGGAAAAGGAACTTCTCGCCGACCCGAAGGAACGCGCCGAACACGTCATGCTGGTGGACCTCGCGCGCAATGACATCGGGCGCGTCTGTGATTTCGGCAGCGTGCAGGTGAAGGAGTTGATGGTGATCGAACGTTACAGCCACGTCATGCACATCGTGACCCAGGTGGAAGGCAAACTCTCGGCGGACAAAACGCTTTACGACTTGATGCGCGCCACCTTCCCGGCGGGCACCGTTAGCGGGGCGCCAAAGATCCGCGCCATGCAGATCATCGCCGAACTGGAACAGACCGCACGCGGACCGTATGCCGGCTGCGTCGGTTATTTTTCATTCAACGGCAACCTCGACACCTGCATCACGCTCCGAACCGCGCTCATCAAGGATGGCAAGGCCTACATTCAGGCCGGCGGCGGGTGGGTTAACGATTCCACGCCCGAGGGCGAGTTCCAGGAAACCGTCAACAAATCCATGGCCATGCGCAAAGCCGTCGCCATGGCGGAAGGATTTGCAAAGAGCTGATCTGAACTTCGGAAAATACAATCGGAATTGACGTCCTGATTTGGAGTGCGGCGACATGTCGCGTCGAACAAAAACGCGGACGTGTCCGCGCACTCCAGTTTGCGGTCCGTCATGGTTTCCCCTTGCGTTCGTATGCTATGAAGTAAAGCAATGGCACGGCCACCGGTGCAATGACCATTGAAACCAGGCTGCCGGCCATCAATGAAATCGCCAGTCCCTGGAAAATCGGGTCAAACAAAATCACCGTTGCGCCCACGACCACCGCCAACGCCGTCAGCAGGATGGGACGGAACCGGATCATACCTGCCTCGACGACAGCCTCCTTCAATGGCCGGCCTTCAGCCAGCCGCATTTCGATGAAGTCCACGAGGATGATGGAATTGCGTACTACAATACCGGCGCCGGCCATGAACCCGATCATCGAAGTCGCCGTAAAGAAGGCGTGCAACACGCCGTGCGCCGGCAGAATACCCACCAGTGAGAAGGGAATCACCACCATGACGATCAGCGGCGTGAGGAAAGAGCGGAACCAGCCGACCATCAAAATGTAAATCAGCACCAACACCGCTGCGAACGCCAGGCCGAGGTCGCGGAACACCTCAATTGTGATGTGCCATTCACCGTCCCATTTGATGGCAGGCGCGTTGTCGGTGAACGGCTGAACGGAATTGTAGATTTTCAATGGCGAACCGTTGCCGCCGAACGGGCGCGTGTCGAGTTGCCGCAGTGGACCATTCATTTTCAAAATCGCGTAAACCGGGCTCTCAATTGAACCCGCCACGTCGCCGATGACGTAGGTCACCGGCATGAGGTTTTTGTGATAAAGGCTTTTGTCCGTTATGGTGTGTTCGACGGTCACCAGTTCGCGCAACGGCACGAGCGGCGACGCGGTATTCGCCGAGCCCGGTTCCGGCAAGGCGTTGGCGTCGCCGGAACGCACTCGCAACGCCAGCAATTCGTCGGGGCTGCTCCGGCTGGCCAGCGGCAACTGGAAAACGATGTTTACGTCCTCCTTTTCCCGCGGCACATGTAGCAAATCCACTGATTCACCGCCGACGGCCACCCGCAGCGTTTCGGAAATCGTCTCGGCGCTGATGCCATGCAGCGCGGCCTTTTCCTTGTCGATGACAAAACGCACCTTCGGTTGGTCGGCTTCGATATACCAGTCCGTGTCCACTACGCCAGGAGTGCTGTGAAAAATATCGATGACCTTCCGTGCCAGCGCGAGGCGGCTCGGTTCGTCGGGACCGTAAATTTCGGCCACCAGCGTCTGCAACACCGGCGGGCCGGGCGGCACTTCGGCCACGGCGACCCGCGCGCCAAATCTGGCGGCAATGGCGGCGACGCGCGGGCGTACGCGCCTGGCAATGTCGTGGCTGGGCGCCAGACGTTCGCCCTTGGGCAGCAGATTCACTTGAATATCAGCGACATTCGCGCCACGGCGCATGAAGTAATGGCGCACGAGGCCGTTGAAGTTGAACGGTGAAGCAACCCCGGCATAAATCTGATAATCCGTCACCTCCGGTTCCGTGCGAATGGCGGCAGCGATGTCGCGCGCCGCTTCGGTAGTCCTTTCCAGCGAACTGCCCTCGGGCATGTTGAGGATGATTTGGAATTCACTCTTATTATCAAACGGCAGCATTTTTACCTTCACGAAACCAATCCCGACGAGCACCATGGAGGCCAGCAGGAGCACCACCAGGCCGGTGAGAAATACGTAGCACCAACGCCGGCGGGTGACCAACGGAACCATCAGGCGGCAATAAATCCGCGCGAATAAATTCTCGGCCGGCACGGAGGGCAACGGGACGTTTCCACCTTCGGTCACACAAGCGGCGCCTTCGGTGAGACAGGAGTATTTTCGACCCCAGCGCAAGACCCGGATACTGGCCCACGGCGTCACGATGAACGCTATCGCCAGTGAGAAAAACATGGCCGCACTGGAACCGATGGGAATAGGCCGCATGTACGGCCCCATCAAACCGCCGACAAATGCCATCGGTAGCACGGCGGCGATTACGGCGAAGGTGGCAAGAATGGTGGGGTTGCCGACCTCATTGATGGCGTCCACGGCGATGGCACTCCATTTTCGGCCCCGGTTGCCCCGCAGATGGAAATGGCGGACGATGTTTTCGACCACAACCACCGCATCGTCCACCAGAATGCCAATGCTGAAGATAAGCGCGAAAAGGGTGATGCGATTCAACGTGAACCCATACAGGTAAAATACCAGCAAGGTGAGCGCGAGCGTGGACGGAATCGCGATGGCGACAATGATCGACTCGCGCCAGCCCAACGCGATCAGGATCAGCAAGGAGACGCCCACGACGGCGATAAGCATGTGCCAGAGCAATTCGTTGGATTTTTCGGCTGCGGTCACACCGTAATTCCGCGTGACGGATACGCGCACATCCGCGGGAATGATACGACCCTTGAGCGTGTCGATTTTTTTGAGCACTTCGTTGGCGACGCGAATGGCGTTGGCGCCCGGCCGTTTGGCAATGGCCAGCGTGACGGCTGGCTGTTCTGCGGACGCCACCGCCGGGTTGGTCGTCATGCGGTCTGACCCGCCTCGCGCATTCATATTCGCGGCGGTACCCTCCCCGAACAGAACGTATTGGCCTGGTTCTTCCGCGCCGTCCTCGATGACGGCCACGTCGCGGAGATAAACCGGCTTGCCGCCGAACACACCAACGACCACGTTGCCAACCTCCCCGGCATCCGTCAGAAATCCACCAGTTTCCACGACGACTTCCTTGTTATTGCTGGTCAGGCCGCCGGCGATATACTGGCGATTGGCCTGCTGCAGCATGGGAATCAAACCGACCGGACTGAGATTGCGCGAGGCCAGTTTGGCCGGGTCCAACAACACGCGCACCTCGCGCCGGCTGCCGCCAATGAGGGTGGTACCGGCCACCTGCGGAACTTGTTTCACCGCATCGTCCACCTGCGCCACGAGCCGGCGCAGTGTCAGGTGATCGTAACGCGCACTGTGAAAAGTCAGTGCCAGAATCGGCACGTCGTCAATGGACCACGCCTTGATGAGCGGTTGCGAGACTCCATGCGGGATTTTATCGTAGTTCGATTGCAGCTTCTGGTTCAGTTTCACAAGGCTGAGTTGCATGTCCTCACCTACTTTGAACCGTACGATCACCAGCGACTGGCCTTCGCTGGAAGTGGAATAGATGTATTCGACGCCGGGGATTTCCCAGAGCAACTTTTCCATGGGCCGGGTGACGCGTTCCTCGACCTCTTTGGCGCCGGCGCCTGGCATGGTGACGAGCACGTCCACCATGGGTACCTTGATTTGTGGCTCTTCCTCGCGCGGCAACATCAACACCGCGAATACCCCCAGCAGCACCGAGGCGATAATGATCAGCGGTGTCAGTTTGGAATCGATGAACGCCCGCGCAATGCGGCCGGCCACACCTAGGGATTGCGCGGAAGTAGGGTCAGCTCCGGTTTTCACGGCTGGAGCGTGACAGGTTGTCCATCCAGCAGGTTCGATACGCCTTCGGCGACCACTTGTTCGCCCGCGTCCACGCCGGAAACCAATTCAACCTCGTTGCCGACGTGTTTGCCGGTTTTAACGATGCGCAATTGTGCGTGGCCGTTGGCCACGACGAAGACCAGTTCCATCTCCCCACGCTGCAACACGGCGGTGGCGGGCACACGCAGCGCCGAGGTTTCGCCCACCGGCACGGCTACCCGGCCGAATTGGCCAGCGCGCAGACCGGGCGTCGCCGGCAAGTTCAGCTTGACCAGAAACGTGCGGCTGTTGGGATCAGCGGACGGGGCAATTTCACTGACGATGCCGGTCAGTTCGTTACTGGTGCCGGACACGCGCACGCCCAGTTTGTCGCCCAGCGCGAGTCGGCCGATGACTGCTTCCGGCACGTCGGTTTCAAGCTGCAAATCACGGGCATCCTCCATTTCCAGCAACGGCTTGCCCGGAGCAGCCAGATCACCCACGTCGGCATATTTGCGGGTGATGACCCCGGCAAATGGCGCGGCGACCCGGGTGTAACCGAGCAGGGTTCTTGCTTCCGTTGCCGCCGCATCGGCCACGCGGAATTTTGATTGGGCACTGTCGTATTCGGATGGTGAAAGAATTTTTTGCTGCATCAGATCCGTGGCACGTTTCAAATCGCTCTCGGCCTGCTGGCGAACGGCGGTGGCCTGATCCAGTTGCGCCTGGATCTCACGCGCATCGAGTTGGACCAACGACTCGCCGGCCCCCACCTCCTGGCCGGGCGCGACCAGCATCTGCTCGATCTTGCCACTGACCTTGGCTTCGATTACGGAGTGCAGTTTGGCGCGCACCGTGCCCACGACCTCCTCCGTAGCCACGCGGCTTTTGCTCTCGACCACGCGGGCGTGCACGGTGACGGCCGGCAGGGCCTCAATGGAAGTGTTCACGTTCTGGCGGCTGCAGCCGCTCAAGGCGAATGTTGCCAGCAATAGCGCGGCCGTAGTGCGATGGGTTTGAGTCATTTGCCCGATGCCGCTTGAGCCGGCTTGGTCTCGCAGCAACTTCCGGCATCACGTCCCACGCCGAGCTTCTTGAGAATGAGTTCCAGCGGACAAAAGTTGGTGAACGAGGATTGGAACAGATTGAAACCGACGAAGGCTGTAAACCAGAGCCAGTAATGGCTCTGATAATAAGCCAGTAACAGGCTGGCCAGGATGAACGCGCCGGCGAACCGGCGGATGAGCAGGTGCATTTTCATGGGTGTTTTGATTTTAGGTTGAATGAATACTGGTCGCCACCAGCGCACCCACGACCATGCCGTAGAGAGTGCTGATGAACGGGTTGCTTGTCAACGGACAGGCGCCGGTGCGGCACCCGACGAGTTCGTACCAGCCAAACCCGAGAACCGCTCCCACGACGGTACCGATGAGCATTTGCAAAATCATTTTATGTTCCTCCGCAATGCGGTCATGCGATAACCGTTTCGTTTGCGGCCTTTTCCAGCCACCTTTTCAACAGGTTCGCCGAAGCGAGGCCCACCATTTGGTCAACCGGGTTCCCGCCGCGGAACAAAATCATCGTCGGCACCCCGCTAATGTCGTAAGGGCCAGCCAGTTCCGGAGCGCCATCCACGTTCAGTTTGGCGAACTTTACTCGGCCGGTGAATTCAACCGCCAGTTGCTCAAGGAAGGGCGCAAGCATTTTGCAGGGTCCGCACCACGGCGCGTAAAAATCCACCAAAACCGGACCGACGGCGTTTAGCACTTCCCGCTCAAAATTCGTTTTGTTCAGTTCAACAATGCTTTTCATGACTTCAGACGGTTTATGTTTGCCTCCTGTTAATGAGCCGGGAGCGGCGGAAAAGTTACAACCGCGGACTCGACGGAATTGTGGAGGGATTAGTGCGAATCGCTCGCGGAGGCGTTGGTTTCCGCCAGGGCTTCCAGGTGCGATTTCAATTCGTCGGACGACAGCAATCCCACAACACGGTCCGCGATCTTGCCGTTTTTGAAAGCCAACAGCGTGGGAATGCCTTGAATGTTGAAACGCTGAGACAGGTTGGGGGCTTCGTCCACGTTGACTTTGACGAATTTGATTTCGTTGGTGAACGAAGCGGCCAGCTTGTCCAGCATGGGCGAAAGCACTTTGCAGGGGCCGCACCAGGTCGCATAAAAATCCACCACCACCGGCTTGGGGGAGTCTTGCACTACGGCATCAAAATTCGTTTCAGTGATGCGCTCCACGTTCGCGGTAGATTGGTTCATCGCCGCCGAACAGCCAAGGCCGGGAACGAAGAACAACATGGCGCCAACCAGCGCGCCGGAAAGCGCGCCGCGACGCCAGTTTGCGAGCAACGGCCAATTGCCGGCGGAACGTTTGCCAAACCGACCGAGCACCGCCCCAAGACCACCGCCGATCAATATACAAGGTATTAATGCCGACATGGTCCGGCTTCCTTCTCAGCGCCTGTTTCCTGGACAACAATCTTCATTTTCGCGTCTTTCCAGACAATCCTTCAAGCCATAGGGAGCCACAAACCGGAAAGAGGTTACAAGGCGGCAGAACCGCAAGCGACCGCAATGAAAGAATTCAGCTTCAGGGCTTGTCGAATGTCAGTAAATCCACGGAATAAATCGCCGAACCTGTTGCGCATAGGTTGCGTAATCCGGGAATTGCTGCCGCAACCAGCGCTCTTCGTGGCGCGCTTTCGCATCCAAGAAAACACCCAGCGCCAATGAAATGACCAGGGCCGCCCAGCCTTGCCAGACCAGCGACCACCCCAGGGCGGCGCAAAAGACGGAAGTGTAGAGTGGATGCCGAATCAAACCATAAATGCCGCGCTGGACAAACTGTGTGTTTGCGGATGGTTTGGGGAATGGGCTCAGGTTTGGCCCCAGGGCCAGCAGTCCGGCGACGCCACAAACTGCGGAAATCACGAGCAGAACCAGACCGCCAATGAAACTTGCCGGTAGGTTCAAGGTCGTGCGACCGGCTACACCCAGGATTCCGATGACCGAAATAAGCAGGGACTGTCCCACCACCCACCAGCCGCCACGTTGAGCAAAACTGTCACTCATGCCGGCGGGCAAGAATTTGCACCACCGCACCGCGGCCGGTGTGCCCATTACCTTCGACGACGTCGCGCTCGATCTCATGCGCGACCAGCAATTCCAATCCTGAAAGCTCGTCACGGAGAGCAGCCAGGGTCATGAGCAATTCGGGCGATTTTGGCCCGCCGGTACCGAACGACAATTGCGCCGGCGTGTAGGCTTCGAGAATAAAAACACCGCCGGGTCGCAATCCCGCCACGACGGCACCGTGAACGCGCCGCCGCAAGGCCGGCGGCAGGTGCGCGAAGGTCGCGACGATTCCCGCCCACGCGCCGGCGGGGATGATATAATGGGCGAGATCAGTCACCAGCGTTTCGATTCTTACGCCGCGCGCTTTGGCCAGCCGTTGGGCTTTGGCCAGACCCACTTCCGATTGGTCCACGGCGGTAACACGGTGGCCCAGCGTGGCGAGATAAACGGCATTACGTCCCTCGCCTTCGGCCAGGCATAACACCGGCCCGGCGGGAATTTGTCGCGCAACCTCTCGCACAAACGCATTGGGCGCCTCACCATCAACATGGCCGGGAAAAGTGTAGCGGTCGTTCCAAAAAGCAGCGTCCATTCCAACTCCGTTTATGTGCTGCCGCCAGGGCCGACGATTTTTTGGGCACGGCCCAACGAGCCGAGGTCGAAGACCCTGGTATAACCCATGGCTTTGAGCGCCCGCCGGGCCATCCCGCTGCGCATGCCACTCAGACAATGCAGGAGCAGAACCTGGTTTTTGTCCGACACGCGCCGGGGCAGGCAGTCTTGTAATTCACCCAACGGGAAATTCACAGCGTCGGGCAGGTGACCGGCCCGGAATTCCTCGGCGCTGCGCACGTCGACCACCCAGGCGCCTTCCTTCAAGTATTTCCGCGCGATCCCGGCAGAAACCAAGCCCAGGCGTTTAAGGCCAAAAAATGCCGCGAGGAAGAGGACAATGATTAAAATGGAAATCCAACTCATGCTCGACGTTTCTCACTTTACGGCTCGCTATGCGTCTCTTTCCAGCGCTGCCGGAGGGCGCCATGCAAGCGGTTGCGGAATGCCACAGGCAATCTGTACGGTTTGCCTTCCTTGTACAAGGTGATGGTTTTGCGAATGTTGTCCACGACCACCTGGCAGGGGTTGCAGCCGGCCATGTGATGCTCAAAATCCTTGCACACCGCAGGATCAATCGTGCCGTCAACATATTCATTCAGCATCGCCAACAGGTCTTCGCACTTCATGGTGTATCGTGTTTCAATGCTTTCGAGCCCCGACTTTTAAAAAGGTTACAAGCTTTACCAGCCGGCCCGTGAACTTCCCGGGAACGCCGGCAAGATGCCGGCGCTCCAATCGAGAGATTGTTGCAAGTTCAATGCGGGTGGTCATGTTTCTGTATCAATTGCTTTTCCGGATCGCCAAGGGTTCGAGTCAGATGCTCACGCAATTGCAGGCGCGCGCGGAGCAGCCGCACCTTGGTGTTGGCCTCAGTTATTTCCAAGGCCTCGGCGGTCTCCTTCACGGACAGCCCTTCCACGTCACGCAGGAGAAATACGAGCCGGTGTTTTTCGTCCAGCCGGGACAGGGCTTCGTCCAGCAAACGTTGGATTTCCCGCTTGGAAACCAGTTGTGCCGGAGACTGCCGCCAATCGGCGATGAATTCCGGATGCGGAACGGAATCACCGCGGTCCGCTCCTTCGGTCGCTTCCTCCAACGAGACGGTTTTCAACCCCTTGCGCTTGCGAATGACCTTGAGCGCCGCGTGGGTGGCAATGCGGAACAGCCAGGTGGCAAAACTGGCCTCACCGCGAAAGCCGTTCAGGTTTTCCAGGGCGCTGAGGAAGGTTTGCTGCGTCACATCTTCGGCGTCCTGCTCCTGCCGTAACATTCGCTGGGCCAGTGAATAGACCCGCTGTTCGTAACGGGTGGTCAAGGTCTCGAAGGCATCCAGTTCGCCCGTTTGGGCACGGCTTACCAGTTCGCGGTCGCCGATTTCAGACGTTGGCGGATTTGTCATGCCGGTTCCTGAAAACCTTGGTTACGCTGGCAGAGGAAATGCAGCCAGGTCAATGTCTTTATTGGAACACGGACGGCCGGCGAACTACCGGAGATGGCGAATTTAATTTGCAGAAGCGACACTTTCTGTTAGCGTGGCTTTTAAGTGGAAAAGTCATGAAGCATTGGGGTTTCATCTTGATTGCGGGGCTGCTTCTGAGCACGGCGGCGCCGGCGGCGCAAGTAGGTTTGATTAAAATTGATGGCGCCATCGGCCCGGCCACGGCAAATTATATATCGCGCGCCATTGATGTGGCCGCCAAACAGGACGATGAATCTCTCATCATCCAATTGAACACTCCCGGCGGCCTTGCTAATTCCATGGACGACATCGTGCAGGATTTTTATGAATCGCCTGTGCCTATCGTCGTCTATGTTGCGCCGGAAGGCGCCATGGCCGGCAGCGCGGGCGTTTATATCACGCTCGCGGCGAACATCGCGGCGATGGCGCCGCATACCACCATCGGCGCGGCGCATCCGGTCGAACTGGAAAACGAAAGCGAAACGACCAACAGCATCATGATGCAAAAAATCGGCAACGCCTACACCAAGGTGATGCAGACCATCGCCGAAAAACGGCATCGCAACGTCGAATGGGCCAAATCCTCCGTCACGGAAAGCAAGGCCATCACATCCGAGGAAGCGCTGAAAATGAAGGTGATAGATTTGATCGCGACCAACGTTCCCGATTTGCTGCTGAAATTGAATGGGAAAAAGGCCGGCGACAAAATACTGCATACCGCGGGCGCAAGCGTCGTGGAAATTCCGATGAGCCCCGGTGAAAAATTTTTCCAATTGTTCTGGCAGCCGGAAGTGATGATGCTCCTTATGCTCGTCGCAATTTATGGCATCATCGCCGAGATGAGCCATCCGGGCGCGATTTTTCCGGGGGTGGCGGGCGCGCTCGCTCTGATTTTGCTGCTCTACATGTCGGCAACCCTGCCGCTCAACGCGGCCGGGGTGGCCCTGATCGTTCTGGCCGTCGCGTTGTTCATCATCGATATTTTTGCGCCAACGCATGGCGTTTTGACCGGCGGCGGCATCATCGCTTTCTTTCTGGGCGTCTTGATGCTGTTCAATCATGAGCCGGCCGGCTATCATTTACCCATGACCTGGGTGATTTCAACGACACTCGTCACCGCGGCATTTTTCGTCTTCTTCGTCAGCAAAGGTATTCGCGCGCAATTTTTGCCAAAACGCGCCGGCATGGAAACAATGATCGGCAAAACGGTCAACGCGCTGTCACGAATTGACGCGACCGGCGGCAAGGTGTTCATCGAAGGCGAAAACTGGAATGCCGTGAGCGAAACGACGATTGAAATAGGCCAGCCGGTGGAAATCGTTGCGATTGACGGGCTGACTTTGAGAGTGCAACCAAAAACACATTAACCAAGAAGGAATTATGGACCAACCATCAATCGAACGCCTCGTCGGTGGCGGACTCGCTATTATTGTCCCGGTTTTTATCGTTCTGCTTGTTATTTTGCCGCAGGCACTCCGCATCCTGCGCGAATACGAACGCGGCGTCATTTTCCGCCTCGGCAAGCTTTTGGGCGCGAAAGGACCGGGGATAATTTTCCTCATCCCCATCGTGGACCGCATCGTGAAGATGGATTTGCGGGTCGTCACCATTGACGTTTCGAAACAGGAAATCATGACCAAGGACAATGTACCGGCGACCGTGGACGCGGTCGTTTACTTCCGCGTCATCAATCCGATGGACGCGGTGGTAAAGGTGGAAAATTTCTGGAAAGCCACTTCGCTCATCGCCCAAACGACGCTGCGCAGCGTGCTGGGCCAGGCGTCGCTGGACGACTTGCTTTCGCAACGCGACGTCATCAACCAGAAGTTGCAGGAAATCATCGACCGCCAGACCGAGCCATGGGGCATCAAGGTCACCGCCGTCGAAATCAAGGACGTGGCGCTGCCGGACAGCATGAAGCGCGCAATGGCCAAACAGGCTGAAGCCGAACGCGAACGCCGCGCAAAAATTACCAACGCGGAAGGCGAATTCCAGGCCGCCGAGAAAATGGTGCAGGCCGCCGCCTTGATCAGCAAGGAACCGATTGCCCTGCAATTGCGCTATCTGCAAACGATGCGCGAAATGGCCAGCGAACACAACACCACCACCTTCCTCCCGCTGCCGATTGATTTGTTCAGCGCGTTTTTGAAGAAATAAAAGGCGGTAAGGCCGATTTGGAAAAACTACAATTTGCAGGCGCGCGAAATTTGATGGCGGTGGGCGGCAAATTTTTGGTAACCCCAGTCGAAAATTTTTCCGGTCAGTGGCGCAATGGAAAACAGATGAACTGGATATGCCCACCAAATGCGTCGCATCGCGTAACGGTAGGTGTCTGCACCTTGGATCTGCTCGCCGTTCGCGAGCAATAAGCGCAAATCCTGTAACAAATCATCCTCCTTCAACCGTAATTTTCCTTTGACCCAATCGGCTTGGAGCGGGGCGATTTCAAAACCACGCTCTCGCAAGGTTTTTTCCCAGAACGGGATCCACCGCCGGCAAAATCCGCAGGAATCGTCATAGAGAATCCAACCGGCCGGATTGGTTTTGGCTTCGTTCATGCCGTCAGCATGGCTCCTCGATAAACTTTTACTTCCGAACCGTCTGCGAGAAAAGCCGAAGCCGAAGGTCGATTCAGTATCTCGCGGAAACTTTCGCCATACAAACTGGCCGCGTCGCAGCAAAGCTCCGCCGCCGCGTTTTCCCAAATGCACCAGCGCGGATGCTCGACGCGATATTCCACCGTCGAGCGGTCGCGCTGTCTTGCGTAGCCCCAATAATGCTCAGTGATGAATTCCGGTAATGAATCCTCCCTCGGCGGCCGGACACAGCCGGACACAGCCACTTTTAGACAATTTTCTCTCCCGCTTAACCGCCAGGAATAGGCAACGGATTTAATTTCCTCTCCGGATTTTTCAATTCGATGCGCCATTGGCAAGGCATGATAATTTTCGCTGTAAAATTTCCGCGCGATGAGAGCTACGGCCTTTCGTGAAACCAATTCCTTGATAAAAACGACGCCGCGCCGCCAACCTTCGCCGGTCTTTTGCCGGACGTAAAATCGTAAGTTGACTTCTTCAAAGCTGCGGTGAAACGGGATTGGTATACCGCCAACGCGCGTGTTCTCAAACAGAAAGCCAACGACGCTCACGTAAGTTTTGCCGTTCCAAAAATCCAATTCCGTGCCCGTTGGAACGAAAGGTGCGAGCGCAGCTGAATCAATTTCGTAATTGAGCATCGCCAGGTAGCGCCATTCAGCAGTCAGAAAAACCCCAGGAGTCCGGGATGCCGTCGTGTTCATCACTGGCAATTCTACTCAATTTTCATTCGACAATCATCCATCGAAAATCGAAATTTGTCTCATGCCGCTTTACGAATACGAGTTGTGCGACGGCGAGTGCAAGGTGTGCGGCGGGCGGTTCACGCTGCACCGGCCGCTCTCGGCCAAGCCTTTGACGAATTGTCCGGCCTGCAGAAAACCGGTCCGCAAGATCATTTCCACCTTTAATTCGCCGCAAAAACTCAAGCCGCTGTCCATTTCGGATGCTAAGAAAGCCGGCTTTACCGTGCTCAAAAAAGTCAGCAAAGGCGAATACGAGCGGCAGTAAATCCGTTTTGACGCACGCGCCAATCTGCGGTAGGGTGAAGGTTGAATGGATAGCCGCCCCTCTGGTTCAAGATGGTCACCGCTTTTGGTGCTGGCGGTCCTGGCCGGGGTGCCATCGGTTCAGGCGGAACCGCCGGCGACGAATGCCTGGAAACCCATAATTTTTTCAACGCCAGACAACGGCGGAGTTTCCTCCAACGTGACCTCGCTCTCCACCCGACCGGTGCCGCCGGCGAATTTTCAAAACCTCTTTCAAGACACCTCGCCGGTGCCGTCGTTCAACTTCGGCCCGGCGCCCATGCCGTACACCGGACGCCGACTCCCAAAGAAATCCGGTGACGATGCGGATTGGGTTTTTCAGACGCCTGCGGAGATCATGGGGGTGGTTCCGGAACAGGAATCGTCAACCGGGAGACGCAACCGGGATGGTCAACCGGACAACCTGACACCCTTGGAACGCTATCTTGAAGGCCAGAGTATGAACCCCAGGTCAAAGGTGAATTCGTCCCGGTCACGGAATTTTTGGGGAGACGAAAACGGACGGACAAACAGCGACAACAATTCTCCTGATCTGATCAACAGCGGTTTGGACGACCTGCAGTCACCCGCCGCTGCCAGCCAGCCTTTAAATGCTGCGCCAAATACGGTGCTGGCGAACAGTTTGTTTGCGAGCCCGGACCAGGATTCCGTCTGGCCGACCACACTGGGCACCCCCGCGCCACAACCAATTGCGAATCCCGTCAACTCCGTGCAACAACAGGCGGACATGGACCAGTTCCAACATATGCTTAATCCGGGTTTTGTGCCTGTTACTGCGGCTACGACTGCGCCGGACAACACCACCTCTTTTAAATCGCAGATCATCCTGCCGGCTTCGGATTCCACGCAGCCGTTGGTTAATCCCATTGGCGCCTCGTTTGCCCCCTTAACCAGTGGAATTGGTCAACCGGCTCCTTTGACGCAGCTGCCGGGTGTGACCCGCCAGGCCGATACTCAATCCTCGCTCACGCCGGCCTGGGCGCCGCAACCCGCCCCCTGGACGTCACCCAATCCGCAACCATTCGCCATTCCTCAGCGTAAATTCTGACCGGTGACGCCCATCAGTGTGACGAGGTCATCACCATGACTTGTTCCAGCGTGGAAAGGCCTTCGCGCGCGCGGTCCAGTGCGACCATTCGCAAGGTGCGCATGCCCTGGCTGATGGCCACCTTGCCCAACTCCCGCGTGTTGGCGCGGGCAATGATGAGTTTGCGGATTTGATCGGAGATGGTCATGGCTTCAATGATGGCCATGCGCCCGCTGTACCCGGAATTCTTGCAGCGTTCACAGCCGCGTCCGCGGTAAAGTTGCGCGCCATTGAGCGAGGCGGGATCGATGCCGAGATCTTCAAACATCCGAGCAGGATACGTCACCGGTTCTTTGCAGTGCGGACAGATGCGGCGGATAAGGCGCTGGGCACACGAAAGAATCACCGACGAAGAGATTAAAAAGGGTGCGATGCCCATGTCATCCAGGCGGGCGATGGCACCGGGCGCGTCATTGCAGTGCATGGTGCTGAGGACCTGGTGGCCGGTGAGCGCGGCTTCGATGGCGATTTCAGCGGTCTCCGTGTCCCGGATTTCCCCGATCATGATGATGTCCGGATCCTGGCGCAGAATGGAACGGAGGGCGTTGGCAAAAGTCAGGCCGATCTCCTTTTTGGTCGGCACTTGATTGATGCCGGGAACCTGAAATTCCACCGGGTCTTCAACGGTAACAATGTTGTAGATGGGATTGTTGAGTTCGTTCAACGCGGAATAAAGCGTCGTGGTTTTGCCCGAGCCGGTCGGGCCGGTAACGAGAATTAAACCGTGCGGTGCTTCGATGGCGGCCTTGACTTGTTTGAAGGTTTCAACATCCAGTCCGAGTTTGTCGATGCTCGCGGAAAGATTGGTCTTGTCGAGTACGCGCAACACGATTTTTTCACCGTGCACGGTGGGCAGCACGGAAACGCGCAAGTCGAAGTCCCTGCTGCTGACCCGCACCCGCATGCGGCCGTCCTGCGGCAAGCGTCGCTCGGCGATGTCGAGACTGCTCATGATTTTGAAGCGCGAAGCCAGGGCCAGTTGCATTTGCTTGGGTGGCGGGGTGGCATCAATCAACACACCATCAACGCGATAGCGCAGCCGCATCGTTTTTTCGAACGGCTCCAGATGCACGTCACTGGCGTGATCCTTGATGGCTTGAACGACGATCAGGTTGGCGAGCTTGATAACCGGCGCCTCTCCGCTGGAGGCGGCCAGTTGGTCGAGATTGACCTCTTCGAGCGTCTCTTTAATCGTTTCGATCGAAGCGTCCTCCTCACTCTCGCGCAGTTTTTCCGCGTCTTGAATGATGTCTTCCATCGAACTGCCCTTGGCGGAATCGATGGCAGCCAGTTTGTCCAAAATGGCTTTTTCCGAGGCGATCAGCGGGGCAATCTCGAGGCGGGTAAGGCGCTTGACGTCATCGAGGGCGAGTACGTTCAACGGGTCGGCCATCGCCAGAAACAGCTTGTTTTCCAGCCGGGATACGGGAACCACCTTGTAATTGTGCGCGGCTTCCCGCGGCAGGAGATCGGCAATTTCGAGGGGGACGCTCAGTCGGGCGAGGTTGACGGAAGGCACATTCAGGACCCGGCCCATGGATACCGTCAAATCCTGTTCGCTGACATAGGCTTTCTCGATAATCAGTTTGACGAGCCGCGTGCCGCCTTTCTTTTGCTCCTCCAGGAGCGATTCCACCTGTTGGGAAGTCAACAAGCCATCCTCGACCAGGGCGTCGGCGATGCGTTCTCCGAATGATTTGACTTTGGCCATGGTCTTAACGGAAGGCTTTGCGGATATGCAGCATCAGTTCGGCCGGTGACGCCAGATACCAGAGCAGCCGGTTGGTGGTGGTCTCGGACAATTCCTTGGCTGCTTGCTGGTTGAATGGATTCGCCGTCGCCACCAAAATTCCCTTGCTCATCCGATCGAAGGGCAGCAGACACCAGCGGCGGCAAACCGCCATGGGAAAACCTCGCGCCAATTCCATGTCCAGCTCATATTTGTCGAGCGGCAGATAGGCCAGACGCGATTTGTCGGACAGCAATTTGAGGGATTTTTCGACCGGCAAAACACCTTTTTCCGCCAGCGCGTGAATGAAAGGTTCGATCACGTCGGTGGGCGGCTGGGTCAAATCCGGCGATCGCCACGACAAATCGAAATCGCCGGCATTGATCAGGCGGCCTTCAACGAAAATTTTATGCATCGCCTTCCGGCCGTCATCTACTTCTTCCGCCGTGCGTGTTTTCTTTCGGAATCGAGCCGTGTCGGAGGAAGGCGTCAGTGCCGTCGGCTCCACGCCCACGATTTGTTGTACGGCCACGTTGTTGGCCTTGTCCTCGATCTGTTTCAACGCCAACTGCACATCGGTGTCGTTCGGGCGGCGCTGCAAAACTGTCTCGTATTCCAAAATGGCCGAAGAAAGTTGTCCCATTTGCAGGTAAGCCTGCGCGATGCGCTTGGAGGTGTTGACGATGTCCGGTTCGCGACCCAGTTTGGTGTAGGCCTCCTTGAGAATTTCCAACGACTGACAATCGTTCGGCTGCGATTGGACAATGACTTCAAACATCTCAATTGTCTGCTGCAATTGAGCTTCTTCACTTGCATTTAACGTCGCGATAGCCATGCCTCGAAATCCACCACGGTAATTCTCACCCAGCACATGCGGTAAGACACACTTTTTCAGCAATTTTCCTGCCAGCTTGAACGTTGTAGGCGGCCAATTCCCGTGGTACGCAGATCCACAATTAAAGGCATTCATAATGCCACTTTTACGATTTAAATTCTCCTCTTTTCGTGCTAAAAAGCCGCCCGTGGAGAGGCCCATGCCAATCATGACGCCCGCCGCCGGTGAACGGTTGGTGCGTTTTGTGGGTGATCGCGTCCGTTTTACATTGCATGCCGGCCCGCCGCTCCCCAAACCGGCCCCGACGGGGGGCACACCCGGTGGCTGGCGAGGGTTGCTTCGGACCAACCTCGGCCGCAACCCGGCCCGGCGCCGCGAAATTATAGCCGCCCATGCCGGGGGAACCGGTCAGGCCGGGACTTCCTGGCACGACATACCCATGCAAAAAAATGGCGACGCCTGGGAAATCGAATTGCCGCTCGCCGAGGCCGGTTTTTTTAAAGCCAAACCCTATGTGCTGGACGCCCGAGGCTGGCAGCACTGGCCGGAAGGACCCGACGTGGGCATCAGTGTTCATCCGGATTTTTGCCGGACGGCGAATACCGTTTACTGCGCCTTCACCCGGCTTTTCGGAGCGACGCGGGCCGCAGCGGTTGCCGTGGACCCACAATTGAATTTTCAGCTCGCGCCCTTCGATTCCCAGGGCTACACCGTTATTCCACCCTCCGGCAAATTGCGCGACTTGACCCGGCAGTTGCCGCACATTGTACAAACGCTCGGTTGTCGCATCCTGCATTTGATGCCGGTGCATCCCACGCCGACAACTTACGCGCGGTTCGGGCGATTTGGCAGTCCGTACGCTGCGCTGGATCTGACGGCCATCGACCCGGCGCTCGCCGAGTTTGATCATCGTACCACCGCGATTGATCAGTTTTGTGAGCTCACCGCTGCGACCCATGCGCTCGGGGCACGGGTATTTCTGGACATCGTGATCAATCACACCGGCTGGGGGGCCGTCCTGCAGGAAAATCATCCTGAATTTTTCCTGCGCGACCCCAGCGGTGCTTTTGCCAGCCCCGGGGCCTGGGGCGTCACCTGGGGTGATCTGGTGGAACTGAAACAGGACGGCGTGGTGCTCTGGGATATTATCGCAGAGGCGCTGGTCACGTGGTGCCGCCGCGGGGTGGACGGTTATCGCTGCGACGCCGGCTACAAAATTCCCGTGCCCGCCTGGCAATACATCATCGCCCGCGTTCAGGAGGAATTCCCCGAGGCCATCTTTTTGCTCGAAGGTCTGGGGGGTTCCTGGGAAGCCACGGAAAATCTGCTCACCGAAGGGGGCATGCAATGGGCTTACTCCGAACTGTTTCAAAATTATTCCGGGCGGGAGGTAGCCACTTATCTTGACTACGCGTTACGCCAAAGCGCGCGCGTCGGGCTTTACCTGCATTACAGCGAAACGCATGACAATGAACGGCTCGCCAAACGTGGCCGCGCGTGGTCGCTGCTGCGCAACCGTCTCTGCGCCTTGACCAGCCTCAGCGGCGGGTTCGGTTTCACCTGCGGCGTGGAATGGCTCGCGGCCGAGAAAATCAAGGTTCACGACTGCACTGGACTGGCCTGGGACAGTCCCGACAACCTGGTCCCCGATCTGGCGCAATTGAACCGGCTGTTGACCAGCCATCCTTGCTTCTTTGATGGCGCAAAGCTCACACGTTTGAGTGCACCGGATTCGCCGGTATATGCCTTGTTGCGGGAATCCGCCGAAGACAAGGATGCGGTTCTCGTCCTGGTCAACACCGATGTCGAGACGGAAAACTCCATCACCTTCACGAACCCGGAACCATGGGTTCGGGCTTGTGAATTTGAATTACTCGGCCAACCGTTGCCGAAAATGGTTGTGGCCGGTGACCAAATCATGATCAGCCTGCCGGCGGGGACATGTTATTGCCTGGCGCCAACCTTGCCACCACATGGATTGAACGGCGACACCTACCGTCGCCTCCGCGCCCAAGCCGCCTGGGCCACGGCGGTACTGGGCAAAATTGTCCCGGCCGAAGCCATTGACAATGCCGACTGGCGCCAACTCGCCGAACAAGTGGAACGCTCGCCAAAAGATTTCCTGGCCGCGGCCGCCGCGTTTGCTGCGTGTGGCGCCAAAACACCCTTATCCCAATTGTTATCCGACTGTGAATCGCAGTCAGTTTATTCACGCGTCATCGTGTGGACCTTGCTCGACCATCGTCGGATTACACCGGTGCCGCCCGGCCATTGGTTGCTGATTGAAGAAAGCGCGCCATTTCGAGCCACGCTGAAAATCAGAAACGGGAATGGTACAGGGCCGACGCCGCAACATGTTCAATCCATCGCCGTTCGCAACAGCTATGTCGCCTGTTTCCCGCCGCGGTCGGAGGCTGCGGCGGCTGATTTGGTTTTGGAACGTTACGCCGCGACTTCGCAAAGGGTCTCCGCGGCTCTCCGTTTTCTCCCGGTAGAACCGGAATTCGAAACCGGAAATCCGGGACCGCAGGACCTCGTGCTGCTGACCAACGGCAGAGGCGGCATGGCACGCCTTTGCGTGGACCTGGGCCGGGTCAACTCCAAATACGACTGTGTGCTCGGTGCGAATCTGCATCCGGGTGTGCCGGTGGACCGCCACGTTTTGGTCAAACGCATCCGGGCCTGGGTGAATGCCGACGGTTTTCTTTCGCCCCTCGACGCAAAAAGCCTGTCATCGTTCCAGGCGGGCCCACCGGCTGTCTGGCAGTTCGTCGCCGACGCCGGCGACGGGCGCACCGTCGAAATTCAGTTGGGCGCTGAAATGCCCGCGGACAAAAACACGACGATACTGCAGTTCAGCCGGCCGACTGCCGAACGCGCCAGTGGCAAACAATTGCCGGCGGATGCCGATGTGCGACTGACCGTGCGATTCGACATCGAAGATCGGAATTTCCACCAGGAAACCAAACGCAACGGCGATGCGGATTACCATTTTTCGAACAACATACACACTTTGGCCGAGGCAGGGTGCGTCACTCCGACTGGTTTTTCGTTCACGCCGGCGCCCGATCGTCAACTGCGCGTGTTCGCGGATGCCGGCGAATATCATCCGCAGCCGGAGTGGTGTGAGAACATTCCGCATCCGGTCGAGCAAAGCCGCGGCCAGACCGGCAGTGGTGACGCTTACAGTCCGGGCTGGTTTGAAATTCCATTGCCCAAAGGCGCAAACGTTACGCTCGTGGTAACAGCAGAAAGGGATGAATCCCCTCACCCGGCCCCCGGCCACCGCCTCTCCGACCCGCAGGGAGAGAGACGGGGCGAGGGGTGTGCTCAAGAAAGTCAGTTTCAAAAGCGTCTTCTCCATGCCGCCCGACAATTTGTCGTCCGCCGTGACCAGGGCAAAACGGTCATCGCCGGCTATCCCTGGTTTCTGGACTGGGGACGGGATACGCTCATCTGTGCGCGTGGTCTGCTGGCTGATGGAATGACCGAGGACGTCAGGCAAATCCTGCTCACATTCGCGAAGTTCGAAAAAGATGGCACTTTGCCCAACGCGATTTACGGCGATGACACCGCGAACCGTGACACCTCTGATGCGCCGCTGTGGTTCGCCCTGGCTTGTGATGATTTTTCACAAGTGGCGCCTGACGATTTTTATTCAGCGCCGGTTGACACCGGCCGCACCCTCCGCGAGGTCCTGGCGAGCATCGCGCGAAGTTATTCGCACGGTACTGCCAACGGCATTGGCATGGACGCGGATTCGGCGCTGATCTGGAGCCCGGGCCACTTCACCTGGATGGACACGAACCATCCTGCCGGTTCACCGCGCGAAGGTTATCCGGTGGAGATCCAGGTTTTGTGGATTCGGCTTTTGCGCCAGCTCGAAAGGATTTCCGCACCCGCCGAACAGGGAAAATGGCGCAATCTGGCCAACCAGGCGACCACTTCGTTTGAAAGATTGTACTGGCTGGGAGACCGGGGTTGGTTCGCCGATGTGTTGTTTGCCGGACCGCGGGTCATTGCCCGTGATGCCACACCCAGCGATGCCCTTCGCAGCAACTGTCTTTTCCCCGTTAGCCTCGGCCTGGTGACGGGCGAACGCGCCAAACGCTGCGTCGAAGCAGCTCGGAAATATCTGGTTGTGCCCGGCGGCGTACGTTCGCTGGCGCCGCTGCCGGTGTCCGTACCCTTGCCGGTTCGCGGCAATGACGGCGGGCTTTTGAACAACCCGGTCGAGCCGTATTGGCCGCGTTATGAAGGCCACGAAGATGCCCGCCGCAAACCGGCTTATCACAACGGTACAGCGTGGACGTGGACGTTTCCGATTTTCTGTGAAGCGCTTGCCCGCGCGTGGGATTTTGACCCGGATGCAGTGGCCACTGCGAAAGCCTATCTGGGCAGTATGGAAAAATTGATGAACGAAGGCTGCCTCGGCCAGATTCCTGAAATTCTGGATGGCGATGCGCCGCATACACCACGCGGATGTGACGCGCAGGCGTGGGGCGCGACCGAGGCGTTGCGTGTCTGGAAATTACTAAATCGCCATTGAATCAAGGTCCATGACCATTTCTCTGCCCGGGTTGTTGATTTGTCTGGCTGCCGGCGTTCTTGTCATCATCCTGCTGACGGCGAGATACCGGCTCCATGCGTTCTTTGCCCTTCTGATCGCTTCGTTTGTGGTGGGATTGGGCACTCACATTCCAATGCCGGATCTGATCAATGCCATCAAGGAAGGCTTCGGCAATATCATGAAGTCTCTGGGGCTGATCATCGTTCTGGGAACGGCCCTGGGGGTTGTGCTGGAACACACCGGCAGCACCAGGGTGATGGCGGATTTCATTCTGCGAAAAACGGGCGAACGACATGCGACTCTGGCAATCACCATCACGGGTTTTATCGTGGGTCTTCCCATTTTTTGCGATTCGGGATACATCGTACTTAGCGGATTGAACCGGTCGCTGGCCCGGCGAACCGGTATCTCCATGGCGGCGATGGCGGTTTCGCTGGCGGCTGGTTTATATTCGGTCCATTGCCTGATTCCGCCGCATCCGGGAGCAACTGCCGCTGCCAGCGTGTTCGGTGTGGATTTCGGAAAATTGATTCCGCTCGGGATTCTGGTAGCGATTCCAGCCACAATGGCAGGTTATCTTTGGGCCAATTTCACCGGCAGAAAAATTACTGTGACGCTCGGCGCAGAGGAAATTCTGGCCGAAGAAACGTCACAACCGCCTTCGGTGATTAAGGCGTTTCTGCCCGTGGTCGTGCCGATCGCTTTGATTGCGGGCCGATCTTTTCTCACCATACAGATGTCCGCCGTGAAAGGCTGGTGGCTTTCCGCGCTGCTTTCGTTGAGTGATCCGGTAATGGCACTGGCCATCGGCGTTTTATTGGCATTTAATTGCCATCGGCGCTGGGAAAGACAAACTGTCGGACATTTGTTACAGGAAGCGGCGGAAAAAGCCGGCGGCATCCTGGTCATCATCGGGGCCGGCGGGGCCTTTGGGGCAGTTCTGGCGTCCACCCATATCGACCGGCACTTCGGCCAGGAATCGGCGTTGAATGGTCTGGGCATTTTGCTTCCTTTTTTGATCACCTCGGTTTTGAAAACAGCACAGGGGTCGTCCACGGTCGCTATTATCACCGCGACGTCCATTATCCAACCTCTGCTGCCGGCATTGGGCCTGGAGACGGCGAAGGGCCAATTGTTCACCGTGCTGTCCATGGGCGCGGGTTCCATGATGATTTCCCATGTGAACGATGCCTACTTTTGGGTCATAACCAAATTCTCCGGGTTGGATATAAAAACCATGCTGAGGGTCTATTCCGTCGCTTCGCTGCTGATGGGGCTGGTCTCGATGTTGATGATTTATTTGTTATGGTTGGTTTTACCCTGAACTCCCCGTGCATATCCTGATTGCCCCGAATGCCTTTAAGAACAGCCTGGATGCAACGGCGGCGGCTGAAGCGGTCCGACAGGGATTGCAACGGAGCAAATTAAAATGTACCTGTGAATGTTTTCCGGTCGGGGATGGCGGAGATGGGACCGCAGCCCTGCTCATCCAAAAATGCGGCGGCAAAATTGTGCCCGCGGAAGTCCACGATCCGTTGGGGCGGAAAATCCGCGCCGGGTTTGGTTTGATTGACGGCGGCAGGACGGCAGTGATTGAAATGGCCGATGCCTCCGGGTTGCGACGGTTGCGCCGGGAAGAGTATGATCCGTTGCATGCCAACACCTTCGGCACCGGTGAATTGATCCAACGCACGCTGGATGCGGGAGTCGATAAAATCATCATCGGCATCGGTGGCAGCGCCACCGTGGATGGTGGCACCGGCATTTTACGGGCTCTGGGCGTGCGTTTTCTGGATGCCAGGGGAAAGATTTTACCGAACTTGCCGGCAGATCTGGCCGGCCTTGAATCCGTTGATTTATCCGGTCTGGATCAAAGAATCCCGCCTTGCACCCTGATTGTCCTATGTGACGTGGAAAATTCGTTGCTGGGCAAAGAAGGTGCAGCAAAATTTTTCGGTCCGCAAAAGGGCGCGACGGAAGCAGTCGTTAAAAAACTGGAAGCTGGCCTCACGAGATTTCGCGACGTCGTGCTCCAAAAGACCGGCAAGGATTTGGCGACAAAAAAACGCGGGGGCGCGGCGGGTGGTGCGGCCGCCGGCTTGGGAGGATTGTTGAATGCCAAACTGATAAATGGAATAGACCATTTCCTCGATGTCACCGGATTTGATAAAGCTTTGGCGGAAGCCGACTTTGTCATCACAGGTGAAGGTCACATGGACGCACAAACATTACTAGGCAAGGGACCCTACGGTGTCGCTTTGCGAGCAAATAAGAAAAAAATTCCGGTGATAGGCCTGGCCGGCCAGATATCACCGGGAGCGGGGGTGCCGTTGCACCGATATTTTGACCGTTTGCTGGCTATCAACCCTCCGTCGGTTGAGCTGGAGAAAGCCTTGAAACAAACCGCCCAAAACCTGCAATGGGTGGCAACGGAACTGGGAAATCGCCTTGCTGCGAAAGCGTCAATATGAGCGTTGCCAAGCGGCTGGCAGTAGACAAAAATTGTGCCGTGCACTTCCGAGATAAAATTATTGCCCGGAACAAATTGCCGACCTGGCGAGCGGCCATGCGGGCGAACGGCAAAAAACTGGTCGTTACCAATGGGTGTTTCGATATCCTGCACCTGGGCCACGTGAGTTACTTGGAATCCGCAAGGAACCTTGGCGACGCGCTGCTCGTAGGCGTCAACGGTGATGATGCGGCGCGGCAATTGAAAGGTGAAGGCCGACCGGTGAATTCGGAAGCAGACCGTGCCGCTGTTCTGGCGGCGTTGGCCAGCGTGGATGGAGTTTGCATTTTCCTGGAAAAA
This sequence comes from Candidatus Acidiferrales bacterium, assembly GCA_035499615.1. Lineage (GTDB taxonomy): Bacteria > Verrucomicrobiota > Verrucomicrobiia > Limisphaerales > UBA11358 > UBA11358. The sequence goes on along the minus strand of DATJYM010000341.1, from coordinate 27,195 downwards.
ACCGCAGTGAAATTTTTGGCGATGGCCCAACCGGATATTTATATCAAAGGCGGCGATTACACACTGGAGACACTGAATCAGGATGAACGCCGCGTGGTGGAGTCCGCCGGCGGAAAAATCGTGATTATTCCGTTTGTGCCCGGCAAATCGACGACGGCGTTGCTGGAAAAGATTTCGAGTCTTTAACACATTCCGCGGGCGCGAATGAAAATTCTGGTCATTTCCCTTGCCGGCATCGGGGACACGCTCATCGCTACTCCGCTGTTCCGCGAGTTGCGCGAGAATTTTCCCGGCGCGGCCATTGATGCGCTGGTCAGATGGCCAGGAGCAAAGGATTTGCTCGAACACAACCCCAACGTCAACCGCGTGTTCCAGAAAGATCTGATGAAGTGCAGAAAACTTGAGGTGATGCAATTCTTCCAGTCGCTGCGACGGGAGCGTTACCAGCTTTCCATCAATACGCACCCGCAAGGCCCGCGGCTCTACCGGGTGGCCGCGTGGATGGCGGGCGCGGAGGTGCGCATCAGCCACGAATATGAAAATTTTACCTGGCTCGACCGGCTGCTGGTTACCGGGACATTGCCGCAGGATTATTCGCGGCACTCGATTGACAATAATTTCGACGTGCTGACGTTGATTGGCGCAAAGAAAAAGCTGGTCTCGCATGAAATGGAATTTTTTCTTGAACCCGGGGATACGCGGTCGGGGGACGATTTTCTGGCCAAACACAATTTCTCCGGCCAAAAGATTCTAGGCATCCACGTCGGTTCCGGTGGCACCAAGAATCTTCGGCTCAAACGCTGGCCGTTGAAAAATTATGCCGGCTTGGTGCGGCGGCTGAACCAGAAACGGCCGGATATCCGCATCATCCTTTTCGGCGGACCGGAGGAAATCCAGGACCATCCGGTGGTACTCGCGCAGGCGAACCCGGATTTGACGGTGGAGGCCAAAACCCAAAACCTGAGGCAGACGGCGGCGTTGATGAAACGGTGCAGTGCATTCCTGAGCGTGGATACGGTGCTCATGCACGTCGCCGCGGCCATGAAGGTACCCAACCAGATTATCATCGAGGCGCCGACGCTGAACCCGACGAATCAGCCTTATGGCAATCCCTTCACCCTGATAAAAAATCCCGCCGTGGCCGGGCGGAATCTGGACTACTACCGCTATGACGGCGGCGACATCAAAGGCACGCGCGAAGAACTGCTGGCCTGCATGGCGTCCATCACGATCGAAAACGTTTACGACACGTTGAACAGGCTGATTTAGCGCCCCGATAAAACTACAACGAAAATCCTGCCGCCTTGGCGTCAACGGCAAACATTTTCACGGTGTCCAGCGACATTTCCGGCAAACCGGTTCCCACCAGCTTCATCGCCTTGTTCAGAATGTCATGCGGCACGGTCACAATTTTACAGCCGCATTCCTCGGCTTGAAAAATATTGAGCACTTCACGAACGCTGGCCCAAAGCAACTCGGCCTGTGGCAGCCCCGCGAGGATTTTATTCGCATTGCGCATGTGTGGCATCGGGTCCTCTCCCACATCTGCAATGCGGCCGGCAAATACCGACACCACGGCGGGCACCTTGGGATTGAGCGCCTTGGCCACGCCGGTCACCTGTTCCTCGGTAAACATGGCGGTGATATTAAGCTTCACGCCCTCCTGAGCCAGTTCGCGTACGAGCGGCAAGGAAGACTCGGCGCGCGTGTTCGTGATGGGAATTTTGACATAGACATTCCTGGCCCAGTCTTTGATTTTCATCGCCTGCCGCCGCATTTCGGGAAACTCGTCGGAAAAGACTTCAAATGAAATCGGCTTTTCCGTGATGCTTTTCAAGATGTCGCGCGCGAACGCCTCGTAATCATGCACACCGGCCTTGCGCATGAGCGAAGGATTGGTGGTCATGCCCTTGATGAGCGGGTTGGTGTTCAACTGCAGCATTCCGGCTTTATCCGCGCCATCCGCGAAAATTTTCACTTTGAGGCTGGCCAGGTTTTTCATGTGGCTCACAAGATAAAACAATCGCACGAATCTTCAACTTAATTTGCGCGGACGAGGATAATTTCGGCTGCGACCAGCAGATTTTCAGCGCGAAAATCGGGTGATTGTTTCAATTCCTCGGCATAACCGCGATCAATGAAAATGGTCCGGCAACCGGCGGCGTGACCGCAATCCACGTCGCGCCAGCGGTCGCCCACCATCCAGCTCTGTGCCAGATCAATGCCCAGTTCACGTGCGGCACGCAACAACATGCCCGGCTTTGGTTTGCGGCAATCACAATCTGACAGACCTTTACCCGGATGATAGCAAACCTCCACCCGGTCCAGCGGCAGCCGCCGGCGCATTTCGGCGTGAATGTCTTCGACCGCCTCCTGTTTCAAAGTACCGCGACCGACATCCGGCTGGTTGGTGGCCACGATCAGCAAAAAGCCGGCCTCTTTCAAGCGACGGCAGGCTTCCGGTACTTCCGGGAAAATCTCAAATTCACCCAAGGTTGCCGAAGGATACGGTTTGCCATCCCGCTGCCAGGCACGGTTGATGACACCATCGCGGTCGAGGAAAACAGCACGGCGCAATTTTTTAGCAGCCGATGTGAGGAGGCTCTGACTCGTTGGTTCAATCCGGTTCAATGGAAATGTTGGAGCCTCCTTGCGTCGGCTGCTACGAAAAATCTATTTGGTGGATTCCCATTTGGTCTGCGCGACTTTCAATTTGGGATGCGATACAAACAAATGCCAGATAACGGCCTGGAACGCCTCGCTGTGGGGCGTGACGTGCGCCGGATTTACCGTCGGAACAACCACACAGGCCGTTGCCTCGTGGGCCGTGTAACCGCCGTCGCGACCAACCACTCCCACAACGGAAGCCCCGGCCTTTTTAGCAAGTTGAATGGCGCTGACGAGATTCGGACTGACATTCTTCTCCAAATTACCACCGCCCACGGAAAAAATCAGCAGACCGTCTTTTGCCGACAGACGACTGCCTTTTAGCCATTCGGCAAAAATCGTTGCCCAGCCTTCGTCGTTGGTGCGCGCGGTCAGCTCGGAAACGTTATCCGTGGGCGCGTAAGCCTCAAAACCGCAAATTTTGCGGAAGTCATTCACGGCGTGGCTGGCATTCCCCGCACTGCCACCAACGCCAAGGATGAACAAGCGCCCGCCGCGTTCGCGCACGCGCGCCAGTTCATCGGCGGCCTTTTCGATGGCGTCAACGTTTAACCGGGCGACAACCTTTTGGACTTCATCAAGGAATTGTTGGCTAAAGCTCATGTTGATTTTGATTGTAACAGCGTTTCCAGCTCCGCCAAGCCCGCAGGCGAACCCATTTCGTAAAAGCGCTCGCGGACTTCGTAACCGGCCAGTTGTTTTTCGCGAACGAGTTTGCCCATTACTTCAGCCAGGTCGAACGGCAGGTCCGGAGGGTACGTATCGAAGACGGCGGACTTGAACAGGCTTAATCCGTAATCGATATGCCGCATTTCCGGCAGGCGATTTTTTTTATCGTAAACGGCGACTTCACCGTCGCGGAAGACAACGTTGCTTGTGTCGTAACGGCCTTCATTGCGATAGACCGTCATGCAACCCGGTTTGCGGCTGCGGCGGAAAAATTCCGCCACCGGGCGATATTCCACCGCCAGATAGGAATCGCCATAGAGCACAAAAAACTCGCCTCCCAGCAACGGCAGTGCTCGTTTGAGCGCGCCACCGGTGCCGAGTAATTGGGGACCATCAAACGAATAATCAAGGCGTACCCCAAACGCCGAACCGTCTCCGAATTCGCGCTGAATCATCCCGCCCAGATGGCCGACACACAATACGACGCGACCAATGCCGCGCGAACGCAGGAGTTCCAGCTGATGCGCCAGAAACGGCTTCCCCGCCACCACTATCAGGGATTTGGGGATTTTTTCCGTAATGGGCCGCAGTCGTGTCGCCAGCCCGCCGGCGAGAATGGCCACAGGGATCTCGAGCGGCGCACTCACGAAATCAACAGCTTGGTGCCTTCGAAGTCAAATCGGAACCGGACTTCCTTAAGGCCGGCCTGGCGCATGGCCTGGCGCAGCCGGGCTTTGTCTTCGGCGTAGAACATTAGAAAACCACCGCCGCCCGCACCGATGAGTTTACCGCCGAGCGCACCATTGGCCGTGGCCAGGTCATACCACTCATTGATTTTCGGGTTGCTCATGCCACCGCTGCGCTGTTTTTTGCGCTGCCAATGCACGTCCATGAGCCGGGCGAACTCCGGCAAATTTCCAGCTTCAAGCGCGCGCCGGCTCTGCAAACCGAGATCCTTGACGAAGTGCAGGTTTTCAATCATGGCCGCATCCGACTGTTTTGATTTCTGGTCCTGCTCTTTCAAAATGGCCGAGGCCGATCGCGAATATCCGGTAAAGAATAACAATAGATTATCTTCGAGGTTGTCGCGCGTTTCATCGGAAATTTTCAGTGGCCACGCCGCCACCTTGCCATCCGGCGCAAATTGGAAACAGGTGACCCCGCCGTAGGCGGCGATGTATTGGTCCTGCTTGCCGATGGGTTCTCGGAGGCGATTGAGTTCAATCTCACAGGCCTGGGCGGCCAGCTCGGCGGGATGAACAAGATTTTTCTTATAGGCGTGCAGCACCTTAAGCAAGGCGGTCGTAAAACTGCCGGACGAACCCAGGCCCGTACCGGCGGGAATATCAGCCAGGGAAGCCAGTTCCAATCCGCAGCCGTTCATTTCGAGCATGGCGAACGCTTCGCGAATGATCGGATGTTCAACCTTGCCCGCGTCCGCCACGCGTTCGAGCCGTGAATATTTCAGAATCAAATCGGGGGTAAAGTTGTCGTGGAGCGTGAGGTAAACATACTTGTCAATGGCGGCAGCGATGAGAAAACCGCCGAAATTTTGATAGTACGACGGCAAGTCCGTTCCGCCACCGCCGAGTGTGACGCGAAGTGGAGAGCGTGCGATGATCATTTCAAATTGGGAACTGATGTCCGGGTTTCGCGCACAACGATTTAAGGTTTTGTCGATGAGGAGTCAAAGTTAAACCCGCTTTTCTGGTAGATTTCCTCAACGATTTGCAGGGCGGTTTTCGCTTCTTTTAACCCGGCATCCGATTTTTTCTTCAATTGGACATCCCGCTCAAAGTCAGCCAATTCGGCCCGCCATGACCCGTCCGGGCCGGAAAACTCATAGACCTTGGTGTCAGGCGGCCCCATTTCCGCTTTCATCTGGTAATGATACAGTTTTTCCGGGCCATAACTTCCGCCGAGGCCCTCAATGTGCAGCTTGGCGTTGCGTCCGTATATTTCAAATGAGAAAAGATTCTTCCATTCGGTGCAACTGACGTGCAGCCACGCGATCTGGCCCCGGGTTGTGCGCAGGCTTAGAAACGCATTATCGTCGACCGGCATATCCCAAAAATAAGTTGTGGCGAGGCCTTCCACTTTGGAAAAATCACCCAGGAACCAGCCGGCCAGGTCAATCAGATGAACGCCCTGGTCAATCAATTCTCCACCGCCCGAAAGCTCCGGTTCGGCGCGCCATTCCTTGTCATAACCAATGCGCCCTCCGTGACCGTAACGCGCGCGAATAAACATTAATTCACCCATCACACCGGATTTGAAAATCTCCCGTGCCAGGATAAAGGCCGGATGATAACGATGATTGAAGCCAACGCGGACGCAAACGTTGTGCTTCTCGGCCAGCGCGATTAACGCCTCAACCTGGGAAACGGAAACACCTGCCGGTTTCTCCGCCAGCACATGTTTGCCGGAGTGAATGGCGGCGGCAGAAACTTCGGCGAGCGCGGAGTTGATGGTTGCGACAATCACCCCGTCCACCTGCGGATCAGCAACGGCTTGTCTGAAATCAGTCACGGCGCGACCTGTGTTTGCGAGCTTCACCAGCTCTTCGGCGCGGGCCAAGTTCGTGTCGCAGGCAACAACCAGTTTCGAATCCGCCGGCAATCCGGCGAGTCTTTTCCTTCCAATCAATCCGCATCCGATGATGGCGTAGTTCATTGAGCGCTCCACTGCTTTCCCCGGTCTGCAGGTACGATGCGGCGCAATGTATAAATGTCACTGTTCAGATCGGACTTGTATTCCAGGAGTCTTTCCCATGGATCCCACTGCGCGCTGATAAGCTTGCCCCTGATGCCGTCGCTCTTCTCCGAGAGCAGAAATTCCACGAGACCCAGCACCTTGCTCAACTTGTCCGAATTGTCGCGTGAAAGATTACTGGCAGATTCGAATTCTTTTTTTCCGGCCAGTTTTTCGCCACGGGCCAGAATCTGCTCCGTCATGCGCGTAAAAATCGCGCCGGGGGCGACGGCATTGATGTCGACCGGTAATTTCTCCCATTCAACGGCGAGGGTCTCGACAAGGCGGACGATGCCGGATTTGGCAGTGCCATACGCGGCGAAATTCGGGCGCGGGCCAGTGGAACCGCCGCCGGAAAAGCAAATCACCTTCGCGCGACGTCGGGCACGGCACAGCAAGGGGAACAAAATGCGAATGGAGAAAAAGGTACCGTCGAGATTCACCGCCAGCGCCGAACGCCAGGCCGCAGGGTCCGTTTCCATCGCCGGCCCGATGGGTTCCTGCGTCCCGGCACAGCAGATCAGTCCGTCCACCGCATTCCATTTCGCCGCAATTCCCTCTGCACAGATTTGCTGCGCCTGCCAGTCCGACACGTCACATTGAAAACTGAAGCCGCTCTGCGGCGAACGTGCGACCCGGCAGATTTCATGACCGCGCTTCGCGAGCGAATCCGCGAGAAACCGGCCGATGCCGCTGCTGCTTCCGGTGATGACAAGGTTCATCGGCGTTGGAACAACCATGGATTCTTTTGAAGCCATTGCAAAGTGCGCACAATGCTTTGCTCGATAGTCAGCGTGGTTTTCCAACCGGTGGCGCGGATTTTCGTGGTATCGAGAAAAATGAACGGATTGTCGCCCACCCAGCCTTTGTTGCCGCCGGAATATTCCAGCTTGGGCTTGAGCCCAAGCAGATTGCAGATAATCCGGACGGAGTCGTTGACCTGAACATATTCATCGGTGCCGAGATTGTAGGTTTCAACGCGATGTTTGGCTTTTTTCGCCACGCCTTGCGCAATGACCTGAAGCATGGCTGTGAGACAATCACCAACATAGAGGTAGGATTTCCGTTGCGAACCATCGCCGAGAATTTTCAAATGGTCGGGGTGGATGACCAATTGTTTGTAGAAATCGAGGACGTGGCCGTGCGTATAGCGTTCACCGAGAATGGAGACAAAACGGAAAACATAGCCTTCAAAACCGTAGCCTTCACAATAAGCATTGATGAAACCTTCGCCGGCCAGCTTCGAAGCCGCATACAGGGAAGTTTGCACCGGAAACGGCGCATTTTCCGGCGTCGGTATGGTCCCGGCTTCTCCATAAATCGAACCCGTGGAACTGAATCCGATGCGCTGGATGCCATTGGCCCGCATGGCTTCGAGCACATTGAACGTGGCCATGGCATTTTGTTGAAAATCCTTTTGGGGGTGGTCGAGACCAAAGCGGACGTCGGCATTCGCCGCCAGATGGAAGACAAAATCGCACCCGGCCATCGCTTTTTTTAACCCCGGCTGGTCGAGGTTGTCTCCTTTGATGAGTTTGAAACCCGGATTTTTGAGGGCATCGGGGAGAAATTCATTCTGGCCGGTGGAGAAATTGTCCCAACCAATCACCGTCTTGCCATCAGCCAAAAGCCGGTCTACGAGGTTGCTGCCAATGAACCCAGCCGCGCCGGTAACAAAGACTTTTTCCATGTTCGGGCGCAGAGTTTAGTGTGGACAGGCACGGTTCGCCAGCGTTTTTGAACAGGGTACTGCACACGCCGTGATTGGTATCACACCGGCATTCAATAATCGTTGGCAGCTGTTCGTTTTACCGCCGGTCCGAAGCGGCCATTTTTGCCTGCTTCCACTCGGGCATTCCTTGACAGCCTCCGCTGCTCTTTTTAGCGTTCGGGACAGTGTATTTCAAAAAATATCGGCCCCGAAATCCTCGCGCATGAAAAATGTCTGGCGCAGCGGAATCATTTTTACGGCGATCAGTTTCCTGACCAGCATCGTCTTTTATCTTTTTCAAATGGTCGTCAGCCGGCAATTCCACGACGCGCCGGGCGAATTTGGGCTGATGAACAACACCATCACTTTCATGGGTTTCCTCGGCCTTCCCCTGGCCATCGCCACCCAGGCAGTCACCCATTACATCGCACGCTTTCATTTCAGCGGCGACGACGCGCGCCTTCATGGGCTGCTGGCGGGTTGCCGCGAATTTCTTTTCCATATCACCATCATTGGTTCGATCATCGCCGTCATCGCCGTCAAACCGCTGGGCGATTTTTTCCATATTTCACGGACCAGTCTGACCATTATCGCGCTCGTTTGCGTGTTGGGTGGACTTTGGGCATCGTATGTAACCGCGCTATGCCAGGGATTGGGCTGGTTCAAGCGGCTGGCTTTGATTGGATTGCTCGGCGCGATGGCGCGGGTTCTGTTTGGTTGGCCGACAACGCACATTCAACCCATCGCCGAGTGGGGCGTACTCGCGTCGGTGGCCATGTTGCTGCCCAATTTAATTCTGCTTTTCTGGCGCAAGGAATTTCCCCGCCGGACGAAGCCCGTGACTTCACCGTGGACTTCGGAATTTGTCCAATTTCTCATTGTCAGTGCCGCTTACGTGATTGGCTGGACCCTGTTCAATCAAGGGGACAACCTCGTGGCGCAACGATATTTTTCCGATGCCGATCGCGATGCCTACTCTGTCGCCGAAAAACTGGCCGTGGCCCTGCCGACCGCGGTTGGACCGCTTCTGATTGTTCTGTTCACACATCGCTCCAGCCACCATCACAAGGATGCGCGGGTGGAACAATTGAAATTGGCCGGCCTTTATGCGGTTGGTTTGATATCCGGGGCCATCGGTCTTTACCTGCTGCGAAACTTTTGCGTGGGCCTTTTGAACCCCCATACGCCGGAAGCCAGCGCGTTGATTGGCCGGTTGTCCGTAACCATGGTTTTCGTCGGGCTTCTGCAATTGCTCGGCATCTGGTCGCTGGCCAGCCGGTGGCTGAAAATCTCGCTGCTCTACGGCGCCTTGGGTCTGGGTTATTGGCTGACGATTTTGAGCCTCGGAAAATCGCCGGCCGCCTTGATTCAAACCATGCCGGTGGCGGCCGGAACTGCATTCGTGATTTTCCTCGTCATCTGGCTCGTCACACTCCGGCGGCACAAACCCGCCGTGCAAAGCTGATTTGAATTCGTCACTGGTTTCGGTCAGACTCGCCTTATGCCGTCCGGCCCGGAAAATCTGCCGCGCATCAGTTTCATCATGCCGACGCTTAATGTTGAGGCATTGCTGGAAAATGCCCTGTCGTCCATCACCCGCCAAACCTATCCGCGCCACCGATACGAAATTCTGCTGGCCGATGCGCACTCGACAGATCGAACACGTGAAATCGCCAAAAAATACGACGCCCTCGTCCTGGAGGACGACGGCAAAAACATGGAGGAAGGCAAGCGGCTCGCCCTCCACCATGCCACCGGCGAATTCATCGTATTCATGGACGCGGACAATGAAATTACCCATCCCGATTATGTTGTACTGGCCGTGAAAGCCTTGTCGGCAAATCCACAGGCGTTGGGGGTGGAAAGCTATTATTTGCCCTCGCCAAAAATGAGTTCGTTCTGCGCCTATCTGACGCATCTGCTTCACATCAGCGATCCGATTGCCTGGTTGATGAGCGCGCAACCGCGACTGGTGGCGCGCGATGGCGAAGTGGAACGTTGGGCGTTGCCCGGTGACTCACTTTCTTATCCGCTCGGCGCGAACGGGTTTGTTTTTCGGCGCGCGGACCTGGGCACCGTCAAAGCCGACGAACATTTCCAGGACACACATGCGGCGTTGCACCTCATGCGGGCAGGCAAACGCGAATGGCTCCGGATCCACGGGCGCGGGGTGCACCACTATTACGTGCAAACGCTGTGGGGATTTGTGCAAAAGCGACGTCGTGCCACCGTGCATTTCCTTCGCGTGCAGGAGGAAGCCGGAACCAATTGGATGAAGGAAAAACCGCGCGTACCGCTTTGGCTCGCGGCAGTCTACTGTCTCACCCTAATCGGTCCGCTCTGGCATACCTTCCGCGGCTTGATTCGCGACCGTGATTTATGCTGGTTTTGGCATCCGCCGGCGTGCCTCGCAACGGTGTTAGGCAACGCCTGGGGAGTGTGGACTTACCAGCGGCACGGGAAGGAAAAAAAACTGATCGCCGAATTACAGGTGAAACAGACTTTGAAAGAGTGAATTCTGCGGAAAACTTTTTGTGCGCGGAAAAATCCATTTTATCTCCAACGGCATTTTCAGCACCCGTATCGCCGGAGGCGATATTCATTTTCTAAAGCTGGCCGAGGCGGCTGGTCAGGCGGGTTACGAGTTGAACTTTTTTGGTGGTCATGCGCTCGCCAAGGTAATTGCCCAACACAAACTGCCCGGCACGGTCACCCTGACGGATGAGGCTCAAATGGGCAAGGTGAACCAGGGCGCACTCGTCGGCCAATTCGCCATGTTCCGCGATTTTTATCGCCGTTATCGACGTATGCTGGGGCTTTTCAATCACATCGCGCCCAACGATTTTGTGTATGCCGTGAGCGATTATTGGTTTGATGTCTTGCCGGCCGTCAGAAGCCCGGCCCGCCGAAAGCTGATGGTACTTCACATGGAGGCGCCCGGATTGAGCCAGGTTATCATGCGCAGTCGTCCTGACATTGATCCGTGGCGCCTGGCGTCGCTGCATTACTGGGCCAGTCAGGAATGGTCGGTGCGCCGTTTTGCCCGGTGCGCCGCCAAGCGCCTCCTGTATCTGCATCCACTCATGGAACCGCGCCTGCGAAAACTCGGCGTCCGCGACGAGGAAATGACTTTGGTGTCCTATGGAATAGACGTAGCCACCACGGACGCCGTACCGGCGCAAGCACGCGTTTACGATGTCGTTTGGATTGGCCGGGTGCATCGGCAAAAGGGTATTGATGATCTGCTGGCCACGCTCGTGCAACTGGCCCGGAGCCTGGAGAATTTTCGTGCCGTTTTGATCGGCAACGTGCGGGACGAGCTTTTGCCGCAGGTGAAAAAAAACGGCCTGGAAGACCGGGTGGAGTTCAGCGGTTTCGTCAGTGAAACGGAAAAAACTCGTTTATTCAAGGCCAGCCGGGTGTTTCTGATGCCGAGCCGGCATGAGGGCAGCCCGCGCGTTATCGGCGAGAGCATCCTCGCCGGCACACCGGTTGTGGCCTACGACATCCCCAACTACCGTCCGTTATTCGGCGATTTTGTCCGCTATGCGCCGCCCTTTAACCTCGGAGCTTTCCAACAAGCCGCGCTGCGCGAAATTCAAGCAATGCGCGCCGGCAACCACCACCTGGATGCCCGCAGTCTGGTCGATTTCAAACGCAATAATTCCTGGGAGACCACACAGACGAAGTTTGTCCAGGCACTGGAAAGTCTTTGAGCCGGCAGTGTGCCTCAAAGACAATCAGGTTTCATGCGAGAACTACTTCGCCCCCGGCGATCACTTCAGGCTTTTGAGTGAAGAATGCCAACGTTTATCGCAATCGAACACGGTGTCTGCCTTGAAACAGTGCTTTCCTTTTTGCCTCATTTGGGATTTGATGAGGGGAAACTCTATGTACAAAAATCTGGTGTTCAGAATGAGAAAATTCCTGTTCAAAGGAGTCGTTCTGGCGTCATTGATCGCCAGGCATGGGCTGAACTTTACACGAAATCAGGAGCTCAAAAACATCCCGCTGGAACGCCAGCGGCGCGCCTTGGCCACAACCGTGGATTTTGTGGAACAGAATTTGCGCCTGGTGGATTCGACCGGATCAAAAAAAGAGTTGCTGACCAAAGCCTTCAAACTCGCGGATGTTTCAGGTGACCGGCTGATTTGTGAGTTCGGAGTTTTCATGGGCATGTCCATCAACCACCTCGCCAAAATGACCGAGCAACGCGTTTTTGGCTTCGATTCTTTTGAAGGGTTACCCGAACGCTGGTGGGATGGCTGGAAGGTTGGGGCGTTTGCCGTTCCCAAACTGCCCAAGGTGCGCCGGAATGTCACGTTGGTTAAAGGTTGGTTCAATGAAACGTTGCCCGGCTTTCTAAAACAGAATTCCGGGGATGTGGGTTTTCTCCACGTGGACAGCGACCTCTATTCGTCTGCCAAGACCATTTTCGAATTGCTCGAACCGCGTCTGAAACCCGGCGCCGTGATCGTTTTTGACGAGTATTTCAATTATCCGGAATGGGAACAGGGCGAACACAAGGCGTTCACGGAGTTTCTGGGCCGGACGGGTTACTCGGTCGAATATATCGGCTATGCCCGCAATGAAGAGCAGTTGGCCGTCATTTTGAGGGCGAAACGGTAACCAATCGAATTTATGCGAATCCCCGGTGTTTCCTGGGCATGGGAATTAATTCGTGCGGGCAAGACAAAGTACCTGTTCGCTGATGCCTGGATGCGCTGCTATAAACTCATTCAGGAATGGATTTTTTTCCTGCGCTTCCGGATTTTTGGCAGGCGGCCGGCTCCGGTTGATCATGCCATCCGATTGGAAACCCAGCATGCGGTGGCCTTTGCATCGCCGGATCATTTGATTCCCTGGGGCACCAGCCGCGACAACAGCACCAACAAAAAATTTGTCAGCGTCATGCTCAAGCGTATCGAACGCGAATTCCCCGGGGCAACCTGCGGGGCTTTGGATCTGGGTTGCTCCGGCGGGCAGCTCGTGGCGGATTTTCGCAGCCTGGGCTGGCTGGCTGTCGGCCTCGAAGGATCGGATTTTTCGCTCAAGCATGGCCGCGCCAACTGGCCCGCGTTGGCAGGGAAAAATTTGTTTACCTGCGATGTCGCCAAGCCTTTCAAAATCACCGTCGACGGTCAGCCTGCCAGATTCCATCTGATCACGATGTGGGAGGTTCTGGAACACATTCCCACTCAGGATCTGCCGCAACTTTTCGACAACATTGTCAGCCACCTGGAAGCCGGCGGTTACTTTATCGCCTCGACCACCTCGGCTCCGGACGTTCATGACGGAGTTGACTTGCATCAAACCAAATGGACGAATGACCAATGGCAACAGTGGCTCTCCAAAACACATCCCGAAATGGAGCCCGTCTCCCTCCACCTCAAATTTTACCAATTTGTCCGCCATAACGAGGAACAATCATTTCTGACATGCAAAAAGGCTGGTAAACGGGTTTCCCCGCTGTCAGCGGACTGAACCGATTTGAATAATTCAATCGGATAAAAAACCGGCTTTGCCGGGAAAACGCACTCTGGCAGGCTGAGGCATGCTCAAAATCCTGGTAACCGGCGGAGATGGATTGATTGCGCACGCCTTCCGCAGGCTCCAGCCGCTGGATTGCAATCTTATTTTTCTTTCCCGTTCAGATTTCGATTTAACTGCGCCGGCACGCATGCAGGCGCAATTGGCCAAGATGGATCCGCAGGTCGTCATTAACACTGCGGCATATAATCAGGTGGACCGTTGCGAAATTGAGCGCGAACTGTCATGGAATGTCAACGCGACCGGTCCGGAGCGACTTGCGGAATTTTGCGCGCACGCCGGCATCCGCCTCGTTCATTACGGAACGGATTACGTTTTTGACGGTGAAAAGAGATCCCCTTACCTCGAAACCGACGCGCCGAATCCGCTGAATCACTATGCCGCCGGAAAACTCGCGGGTGAACAGGCCGTGTTACGTGCCTCCGCGAAACATCTGGTCCTGAGAACGAGTTGGGTCTTTGGCGGGCATCCAACACAAACAAAAACCTTCGTGCATACGGCGCTGCGCGGAGCTCGTGAACCAGGCGAATTGAAGGCCACAACTGACCAGGCGTCGACACCGACTTTTGCTTCCGATCTTGCGCAGTGGACCCTGGAATTGATTCGCCAGGGCGCCGCGGGTTTGGTTCACGCGGTCAATGACGAAGGCGTAAGCCGCCATGACTGGACACTGGTTATATTGGAGGAGGCGGTGCAGGCGGGGTTGATTCCGCAAGTGCCCCCCGTTCAAAAGGTGACCAGTGCGTTTTTCAATTCGACCATGCGCCGCCCAACTTACACCGTGTTGAGCAACGAAAAGCTGGCCAAATTGCTCGGCCACCGGCCGGGTTCATGGCGCCCGGGCCTGCGAAAAATGCTCGCTCAAATGAAGTGATATGAGGTAGTCTGCACAGACATGACCACCAGTTGGCAACATGTCGAAGTCCGCGGGGTTGTTGAGGTTTCCGGCTTGCCCGGCGTGCGTGTGGAAGCCTTGCCGGTCTTCCCGGACCCTCGCGGCAGTCTTCACGAATTGTATCGTTCAGACGAAATTCCGGAGGAGTTTAAGCCGGTTATGGCCTGCTGCTCCTGGTCAAATCCCGGGGTGACGCGCGGACCGCATCAACACGTTTTTCAGGACGATTATTTCGTTTTTGCCGGCCCATCGGATTTTCGTGTGTATTTGTGGGACGACCGCCCTGGTTCTGCCAAGGCGGCCAAAGGCTGGATCATTAATACCGGCGCGAGCACGCCATCGCGCGTTTACGTTCCGCGTGGCGTGGTTCACGCCTATCGCAATATCGGCACCGGGCCGGGCGTGGTCGTAACCGTCACCAGTCTCCTCTTCAAGGGCGAGGGCCGCCGCGAGCCAGTGGATGAAATCCGCCATGAACTGGATCCACATTCGCCCTACCGCCTCCTTGAATCATGATTCGTGAACGAACCCATTGCCGCACCTGCGGCTCGAAGAATCTCCGGCTCATTCTCGATCTCGGCAGCACCGCACTGGCCAATGACTTTCTTGATCCGGGGGAAGTCGCAAATTATAAAACCTCACTGCCGCTGCGCGTGGTGCTGTGCCGGGATTGTTCCCTGGTACAACTGGCCGATACCGTTGACCCGAAAGTTCTCTACTCGCGCTACGCTTATATCACTTCAACTTCCCGCACGATGGAGGCGCACTTGAACGATCAATCGGCACACCTCCTGTCCGTCGGTCATTTTGGCGCGCGGCCAAAGATTTTGGAAATTGCCAGCAATACCGGAGTATTTCTGAAGAAGTTCAAGGAACGCGGCTGCGATGTTCTAGGTGTGGAACCGGCGGAAAATATCTGTGAGGTGGCGATAAAGTCCGGCATCCCGACCCGGAGCGAATTTTTTAACGCTGCCAATGCGATAAAAATCAAAGCGGAATGGGGCAAGGCGGATCTGATTTTGGGCCGGCACGTTTTCGCGCACATTGACGATCTGCGCGATTTGCTCGCCGGATTGGAAGCCGTCTCGCACCAGGAGACACTCATTGCTTTTGAGGTGCCTTATCTTGTTGATTTCTTCGAGCGCACGGAATACGACACGATTTATCACGAGCACTTGTCCTACATTTCGGTTCGCGCGCTGGCGGCCCTGGTGAAAGATTCGCCGTTTGCCTTGTCCCGGATTGACCATTATCAGATTCACGGCGGTTCGATTTTATTTCATCTGCGCCACCGCTCGTCAAAAGTTGCGATCCATGAAAGCGTCGCGAAGGCACTGGAAGTGGAACGCCTTATGAACCTGGCCGATCCCACCACCTGGAGAAAGTTTACCGAAAGGGTTGACCGCGTCCGCACGCAATTGCCCATCCTCCTCCGGAGCCTCAAGTCACAGGGGAAGCGCATCATCGGCTACGGTGCGTCCGCAAAGGGAAACACGCTGCTCAACACCTGCGGTCTGGGCACAAAGGAACTCGACTACATCATCGACAACACACCTTTCAAGCAGGACAAAGTCGCGCCCGGCTCACGGCTGCCGATCCGCCCGCCGGAAACCTTGCTCAAGGAACAGCCGGACTTTGCATTGTTGCTCGCGTGGAATTTCGCCCCGGAAATTGTTGGACGCGAAACCGAATATCAAAAGCGCGGCGGAAGATTTATCGTGCCTATTCCTGAACCCAAAATTGTAGAATTTACGGCGTGAGGGTCCGGAGGGAAAACTGTCACTGCAAAATGAGTTCGTCAGGCAATACGATTCAGCCCTTTCTTGTCAGTGTTGTGGTCGTGAACTACAACTGCAAAAAATGGCTCGACCGTTTTTTTCCCGCGTTGCGGGCGCAAACGATTTTCGACCGCACCGAAGTCATTATGGTGGATAACACGTCTCAGGATGGCTCGGCGGAAATTTGTGAAAGAGAGATGGCGGCGTGGCCGAATGGAGTCTTTCTCCAGACCGGTGGCAATTATGGCTTCGGGGGTGGCAGTAATCGCGGCGCCCATATCGCCCGCGGCAAATATCTTTTCTTTCTAAACCCCGATGTTTGGTTGGAACCGAACTGCCTGGAAGAACTTGTCCGACAAGCTGAAGACGAAGATATAAAAGTCGCTGGCCCGCTCGTACTGGATTATGACAGTGACAACCTCCAGGTGATAGGAGCCTCGGGGTTCGACCTGTTCGGCGGCATGATTCCGGCCCGGCCCGGCGAGAAATGTGAACGGTTGTTTGCCATTGGGACCTTCTTCTTCATTGAACGTGAACTCTTTCAAAAACTGGAAGGGTTCGATGAAACACTTTTTCTTTATAATGAGGAGATGGACTTGTCGTGGCGCGCCTGGATCGCGGGCGAATCAATCAAATCGATCCCCTGCGCACACATTCATCATCAAGGCGCCTCATCGGGTGAACGCGCTCTGGAAAATCGGACAAATGAGACAAAACGTTTTTATGCAAACCGCAACCAGCTTCTGGTCATTCTAAAAAATGCGCGGTCTCTGCTTCTTTTGCTGGCGCTGAGCCAAGCCGCCCTGATCGCTACCGAAGCGGTTGTGGGCACCTGTCTGACGCGGCGATTTTCGTTCTTTTACCAGGCACTGCTTAGACCGCTGGCGGACTGCTGGCGTTTGCGACAACACATCCTGGAGCAACGGAGGAAAAATCGTTTGATTCGGCTACATGGAGATTGGTGGATTTTCAGGAATTTTTTCCGCTTTAAGTTTGGCCGCTGGGCGGATGTGAAACGCCTGTTCCAATTCGGCGTCAAGATCGACCCATCATGGCCGACAACGGCATCCAAAAAATAATTTTCACACTGTCCCCCAAATTCGACAGCTTGTTGATTGCCTGACTGTCTTTCTTGAAGAATCTCAGCTTTTTATATAATAATTTGCTCATGGGTAGGTTGCTTTCGAAGACATTTGTCGTGGTTGCCAATTGCGTTGAATAACTCCACACTTGCCTGAAACGTCCTAGTTTGATGGAAAGTCCCCCACCCAATCCCAACAGCCCTGAGCTTAAATTATTGTCTGTGGTGATTCCCGCCCGCGACGAAGAGGGTTGTATCGCCTCGACGGTCGAGCATTTGCATCTGGAGCTGCGCCTGCAAAATGTTCCGCATGAAATTGTCGTGGTGGATGACGGCAGCACCGATGCCACCTGGATGATTCTGTCCAGATTGAAAAACGAGGTTCCGGAACTTTATCCATGCCAAAATTCAGCACCACATGGTTTCGGACGCGCCGTGATCCAGGGCCTGGACCACTCGCGAGGTGACGCCTTCGTCATCATGATGGCTGACGAATCGGATGACTGTCGCGACGTGGTCAGATATTGGAAACGGCTGGGCGAAGGTTATGATTGTGTATTCGGAACCCGGTTTGCCGCAGGCGGCGGCGTGATTGATTATCCGCACTTTAAACTATTGCTCAATCGTCTGGCCAATCTGTTCATCCGGGTTCTGTTTGGAATCAAACTCAACGATACCACCAATGCATTCAAGGCTTATCGGCGCGAGGTCATCGACGGTTGCCGGCCTTTGATTTCGCCACACTTCAATCTGACGGTGGAATTGCCACTCAAGGCCATCGTTCGCGGGTTTTCGTGGACAATGATACCCATCACGTGGCACAATCGCCGGACCGGAACCCCGAAATTAAAGATCAAGGAAATGGGCAGCCGTTATCTTTTTATCTGCCTTTACGTTTGGCTGGAAAAATACTTCAGCCGGGGTGATTATCGTAAAAAACTATGACTCACGGCGAAAACGAGTTGGCTGCTATTTACGATCAACGATTTAAGGGCAAACAAAATTATCGCAATCGCGTCTGGCGGGTTTTGATCGATGATTTCATGCAAACTTATATTCCGCTTGATGCGGCAGTATTGGATATTGGCTGCGGTTACGGAGAGTTTATTAACAATGCTCGCTGTCGTATCAAATTTGGGATGGATATGAATCCGGATACGGCCAAACGATTATCAGCTGATGTTCGATTTTTGCAGCAGGATTGTTCCACCCCCTGGAATCTTGCCCAAGGCTCGTTGGACGTGGTTTTTACCAGCAACTTTTTTGAGCATCTTCCGGGCAAACCAGCGCTGGCCTCGACGTTGGAACAGGCATTTCGTTCCCTAAGACCCGGCGGAAAGCTGATTGCGTTGGGACCCAATATTAAATACTTGCCGGGAGCCTATTGGGATTTTTGGGATCACTATCTTCCATTAACAGAAACGTCGCTGGTGGAAGGACTAAAAATTCACGGCTTCGAAATGATTCGCTGTGTCGATAGATTTCTGCCTTATACGATGGCCCGCGGAGTCCAGTATCCGATTTATTTACTCAAACTGTACTTGAAAATTCCATGGGCCTGGCGTTTTTGGGGAAAACAGTTCTTCATTGTTGCACAGAAACCGGAAGGCGCCCTGGATTCCGCCAAAGATCGTACGCAAGTTACCCCCTCCTCCCCGGCCTTGCCTTGAATCGAGCAGGATGAACACGTTAAAGACAAAACTTGTTTCGTTATTTGTCGCTCTGTCATTGGCGGTCACCTATTACTATATTGTCAAGCCGTTTGCCATGGGGACCCCGGGAAACGGAACGAACTTCTGGGTCTTTTCCGCCATGTCCCAATCCAGCCCCCATTTAAATACTATTTACCCCGTCTGGCGTTCTCGCATTGGAGGCATGTGGATTTCAGGCAAACTGGTGGACAGCGCGGTAAAGGATGGTGGACTTCGTGTTGAGGATGCGCAGCAGGCATTTGGCATCTACCACTCGGTCTGGCTCTTTCTCTTTTTCGCGATGCTGATATTTCTCGTGGACGACCCGCTGTTCGTTACAACGGCCTGTTTTGCCTGCATGTTGTATATGTTCACACCCAAGGCGAGTTATTATGCTTACCCGTGGGACATACCCGGGATGACGTTCTTCACTTTAAATTACCTTCTCTGGCGAAAGAGACATTACAAATCGATGTTATTGGTAATGTTTGTCGGCTACTTCTTTAAGGAAACCATCATTTTATCCGGGGTGCTTTTCTTTTTCACCGATCTTACCACAGGGAACAAGGTTCGATATCTGGCGGCTACCGCCGCCATAGGTTTGGCGATGAAAGTCGGAATCACCCTGGCGATCGACGGTAAAATTTCACTCCTAACCAACCAATTCGTTTCGGGCACGCAGAAAAACCTCTTTAAGGATTCCACCTTTTTCCTGAACCTCAAAGAATTGGCCACGCCCAGCCTGAACCACTTCATTTTCGTCAATGGCGGCACGTTTATCATTTCCCTTTTGCTGCCCATGCGAACCCGGATTGAGAGGGGGACCAAGGCCGTCATCGGCATCTTCTTTCTGGCGGCATTGTTGGCCGGCGCGTTGGACGAATTTCGTATCATGCTGGATATCCTGCCGATTTCGATTCTGGCCATCCGAGAATATCTCCTGAATCCAGGTGGTGTCGTTATCCCCGCGCAAATCCCGGACAAACGGTCCTCCTCCAAAATTGAACGGATGGATAAAACTGCAGATTCCCGAAAAACCACTCCCAACAATCGTAAATGATTCGCGGCTAATTGTCCTTAATATCATGTCCCGGCCGATGATTCGCCGGAGTCACCATGGCAGGAAAGCTTTTCTCTCCTGCTTCGATGCTTTAGCATAAACCGAATGAAAATTCTGGTCACCGGTTCAAACGGATTGATTGGTTCTGAAGCCGTCCTTTATTTTGACCGCGAAGGCCACGAAGTCATCGGCGTGGATAACAACCTGCGTCGCGAATTCTTCGGGCCCGCCGGCGACACCCTGTGGAATCTGGAACATTTGAAAAAGACCGCCCGGCATTTTCGCCACCTGAGCCTGGACATCCGCGACCGGCAAAAAATCCTGGACCTGTTCCGGAAGGAACGGTTCGACCTGATCGTTCACTGTGCCGCACAACCTTCGCATGACAAGGCGGCGGAAATCCCCTTTATTGATTTCGACGTCAATGCCGGCGGCACGCTGAATTTACTCGAAGCCACCCGGCAATCAAACAAGGAAGCCGTTTTCATTTTCATGTCGACGAACAAGGTATACGGTGACGCGCCCAACGAAATTCCATTGAAGGAGTTGCCCACGCGTTGGGAATATGCCCGGCCCGAAGATTGGCATGGCGTAAACGAAAATTGCCGGATCGATCATACACTGCACAGCCTTTTTGGGGCGAGCAAGACCGCCGCCGACGTCATGGCTCAGGAGTATGGACGTTATTTTAAAATGAACGTCGGCATTTTTCGCGGCGGCTGCCTCACGGGTGAGCATCACTCCGGCGCGCAGGCGCACGGCTTTTTGTCCTACCTGATGAAAGTCGCCAAAGCCGGTCAGACCTACTCCATTTTCGGTTACAAAGGCAAGCAGGTGCGGGATCAAATCCACAGCTCCGATGTCATCTCGGCTTTTGTCGAATTCGCGAAAAATCCCCGGCCCGGCGAAGTGTACAATCTCGGGGGCGGACGCGAAAATGCCGCGTCATTGCTCGAATGTGTGTCAAAAATCGAAACCCTGCTGGGTTGCAAAGTCAAAACCGGGTATGTGGATCAGGCGCGCAAGGGTGACCACATCTGTTATATCAGCGATTTGCGAAAATTGAAGGACCACTATCCGAACTGGCGAATCACCCAGTCCCTGGACCAAATTTTGGAGCGGTTGGCCGCGGCTTGACGCCTCCCAATCAAAGACTAAAAATCGGCTGATAGTTCCAGCCAGCTTTCATGCTCTTGAGCATGGCGTGCGATTTCGTCAAAAATTTCCTCCAGCTTCATCCGAGGATGCCAGTCCCAGAATTTGCCGGCGCGATTTGAATCCATAATCAACCATGGAATGTCAAACTGGCGCGGCGTCGGATCCGCTTCGATTTTATGCTCCCCAAACCGATCGGCGCACCAACCGGTGAGTTGCCGCAGCGAAAAGGCATTGGCCGGGCCGCCACCAAAATTGAAAATCCGGTCCTCCGGCCGGCCCGGGTAGGCAACCTGTTTGAACAACAGCGGGACCAGATCGCGCGGATGCAAGACATCGCGCGTTTGATGACCGCGGCCATTAAAGCCGATGTATTTGAGCGGGCGGCGGCGCAGGCAGGCATTGATCCAAAAGCTGACGATGCCCTGATCGGGGCGTCCGAATTGTCCCGCACCCGCCAGCAGGCCGCAACGGTTGATCCAAACCGGCAGGCCGAATGCTTCGCCGTACTCCAGCGCCAGGGTCTCCGAGGCCAGTTTACTGGCGCCATAGAGCGATAATGGCGGTCGGGTGGAGAAATCTGCAGCCACACCCCGTGCCGAAACTCCTTGCGGCAGCGGTTTGCCGGAATCGAGTGCGAACGCCCCGTTCTTCTCCGACATTGGCAGGCGGGCCAATGCGGGAATGGAGTAAACGCGACTGGTGCTTAGCAGGATAAAGCCCGCTTTATGCCGCTTGCAAAGCTCCAATACGTTGATGGTGGATGCCAGATTGTGGTCGAGGATCTGGCGGCTGCTGGTCTTGCCGTCCACACCCGCCAGCACACTGGGATTCGCCGCCGCGTCAATCACCCAGTCAAAGGCAGGCAGCGCATCCAAATCCGACGCCAGACGCAAATCGCCATGATAAAATTTTATCCCCCGTCGTCGCAGGATGTGCCGGTTCGTTTCACTGCCGGCGCGGGAAAAATTGTCCACGCCAAAGATGTTCACCGGTTCCCCGGCAGAGCCTTGATCCTGCAAGGCGCAGGCAAGGGTTGAGCCCACAAACCCACAAATCCCGGTAATTAATACCTTCATGTCAGGTGGACTCATGTTAGAGCGGTGGAGTCGGGTAAAAGCAAGGTTAAGTTTTGCATTGTTCGTCAGTGCAGTCTTGACACGCGCCGGATGGGAAATTATGAGTAAGCGCACATTTCGCCCGGCCGCGCATCTATGAAACCAGCCAATTCGATTCAAAAATCCAAATTCCAGGCGTTGGAAGTGCTGGCGCTGCTGGCCATCATTCTCGGGTTGCTGTTTTGGAAGTGCTTTTTGCCGGGCTATGTTCACTTCTCCAACGACGGACCGCTGGGACAGCAAAATGCCGCCTGGCGCCAGCTCCCCGCCGGTTTCACCGGATGCTGGTACGATCTTAACGACATTGGCCTCGGCGTCGGCACCATTGCGCCCTCAATCGACACGTTGGTCTTCTGGGTATTGGGACCGGTCGGTTACTCGAAGTTTGTTGCGCCCATCGGGTTGTTGATTTTGGGATTTGGCGCCTGGACCTTTTTCCGACAGTTGAAGCTTTCACCCCTGGCGGCGACTTTGGGTGCGCTGGCCGCCATGCTGACCTCCACCTTCTTTTCCGATGCCTGCTGGGGCACGGCTCCTCATCAAATGGCTTTCGGCATGGATTTCTTCGCGCTGGCCCTGATCGTTTCAAATTCAACCACGACGCCGAGGTTGGTCCGCTGGATCCGGCTGGCCCTGGCCGGATTCGCCGTCGGCCTCAACGTGGTCGAGGCCGCGGACATCGGCGCCATTTTTAGTTTGTTGGTTGCTGCCTTTGCCCTCTATCAGTCATTCACCGAAGACGGCACGACGATAAAAAAAATCGGACGCGCTGTCGGGCGAATCACGGTCATTGCAGCCTTTGCCGGCTTTTTTGCGGCTCAAGCCATCGTGGCGCTGATAGGAGCCAATGTGCAAGGTATCGCCGGCACCGAACAAAACGCGGAAGCACAGGCGGCACATTGGGACTGGGCAACGCAATGGAGTCTCCCTAAATCCGAAGCGTTTGGAATCATTGTGCCGGGCTTGTTCGGCTACCGAATGGACACAACCGGTGGCGGCAATTATTGGGGCGGTGTGGGTCGTGATCCATCCTGGGACCGCTATCTTGACAGCGGTGAGCAGGGTTCGCCGCAAGGCTTCCAACGCTTCTGTGGCACGGGCAACTATGCCGGTATCCTCGTCATTTTGGTGGCTTGCTGGGCTATGGCTCAATCGCTGCGGCGACAGAACTCAGTTTTCTCCGACACTCACCGACGGTTCCTCTGGTTCTGGGCAGCGGTGTTGCTGGTTTCGCTGCTTTTGGCATTTGGCCGGTTCTCGCCGTTCGCGTCGTTTTACCGGTTCGTTTATTTCCTCCCTTACCTTCATCTTTCGACCATTCGCAATCCCATGAAATTCCTCTTCGTTTTTTCATGGGCCATCGTCATCATTTTTGCCTATGGCATCCACGGACTGAGCCGACGGTATCTGGAAGTTCCAGCCACCGGTTCCACTTCCCTGCTTACCCAGCTTAAAACGTGGCGGGCCAAAGCCCGCGGCTTCGATCGAAATTGGACTTCGGCCTGTATCGTGGTTCTGATAGGCAGTCTGCTGGCCTGGTTGGTTTACGCCCTACAGAAGCCGAACCTGATTTCTTATTTGAAAAAGGTTGGTTTTCCCGATGACAATCTGGCCGGTCCCATCGCTGCCTTCAGCGTCCATCAGGTCGGCTGGTTCATTTTGTTCTTTGTCCTGTCCGCCGGACTGCTCACCTTGATCCTCTGTGGCGCATTCGCCGGACGCCGGGCGCGCTGGGCCGGAGTGTTTCTTGGCGCGTTGCTCGTAGTCGATTTGGGACGTGCGGACCTGCCTTGGATTGTCTTTTGGAACTATCCGCAAAAATATGAAATTGATCCGGCCAACCTGGCCAATTCGACGAATCCGATCATCAATCTGTTGCGCAACAAACCTTACGAACATCGCGTTGCTTTGCTGCGCTATCACGCACCTGAACATATGCCCGCCTACGATGACCAGTTTGAAGGACTTTACAACATCGAATGGTCACAGCAACTGTTCACTTATTACAACATCCAGTCGCTGGATATCATTCAGATGTCGCGCATGCCGGAAGACCTGGCGGCGTATCATGAAGCGCTGACGCCGCAAGGTACGCCGGATTCGGCGTACCTCGTCACCCGGCGCTGGGAGTTGACCAACACTCGCTACCTGCTCGGCCCCGCCGGATTTCTTGATGCCTTGAACTCACAACTTGACCCGGTACAACGCCGCTTCCGCATTATCGCTCGGTTTGATATACAACCAAAACCCGGCGTCGATCAGGTCACCACTTATGAGGAATTGACCGCGGTACCCAGCAACAATGGCGCCTGCGCGCTGTTCGAATTTACCGGCGCCCTGCCGCGAGCCAGGCTGTATTCAAGTTGGGAAGTCAGCACGAACGGCAGTATGACGCTCCGCACCCTCGTAAGCACGAACTTTGACCCGTGGAAAAGCGTTTTGGTTTCCGAGCCGTTGCCAACTTCGCCGGCGGCCAGCGCCACCAACGAAAATACCGGCACGGTCGAGTTCAAAAGCTACTCCCCGGCCGACATCCAATTGACCACGCAGGCCGACGTGCCGTCGGTGCTGCTGCTCAATGACAAATATGACCCCAACTGGCATGTGTTGGTGGACGGCAAACCTGCGCCCCTGCTTCGCTGCAATTTCATCATGCGCGGCGTTTTTGTGACGCCGGGCGCCCATTTGGTGGAGTTCAAATTTTCACTTCCCCTGGACCCGCTTTATGTCAGCCTTTCGGCCATCGGCGTCGGAATCCTGCTGTGCGGACTTTTGATTTTTTCCACACGACGAACATCGGCCAGTTAAATCCCGGCTCTACCGCCTCAATTTTATAATCCCGTCGGATGATCCAGAAACGTCCAGGGAACCCCGAATTTTTTTGAGAGATGCGCCGCCAGCGCCTTCACTCCGAAGGTTTCCGTCGCGTAATGTCCACCGTAAAGAACGTTGACGCCCAGCTCCTCCGCCAGCGCATACGTCCAATGCGGCCCCTCACCGGTGATAAAAGTGTCCACCCCTTCCTCGGCGGCTTTCTGCAAAAAATCTCCTGCGCCGCCGGTGATTACACCGATACGTTCACAGTGTTTGCTTCCGCCGGGTACGATCAGCGCCTTTTCTCCGGTGACGCGCTGCAGGCGGGAAGCCAGCACCGAACGCGAGATTTTGGTCTGCGATTGCAAGCCATAAGCCTGTCCATCTTTGAATAAAAATGGGCGGAGTTTCTTCAAACCCAGGGCGGCACAAAGAATCACGTTGTTGCCAAGTTTCGGGTGAAAATCCAGCGGCAGGTGCGAGCTGTAAACCGCAAGATTGCTCTCGATTAGCAACCGGAGCAGTTCGTAGTTCCTCCCCGTCCATGGCTGGCGCACGTTCCAAAACAAACCGTGATGGACGATGAGCAAATCCGCCCTGACGGCCACGGCGAGTTTCACCGTGGCCAGACTCGCATCCACGGTGGCGACTATGCGACTGACCCCTCCGCCATTCGCAACCTGCAAGCCGTTGGCCGCGCCGGGAAAGTCCTTGATGTCGGCGACACCAAGAATCCTGTCACAATGGGCGACAATGGTTCCGAGTAAAACCTTCGGCATGAAGCGATGTAAACAGGTCAGCCCCGTCTTGCAAAGCTTGAAGCGCGTCAAAAAATCTTGAGCCGGTTCTTGAATTTCATGCGCCGGGTTCTATAGTGCCCCGCGTTAGATATGATCAAAAATGTTGCTCACATTTGCATTCTTTCTGGGGATCTAAACCGGAGCCTGGATTTTTATTGCGGCACGCTCGGCTTGAAAAAGCATTTTGACTTTTTCAAGGACGGCGTCCTGTTCGGATTTTACCTTGAAGTCGGCCCCGGTCATTTCATCGAAATTTTTAAAACCGATGGCCCGGCGGAAGTCCGTCACCAGCGAATCCACCATTTCTGTCTGGAAGTGGAGGACATGGACGCGATGCGCGATGCGTTAATCCGGCGCGGCGTGGAGGTGACGCCCAAAAAACTGGGCTGCGACCAGACCTGGCAGTGCTGGTGCAAGGATCCCGACGGGACGGATGTGGAATTTCAGCAGTACACGAACCAAAGCACCCAATTCACACGTAAAAATTGCGTTGTGGATTGGTAGCCCGAAATGGGTGTGGCGCTTTTTTCTATTTCCAAAATTGTTCATTCCGCGTATTGAATACTCCGTATAGCATTCTATAGTTCGCATGGATTCATGAGATGAGCAATTCAACCGACGCAAACTCGCCGTGGAACATTGACGCGGCGCGCGCTCTTTACAACATCCGCCGCTGGGGCGCGAAGTACTACGACATCAACGAGGCCGGACACGTCGTGGCGCGTCCGTTGCAGGACGCGGGCGTGGCGGTGGATTTGACGGATGTCATTGAGGAAGCCAAGGCGCGCGGGTTGAAATTTCCGCTGCTCATCCGGTTTCAGGACATTTTGCGCCACCGCGTTGAATCACTGAATCAGGCGTTTCGCACCGCCATCACGGAATATAATTACCAGGGCCGGTACCGCGGCGTGTTCCCCATCAAGGTCAATCAGTTGCGCGAGGTGGTGGAGGAAATTCTCGACGCGGGCAAATCGTACGAATTCGGCCTCGAAGTCGGCAGCAAGCCGGAATTGTTTGCCGGCCTGGCGCTGCAAAATCAGATGGGGTGCCTGATCATCTGCAACGGTTATAAGGACGCCGAGTTCGTCAAAATGGCCATGCTCGGCATCAAACTGGGCAAGACCGTCATCATGGTCGTCGAAAAACTTGAGGAGCTGCGGCAAATTATTTCCATTTCCAAACAACTCGGGGTCGAACCGCTCATCGGCATCCGGGCGCGGCTGTTGAGCAAGGGCGCGGGCAAGTGGGCCGAGAGCGGCGGCGAAAACGCGAAGTTCGGCCTGAGCACGGTGGAACTTTTGACCGCGACGGAATTGTTGAAGGCGGAAAATCTCGGCCATTGTTTGAAGCTGCTGCATTTTCACATCGGTTCGCAGGTGCCGGACATTTTGACGCTGAAGAAGGCGGTGCAGGAGGCGGCACGATTCTACGCCAAGCTGCACAAGATGGGATTTC
>DATJYM010000340.1:0-3688 GCA_035499615.1 Candidatus Acidiferrales bacterium | reverse complement strand
AATCCGTGGGTGGACAATGGTTTTACCGGAAGTGTGTTTATGTCCGATGGCCAAACGCTTTCTCCCTATGGAGAACTTTACGCGACTTGGGATGGCAAAACCTATTTACAGACTAACACGCCTTATTTAATCCACAACCTCGGCACCAGTTTCCGGCTGACCGCCACGAATTCCAACGCCACGCCCCGGCCGGCAACCATTTACGCGCGTGATGCCTCGGCGCAATGGGCTTTGCTGGCTTCACCCACAACCAGCCCGCATCAAACCTATTACATTATCTCGCTCCTGGATGGCCGCCGCCTGCGCAACAACAGCGGCATTCCGGATCTGGCTCCGTTCGGCACAGCCGGCCCGACCGTGGAATGGTGGTTCAATGGGCCGGACAGCAAGGGTTATTACTACCTGGACAACATTTCGGCATCACAGAGCATCCGCGCGGCCGGCGCCGCCCCGGCAATTTCCTTCAGTATGATTGGTGACCCCGCGCCGAGTGCCGCGACGCAGTGGCGGCTTATCAAACCTTACGCGCCGGTTGTGATCGCGACCGCTGCCCCGCCTGCTGCCTCCATCACTTATTCGAACCGGAGCGCATGGTTGAACTGGCCGGGCAACGGTGCGTTTTACAACGTTTATCGCAGCACGACTTCCGGCGGCGATTACACAAAAATCGCCAGCCTGATCACCAACACGACGTTTTTCGATGTTACATTGCAGAACGGCACAACTTATTACTATGTGGTGACCGCGCTTGACATTCTCGGCGAGGAATCTGGTTACTCCACTGAACTGGTCGCGCATCCGGCTTCAATACTGCCGCAAACCGTCGGTATCAATCTTGTCAACAATGGCTCACAGACCGGGGTTCAATTCAACTGGGCATCCGACCACACCGGCTGGCGGCTGGTGATGAACACCAACGGACTCGCGGCCTCCAATGCGTGGCAGACCGTGATGAATTCGGCGGCAACCAACCAACTATGGTTGCCGTTTGATCCAAACCAAAGCAGCGTGTTTTTCCAGCTGGTTTATCCATGAAAAGCTGCCCGGAGCAATTTTGTCATCGGCGCGAACCAGCAAATGACACTGTCTTGAAACATGCCCGGAAGTTCTCGCCAGTTGAAAGATAAACCAACGCTTCCTTTGCCGAAGCCTGTCAAGGTAACGAAACCAAAAAATGAATCTAACCAACTATTTCGCGGCCGTCGTTTTGGCTTCGGCCATTTCCACCAAAGGGCAAACCGCAAAAATCACCGTGGACGCGGCACATCCGGCGCATCCGATTTCGCCGGTGCTTTGGGGAATTTTCTTCGAGGATATCAACATGTCCGCCGATGGCGGGATTTATCCGGAACTCGTCCGCAACCTTTCGTTCGAAGACGCAGACACGCCGGAGAATTGGAAATTTGCCGCCGTTGGTGGCGGCCAAAGTGAGGCGTCGATTGTCACGTCCGATGTGCACGGCCAGCCGCCGCCGCTGAATGCCTTCAACCGGAAATCGCTTCGCGTGAAGCTGGCCGGCGCGTTCACCTTGCAAAACGAGGGCTATTGGGGCATGAACATTGTCAAAGGCGACGACTACACTTTCAAGGTGGCCGCGCGCGGCGAAAAATTTGAAGGCGCGTTGACCGTGAAAGTTTTGAGCAGCAACGGCGTCGTACTGGCCGGCGGCAACATTTCCGGCATCGGCCGGGATTGGGAATATCACAGGCTGAACTTAACCGCGAGCGGCTCCGATCCGGGCGCCAAACTGGAAATTTCCGGCGACGGTCAGGGTGTTTTGTTTCTCGACATGGTTTCACTTATGCCGGCACGAACCTGGAAGGCTCATGGTTTGCGCACTGATTTGGCGGAGTCGTTGCAGGAACTGCATCCCGCTTTCATGCGCTTTCCGGGCGGTTGCTGGGTTGAAGGCGACGACTTTGCGCACATGAACCATTGGAAAAACACGATCGGGAACATTGATACGCGCACGCCGCTCTGGAACATCTGGGGTTATTATGCCACGCACGGCCTCGGTTTTTATGAATATCTCCAGCTCGCGGAAGACCTCCACGCGGAGCCGCTGTTTGACATTAATGTCGGCATGTCACACAAGGAGACGGTTCCGATGGACCGGATGGCGCAATGGGCCCAGGATGCGCTGGACGCGGTGGAATACGCGAACGGACCGACAAATTCCGTCTGGGGTGCGATGCGCACCGCCGCGGGCCATCCGGCGCCGTTTAACTTGAAATACATTGAAATCGGCAATGAAGACGGCGGTCCGGATTACGTGCACCGCTGGCCGGTGCTGGTCAACGCGCTGCGGGACAAATATCCCTACCTGAAATTTATCATGAATACCGACCTGCGTGGACGGCCCTATCCTGACGATCCGCCGGCCGATATCGTGGACGAGCATTATTATGATTCGCCGGAATGGTTTATGTTGAACGCGAATCATTACGACAATTATGACCGCAAGAGCCCGAAAATCTTCGTCGGCGAATATGCGGTGACCAGGAACTGTGGCCTTGGCAATCTGCGCGGCGCGATTGGCGAAGCGGCGTTCATGACCGGCCTCGAACGCAATTCCGACCAGGTCATCATGGCCAGTTACGCACCGTTATTGGTCAACCTCAACCATCGCGCGTGGAACCCCGATCTCATCAATTTTGACAGTTCGCGATGGTACGGGCTGCCAGGTTATTATGTTCAAAGGATGTTTGCCGAAAATCGCGGTGACGTTTATTTGCCCACCGACGTGCAGACGCCGCTGACCGAACCGGCTCCCAGCGGCGGCATGATTGGGGTCGGCACATGGAATACCGCGGCCGAGTTCAGGGACATCAAGGTAACGGCGCCGGACGGCAGGGTTTTGCTCGCAACCGACTTCGACCAAGGAGCAACCGGCTGGAAAATGCTGGGCAACGGCGCAAACTGGAAGACGCAGGACGGCGCATTACGGCAGACGGCGGAAAGGCAATTTATCCGCGCTCTGGCCGGTGATAAATCGTGGAAAGATTACACGCTTACGCTCAAGGCCCGAAAAATATCCGGTGCGGAGGGTTTTTTGATTTTATTCAACATCAACGGCAACGACGACCGCACTTGGTGGAACATCGGCGGATGGGAGAATACGGCGGATGGCATCGAGGCCGGTGGGACAACGGACTCCAAGCCGGAGCAGATCGAAACAGGCCGCTGGTATGACATACGCATGGAAGTCCGTGGCAAACACGTGAAATGTTTTCTGGATGGCCGGCGGGTGCATGATTTGGATTTTGAACCTGACGGACGGGTCAAGGCACTTTACGCCTGTGCCGCACGTGACAGCCAAAACGGCGACGTGATTGTCAAAGTTGTCAATGCCAGCACCAAACCGGTCGTCACGCAGCTTGAATTGGGAGGCGCAAACAATCTGGCCGGCACCGGGACGGCCACCGTGTTGACCTCTGCCA
The DNA here is from genome assembly GCA_035499615.1 of Candidatus Acidiferrales bacterium. GTDB lineage: Bacteria > Verrucomicrobiota > Verrucomicrobiia > Limisphaerales > UBA11358 > UBA11358. The sequence goes on along the minus strand of DATJYM010000340.1, from coordinate 248 downwards.
GCGGAACGGATGAAAATTCCCTCGATGACCCGCAAAAAGTATCGCCGAAAACGGAACCGGTCAGCTTCAATGGCACAACCATGGAGCGCGCCTTCCCGGGCAATTCATTGACTGTGCTGCGGCTGCGAACGAAATGATTGATATGTGGTTGTTTCACGGGCAGGGTGAACATGCCGGCCACGATTTTAAAGACTGATAATGAAAGTAAATTCCTTGTGGGCGGTGCTGATCGGTGTTCTGGCTGCGGT
>DATJYM010000339.1:0-26233 GCA_035499615.1 Candidatus Acidiferrales bacterium | reverse complement strand
CTGTTCCCCGGGGCCTTGGTCGAATTCGAGGGGAATTTTTGCGCGGTCGGCGAGGCGGCGGACCGCGTCCACAAAGCCGATATTTTCATATTCCCTGACAAAGGCGAACACATCGCCGCCCTTGTGACAGCCGAAGCAGTGGAAAATCTGCTTGTGCGGATTGACATTGAAGCTGGGGGTTTTTTCCTTGTGAAACGGGCAGAGCGCGACGAAGTTCGCCCCTGCTTTTTTCAACGGCAAGTACGAGCCGATGACGTCCACGATGTCACTGGCGGCGCGAATGCGTTCAAGTGTTCCGGAGGAAAAACCGGCCATGCATCCGGTCTAGCATTCGGACGCGGTAACCGCAAATCCATTTCGCGGCGGTCCGGTCGCATTGATTCCATAACGGTTTCGACACCGACCCCCGAATGTCCCGCGGAAGCGGGGTTACTGGGGCGGAGACGCGGCTTGCAGCGTGGTGCCACCGGTCGTGGTGGGTTCCAGCATTAACACACCGAGGTATTTCCGGATATAAGGACCCGTAAACGATTTATCAAAAACCTGATTCTGCACGGTGTAAAGATCCGGGAAAAAATGCGATCCGTACCAGCGTTCCTGGAAATCGTTGCCGGCGTCGATTTGCGCCGGCGTATAGTGACGAGCGTTCAGAAAGGACAGCGCAAAAAGCAAAACGCAGAAGTACCGCACCATGCCGGAGGGCGTGCCCAGATAATATTCGGCGCCGCCGAACAGGTTGCTGCCGAACAAACGCAAACTCAGGGGACGCTTTATCATGGAGAAAAACAGAAAAATGACGAGCGCCAGGAGCAGGTAGCCCAGGATATTGCTCAGCAACACACCCGTTTTCGCCAGTTTGTCGATCCACTGGGCCACAAACGAGTAAAACAGGCCGCTGATAAAAATCACCGCGAACCATTCGGACAGTGGCAGGATTTCCTTCGACATGCCGTTCTTGCGGCCGCGGAAGAGACCAAAAACGAGCACCATCACGACGACCACGTCGAACCAACCGAAGGCCAGGCTGCTTGACACCAGCGATTGCATGGAAAAGGCAAACATAGGCTAAAAATCGGACTTTTAGCCCAATCGTTCAGCAGAATCCGTTCCATCCTCAGGGGGGGTTCGAGGACAGCCAGAATTGAATATCAGCGGCCTGGGAATTGCGCGGATCCAGTTGCAGCACCTTAAGATACTGGGCCCGGGCCTGGGGCACGTCATGCAATTGCTGCGCGTAAAGATTGCCGAGCGCCAGGTGGGCGCGGATGTCGTCCGGGTTCGATGTCAGAATTTTATTCAGTTCATTCACGGAATCCGTCACATAGCCGGCCGCCTTTAAAGCCAGGGCAAAATTGTAACGCGCGAGCGCCGAATCCGGCCGGATGGCCAGCGCCATCTCATAAGCCGGCAGTGATTCGTTGAAATCGCCCAAACGGTAGGCCATCACGCCACAATCGTATTGCGCCTCGAACCAGCCGGGATCCAGCCGGGCTGCCTCGCGATAGGTGTCCAGCGCATCCGAGTATTGCCGGTCCTTTTCAAATTGCTGCGCCTGCGCGAAAGCCCGTCCGGCCGCGGCGCGGTCGCCCCGGCCCGGAAGAGCCGGCGAAAGATACAGATAACGCGGGAACACCGGCGGCGCGGGCTGGGTCAGGCGAACGGGTTGGGTTTGGGGATGCGGGGGCGCTCCAAACGCCGTCAGGTTGCTGTTGCTGGGCCTTGGCGCCGGTCGCGGCGGATTATTGTTGGATTCTGACGGAGCCGGTTGCGCTACTTTGGGTTCCGCTTTGGATTCCGGCGAGGCGTTACGAAACCAGTTTAACGGGTTGAACTGGTGTAAAACGCCGGGTGTCTTATTCGACGACGGCGTTGTTGCCGCAACCGTGACGGGATTCTCCTCCGAAGAGGACGAATTGGGAGGTTCCGTTCCGGCGGATGACGATGGCGCGCCGGTGTTATCGGACGAAGAATCGGCGCTGGAGGGAACGCGCGCAGTGGCTACCGTCCGCGGCGGATGGGGCGCAGAGGACGAGGCGGAAGCGACAGTGCCGTTCATTTGTTGTTCCAGGTTGTCGGCGATGGCATTGACCTGGTCCCAGTCCGCCCGATGAGGTGTCAAAGCCAGATAAGCGCGGTAATTTTGCAGTGCGAGCGGGTTGTCGTGCAGATATTGCCGCGCCACGGTCGCAAGATTCAACAGTGCCGGCGCGTAGTCCGGTTGCGCCCGGCTGGCGCTGGTGAAATACCGTGCCGCGTCACGCGGACGGCCCCGCTGCATTTGGGCCAGGCCAAGGCCATTCAGCGCTGCGGCATTGCTGCTGTCAATGGCCAGTGCGGTATTAAAACTTTTTTCCGCCGCGGGGAGATCGCGCAGCTGCAATTGGGCCACGCCCAACTCGGTCCAGCCCCCCGGCTCCTTGCTGTGCCGGAGCACATACGCGGTAAATTCGGTTTTAGCGAAGTCAGGCTTGTTTTGTTCCAGCCACAAGCAACCCAGATTATAATGCGCCTCCACCAAATCGCGGTTCAACGTCAAAGCGCGCTGATAGGCCAGCGCCGCATCGGCGGGACGGCCGACGTGTTGATACGCAACCCCCAGATCATTCCAGGCCTGGGCGTTGGTCGACATCAGCGACGTTGCCGTTTTCAACTTGTCCACCGCCCCGGAATAATCTCCGTTACTCAGAAGTTTTTCTCCCCTCAGCAACGCGCGCGGCCCGGGCGGTCCGCATCCGGTCAAGGAAATGGTCAGCATCAGAATGATCACCACCCCGCACCGGCTTATGTTTTTTGTGGCCAGCATCGCTGCTGGTGGTAGCATCCACGCCTTGACGTGTCAAGAAACGCACTGTTCCAGTTCATTCAGGCGTCCGGCCGGTTCATGGTGGGGAGCGCCCTCGGATTTGCGGTCCTGAGGGCGCACGCCGATGGTTTGTCTTTGCACCCGTCCGGCGATAAGCGTACCCGCGTGCTGGTGGTCGAAAACGCAAACGCCACCCATCAATACCAGCCGAATGCCGCCGTGGTTCAGGAGATGGTTAATCGCGGCATCACCAATTTTACCGGCAGACCGACCGTCGCCGGAGCCTGGCGCACCCTGGTTTCCACCGGGGACGTTGTCGGCATCAAGGTATTTTCCGCCGCCGGGACCATTAACGGCACCCGCCCGGCCGTCGTCGCGGCCGTGATCCGCGGATTGCTCGCCGCGGGACTGCCTCCGGACCATGTCATCATCTGGGACAGGGACGAGGCTGATCTGCGTAACGCCGGTTTATTCAAACTTGCCGCCCAACTCGGTGTGCGCGCCGCCGGCGCCGTGCAAGCGGGTTATGATCCGACCAATTTTTATCTCCCCGACACCCCCATCATCGGGCAGCTCGTGTGGGGTGACTCGGAATTCGGTCAAAAGGGGCCGGAGATTGGCAAAAAATCCTTCGTCTCCAGGCTGGTCAGCCGGCAAATCACCAAAATCATCAGCATTGCGCCGCTGCTAAACCAGGACACGGTGGGCGTTTGCGGCCATCTCTATGGCCTCACCATGGCAAGCGTCGATAACACCCTGCGTTTTCAGCAGGATCCGGGGCGGCTGGCCGTCGCCGTCCCCGAAATTTATGCGCTGCCCGCGGTCGGGGATCGGGTTGTGCTCAACATCACTGACGCGTTGATTGGCCAATACGAAGGCGGCGTGAAGGGACTGTTGCAATATTCAACCGTGCTGAACCAGCTTTGGTTCAGCCGCGATCCCGTGGCGCTCGACTCCCTCGCCATCCAGGAACTCGACCGTGAACGTCGCCTGATTGACGCCCCGGGGTTCATGCCCAATCTCGACCTTTACACCAACGCGGTGATCCTGCAACTCGGCGTGAATGACTTTAACCGGATTCAGGTGGACCACCTTCGTTGAATCAGGATTAACGTTATTCCGCCGCCACCGGTTGGGCCTCCCGTGCCATCTTGGACCGGGCCAGCGCCTCTTTTCGCTCGCGCAGGCAATCGGGACAAATACCATGTGTGGTGGGCGTATCGAAACTCTGTTCCATAAAATCCTCCAGCGGCATCCATTCTCCCTTGAAATCAATGCGCCGGCACCAGGCGCACACGCGCAGGAAATCCTCCAATTGCCGCAGCCGCAGCAACAACCGGCGGGTGGACTTGCTGACCAGCAGCCAGACCGCCAGAAAAAGCAACATCTCCAGCGTGGACCGGCGATAAACAAAGTCAAAAGGGTGGTCGGAGAAGATCAACGACGGCAACTTGAGCAAATCATCGAGATAACAAAGCATGATCACCGCCAGAAAACCGAGGTTTTGATACAACACTATCCTTGTCAATTGCGACTTCTTTCCCATAACGTCGAGTCAGCTGTACAACTGGCGGAAGGCCGCAAGTCACTTCCTGCATTGACTTCGGGCTCCTTATATCTCACCCCGGTTTCCCACCTCAGCACTTCATCGTCTCGTTGTTTACTACATCGGAAGGAACTGCATTTATTGTGCCGTCGGATTTTTCCATCCACAGAACCGAATACTATTCCCGGACCATCCGGCAATTCCCCTCCAACGCTCTTGACTTTGACATTTCGCATGCAGGAAAGTTCAATTCGAATGGACGGCGATTAAAAATAACTTCGTGACGGTCCGGCGTGAAGAGTCTCCATTAACCCCCATCAACTTTTCGGCGGCCACGTCACCACGCCGCGTGCTTTCTTCTTTCCGTAACTCAGCAGAGTGACCGGGCGACGTTTTACGTTGGCTTTAACCTTATTATCGCCACCGCCATTCACCGGGGCAGAGGAGAAATCAACTCGGCGTGAAAATCTTTGATGCCATTGAGCATGAATTGAATCGCCACCGCCGCCAGCAACAGGCCCATAACGCGAACGGCGATACTCATGGCAATCGGGTTGAGCCAGCGCGCGCCGCGCACCGCGATGCGAAAAATCAAATAACTCGCCAACGCCACCGCCGCGATGCATCCGTAGAGTGCGATGTGTTGCGGGACATCGCGTGCCTCGTTTTGAAGCAGGATGGTCGTGGAAATGGCGCCCGGCCCGGCCAGCATCGGAATGGCCAGCGGCGTGATGGCAATGTCGTCCTTCTCCGTACCGGCCAGCTTCTCCTCATGCGTCTCCTGCACCCGCGATCGCTGCACGCGCAACATGTCCAGGGCAATGATGAGCAATACGATGCTCGCAGCGATTTGGAACGCCGGCATGGTAATGCCGAAAATTTTGAAGACGACGGTTCCGGCGGCGGAAAACACCAGCAACACCAACGCCGCGGTGCAACACGCCAGTCGGGCCGTGCGCAAACGCTGTTCGGGCGTGTTGTTGGGCGTCATCGCCAGAAACGCCGGTACCGTTGCCAGCGGGTCCACAATGACGAACAACGAACTGGCCGCGAGCAGGATGTATTCGGTCAGGCTCACGTGCAAGAGTTAGGCGCACGCCGGAACGGAAGTCAAACGCAAGTGAGCCCCGCAAAAGCCCATGCCAGCGGGCACGTTTCCACTTCTCAATCCTTCGCCGCTCAGGCAAATTACCACCATTCCATGCGTATTTTGATTGCGACCGTCACAGCGGGCGGCGGGCACGTCGCCGCGGCCGCCGCACTGGAGGAAGCGTGGCGCGCGCTGCGTCCGGTAGATACTGTCGAACGGGTTGACCTCATCCAGTTCTTCTCGCCGCTGCATAAAAAGGCATATGCCGAGGGCTACGTTAAACTGGTCGCCTGCGCGCCGGAACTCTGGGGCCTGCTCTTCAGCAAAACCGACAATCTGAAGGTCACCCGGCGCCTGAGCAAACTTGGCCGCCTCTTTCCGGGCAATTCGCGCAAGAAATTCATCAACCATCTAAAACAATTCCAGCCTGACGCCGTCCTCTGCACCCATTTTACGCCGTTGGAAGCGCTCGACTTGCTCAAAACATCGGAGGGCGGAGTTACCCGAGGCCGAAATCCAGCCGAAAAAATGGGGACTCGTATAACTCCTCCCTCCGAGCAAAGGAAGCCACCATTGGTCGCCAGCGTCGTGACGGACTTCGAGGCGCACGCGTTGTGGATGAACCGGTGCGTGGACCTGTATTGTGTTGCCGCCGAGGAGACCAAGGCCCGGCTGGTGGCCCGCGGTGCGACCGCGGACAACATTTTACCAACCGGCATCCCAATTGCCGCGACGTTTTCGCTAAAGCCCGACCCCCGGGCCATTCGCCAAAAGCTAGGTCTGCGCGATGACCAACCTGTGTTGCTGGTTCTCAGCGGGGGCTTTGGCATGGGGCCGGTCGCGGAAATCCTCACCGAGTTGGACAAGGTGCCGCAACCAATGCAAACCGTCGTCGTCACCGGCCGCAACGAGGAATTGCGACGCAACCTCGCCAGCCAAACCCGCAAGCACCCCACCCACGTGCTCGGCTTTTCGACCAACATGCACGAACTGATGGCCGTGGCCGACCTGATCCTCACCAAACCCGGCGGGCTGACCACGTCCGAGGCGCTGGCTCTGGGCAAACCGCTGTTGATTTTGAATCCGATTCCCGGACAGGAAGCCGCCAACAGCGATTTTCTGCTCGAACACGGTGCCGCAGCCAAGGTCAACCGCGTCGAAGACCTGCCCTTCCGCATTGAACAACTGATGGGCTCGAAAAAATTGGCGGAAATGGCCAAAACTGCCAAGGGCTTGGGTCGGCCACAATCAGCAGTCGCCGTGTGCAACGAAGTCTTGAAACGGCTCATGTAGCGATTATCGTCCCTCTCCGAGATCTACCCGCTAAAAACTAAAAAGTTCAACCTATGCAACGTCCAATATCAGCGATTGTATCGGGCTTCCTTGTCATTTGGCTGTGGTCCGGTTGCGGCAAACCGGTTGCCAGCTCCAAGCCGACGTCCGTGGGGACTCCCTTTGCCACCAACCTGTCCGCCAGCGCTACGACCAACGCCTTACCCGATCAGGCGGATGGTCCCAAGTCGGGCGAAAAAATCTGTTTCGCCTGCAAGGGTACGGGCCTGGTCCAATGCACAGCTCCGGGTTGCGTGAACGGCATGGTGGATTGCCCGGGTCCATGCCTGAAACTGGACCGCGGGGTATGGGTTCACCTGGAGGCAGCCGGACATCCGGCCAGTGATGTGTGGCAGAAGTTTCGTAACAGCGATGGCTCGTGGATAGCATTTAACCAGGGTCATGTCGGCCACGTCATCGTGCTGCAAAACGGCCGGGTGGTGGACAGCGGTCCGTGCAAGATATGCGGCGGCACCGGCAAAGTTCCCTGCAGCGTTTGCAACGGGACGGGCAAGGTGGTGTGCCCGATTTGCGGGGGAAAGAAATTTATTCCGCTGGCATGGACGCCGGCCGATAATCCATGGTTGGACAGTCAGCCTGACTTGATCCGCCTCAACGACGGACGGATACTATTTGGCAAGATCATCAGCACGATCGGCACGGATGTGACGATCAAGACGCGTAACGGACAATGGCTGCACGTTGACGAGACGAATGTCGCACCAAAACCTGAGGTGATTTCCACAAATTCGGCCATTTAAAATTGCCTGGCTTTTTCGGCAAAATTCGATGGCCGTATAATCCATGACCGTTCCTCAATTATTCCAATACCAGAGCAGCAGGCGGCCGCAAGCTTCGCTGGTCTAAATTCATCATAGCGATGATTTCAAGTCTCATTATTCTCGGTTGCTGGAGCACCTTCCTTGCCTATTGGATTATCAGCGCAAGGCGGGTGAAGGCGACCGCCGAAAGGCAAAGTGTCTGGTCGGCCCTGGCGCATCGCATTCCCCTGGGATGCAGTTACATTCTGATGGCAGACTGGCATTTGCCACCGCCACTGAATTCATCGGTGACGCCGCCCACAGGCTGGGGGCAGGCAGCGGGCTGCCTGGTTTGCGCTTTCGGGCTGTCCGTGACGCTTTGGGCGCGTTGGACACTGGCCGGCAATTGGAGCAGCGACGTCACTTTTAAGCAGGGACACGAACTGATAAGGACCGGGCCGTACCGGCTGGTGCGCCATCCCATCTACACCGGTTTGTTGGCGATGGCCCTCGGAACCGCTTTAAATATTGGTCAGTTGCGTTGCTGGCTGGCCTTGCCGTTGATGGCGGCCGCCTTTTGGATCAAGCTCAATCAGGAAGAACGGCTCATGCTGCTACATTTTCCGAACGAATATCCTGCTTATCAAAAGCGGGTAAAGGCGCTGGTACCGTTTGTGATTTAAAACTCCATGACCGCAGAGACGCAAAGATTTATCGCGGCGTAGCCGCAACCAAAGGAGCGCGGACAGCCTTGTCCGCGTGTTTTTTCCCGGATTCAAGCGGGTTTGCGAACAAGGCTATCCGCGCTTCTTGAAAATCTTCCCAAAAGGCGACGAAGCTGGGAGCTGGCACTACGCCGACGACTTGTTTGCTATTCTTTTTGAATAGCGTTGCGGATGGTTAAAAGAACGGTTGCAACAACCAAAGAATGCGGCCCTCGTTAAAACTGCTGATGCTAAAGGCTCCACAGAAACTTCCCTGGGGTTCGCCTTTGTAAAACAGCATGACCGTTGGTGTGGCCACCGCGTTATACTGATGCACGATCGAACGGTTGGCGGGAAGATCGTTGTCAAAAAAATAAAAGTCGGCCAGATTCGAATTTTTGGCGGCGATTTGTTTGAACTGGGGCGCCAGCATCAGGCAAGGCGGACAGGTGGCCGAAGTGAAGTCCACAATCACCGGACGGTCGCATTCCAAAACACGCTGTTGAAAATCTTCGGCCGTGACATAAGGCGTCCCTTGCGGGTGGGGAAAATCGGAGTTGTTCGCCACGAGATAATCCTTAAGCATCAGCAAGATCAGCCCCTCGTTATCATCGATGCGGTTAGCGAGATATCTGACGGGAAAATTCCGGATTTCCTTTCCGCCGTCATAAATGGAAAAGGTGCTCTCGGAATCCATTTTCTGTGGCAGCTTCTCTTCGGGATTGGATAATTGGTAGCGATAAAACCCCAACCTGTCCTTAAAGCGCGAGGCCAGCTCATCAAAAGCCGGCATCATCGCCCGCACGGAGTTATCCGACAGGCTATGGTAAAAATAGACGACGCAGGGTGTTTGGTTCAGGGAAAGCAATTGATCATAATTAATGGCCGGAACAAATTTCGGCTCGCTGGGCGGCAGGAAGTCTTTGGCCACATATGCCAGACAAAGCAGAACCACCACACCGGCCCCGCTAATTTTTAGCCAATTGGACATAAGCAAATAAGGCCTTAAAGGCCAGCCTGGAACAGCCACTCGCACACTCCGTGCCAAATCAATGTCGGTGGGTTCGCCAGCAACACCTCAAAGCGGCCTTTGGCCATCGAATCATTTGAAATAAAACCGGCCTCGAAAGGAATGAGTTTTACTCCCGGAGACGCAAAGCCAGGGAATTTCGACCACGGATGGACACGGATGAATATGGATTTCATCCATCGCGCCAGAGTGCAATGCCAGCGGAAACCGAAGCCCTGTAGGGACCAGGGATAGTAGCCCGGGATCAGCGAGTCTGCGAGTGCCACCCCGGGAAAACACCCCGGAAAGCAAATTCCTGCTCGCTTCCGATGGGAGAACGGAGCCGGAGGCCGGCTGAGGGCCATCCCCAACCATTCCAATATTGAGACAGCAAGCAGGCGTGGGCTTCGCTGATTCTGCGATACGCGAGCCGTTCAATCGCCATCAGGATGCGCGGTTAGAAGCGTCTTACCTCTGGTCGGTCTGGTCGGCACGGTTGGCCTCCCAGCAAGTCTTGATTGCTTTCCGTTGCGGACGCCACTTGCCTTCACCCAGGAAAGTTCCAGCGGCCTCTCCCAAACAGGTACCGAGACAATCCAAGGCGGCAGTTTGCCCGGCATCATCGCGGCGTGCACTTCGAATAAAAGCGAGAAAACCCTCACGATTTTTGGCCAGCAGGTGTATCAAAATTTCCGCAAGGCTGTAGCTCAGTTGAACGGCATCGCCCGGTTCATGGAAGGAGGTACCGGCCCAAAAATGTTGAATTTGATCCTCATTCCAGAATTGATGATGTTTCTCCGCGAGTTCGGCCCACATCACCGGCGGTTTCCACCCACTCATAACTCCCCAAACCGATGATACTTCGCCCACATACGAAGGTGGCGAATAACCCCCCACTGCCTTTTGCAGGACCACAGCCACGCCTTCGTTCAACCAAAGAGGGATGGGCAGGTAATGAAGACAATGGTGCACCAGTTCATGAACAATGGTTTCACCAGCCCGTAACTCGGTATCGAAGATCAGCGCAATGTGTGGATAGCCCGTACTGATATGGATGCCGGCACTTTTGGGATGAGTACCATCCCGATAAAAGTCGGCAATATACTGGTAATAATCATCCTCCTCGGCAAACACAACCACGACATGCAGGCCGTCATAGTCACCCCAAGCCGCCTTGCCGAGCGAATCGCGGATCGTCGAAATCGCACCCTCGGCAAAATCCAAGAGGCGGCGGGAAGCATCGCGATCCAGTGAACTGAGGAAGGCGAAATGCCGCGACTTCCTGAGCCGGTAATCACCCCCCAACTCAGCCTGAAGTTTGCCAAGCCATTGCGTCACAACTTCATCCCAGGCCTCTTGGCGTTCCCCCACATCAACCGTTGCCGTGATCGCTTGCCGGATGAGCTTCCAATCTGGCCGGGAAAATCCCTGCCTGAAATCAAAAGCGCCATCAATCTGGTCGAGGTTTGCCAAAGTTGAGGAAAATGAAAGCGACTCCTCTGCATCGGGGGCTGATGAAGAAAATGAAACTGAGAAGTCCGTGCCGCATTCACGGCAGTGAACGCTGGCATCCTCATTCTCCCGACCGCAATAGCCACAGACCTTCACGCGCCAAAACGTATTTGTCTATAGGTTAAAAGAAAAGTCCCACGCTTTTGCCCACTCAAAATGGCCAGGACCGCCCGCCCCGCGGCTTCACGCAATCTGGCAGGGAATCACGGCGTCTTCGTCGAACGTGTAAACCGCGCACAGCCGGTGGTAGCCGTCGGCAATAATCACTTTGCCATTGGCCGAATCCCGAATCAGCAGGAGCGGCGACACGCTGCGCCCGGATTCGATCTTGACCACGTCCTGTTTAACATGCGAATTGCCCGACCCGAGCAAGGGTAAGCGGGAGCCCCGGAAAATATCCTTCGCTTTGAACTCCGATATTGGCGCCTTCTTCAATTTGGCCACCAGGCCGGCGGCGGTCTTTTTATCGTGAATCAGTGTCAGATACGACAGGGCCGCCGGGTAATCGTGTTCTTCCGGCCGGCTCAACCATTTGATTTTGATTTTCTGGGACATATTGTCATGACGTCTGGTTTATTATTATTTTGCTTCGATCTTCTCAAGTCAGATTCACCGTTGCCGGACTCGGTAAAACTGGTTGGTTGTTCCCGAAACGAGCGGCCGGGTGACGATGTTGGACGCACCCGTCAGGCACAGCGTTTCCTGGGCGTTCAACCAGTTGTTGGCGCTGCCGGTCAACTGGTTGACCGATTCAATCATGCAAAAGCGCAAACTCGGCACCAGTAATTTGGAAGTCTCGGCCATTGGGCTGGGGTGCATGGGCATGAGTTCTTCCTAAAGCCCGCTGGGCAGCGGTTTTCTCACGGGGAAGATGGACGAGAAGACAACATTCGACGGTTCCGATTTTCGCAGCACGCTTCCCCGCTTCACACCGGAGACACTCAATGCAAATCAGGCCCTGATTGATTTGCCCGGTCAAATTGCCAAACGGAAGAAGGCGACACCGGCTCAAATCGCGCTCGCATGGCTGCTGGCGCCGAAGCCGTGGATTGTGCCCATTCCCGGCACGATGAAGTTGCATCGCTTGGACGAAAATATTGCAGCAACCGCCGTCGAACTGACGCCGGACGACCGGCGCGAGATGGAAAACGCCGCTGCCAGGATCAAGACAAAAGGCGCGCGGTATCCGGAAAAGTTTGAGCAGCTCACTGGACGTTGAGCGGTTTTGTGCTACTAAAGGAAGAGTCAAAATCATTTCAAGATTATGAATACCGAAAAAGTCAAAGCCTACGCGGCGCAAAGCGCTACCGCCGCCCTGGCTCCGCACGGCATCGTCCGGCGCGAACCCGGCCCGACGGATGTGAAAATCGAAATTCGCTTTTGCGGCGTCTGCCACTCCGACCTCCACTTTGCACGCAACGAGTGGGGTTTCACCCAATATCCCGCCGTGCCGGGGCACGAGATCATCGGCCGCGTGACCGCAGTTGGCCCCGGGGTGAAAAAGTTCAAGGTCGGCGAACTGGTCGGCGTCGGCTGCCTCGTGGATTCATGCGGCACCTGTCCCGACTGTCATGCGGGGTTTGAACAGTTCTGCACCGGCATGGTGATGACCTACGGTAGTGAGGACAAGCGTCTCGGCGGCGGCACGCTTGGGGGCTACTCCCAAAGCATCGTCGTCGCGGAGAATTTCGTTCTGCGTATTCCGGCCAACCTCAACCCGGCGGCGGCGGCCCCGTTGCTCTGCGCAGGCATCACGACTTATTCCCCGTTGCGCCATTGGAAGGTCGGCCCCGGGCAGAAGGTCGGCATCGTCGGTCTGGGCGGCCTCGGCCATATGGCCGTCAAGTTCGCCCGCGCGTTCGGCGCGCGCGCCGTGCTTTTCACCACTTCACCGGGCAAGGCCTCCGACGCTCTGCGCCTCGGGGCGCACGAGGTCGTCGTCTCCAAGGACGAAAAACAAATGGCGGCGCAGGCGGGGAGCTTCGACTTCATTCTCGATGCTGTTTCCGCGCAACACGACATCAATGCCTATCTCAACCTGCTGAAGCGCGACGGCAACCTCACGCTGGTCGGTGCGCCCGAAAAACCGCTGGCCGTGGCGGCCTTCCCGCTGATTTTCCGCCGGCGCTCATTTTCCGGCTCGCTCATCGGCGGTCTGCCCGAGACGCAGGAGATGCTCGATTTCTGCGGCCGGCACAACATCACCTGCGACATCGAAATGATCCGCATGGACCAGATCAACGAGGCCTACGAGCGCATGCTCAAGAGCGACGTGAAATACCGGTTCGTCATCGACATGGCTTCACTCAAGTGAACGCGGCTGCCGCGATCCTTCAGGGACAAAACAGGAATCATCCATGGAAATTAAACGATGCGGCTCACAGTCATCCAACAAAGGACCGGCCGATTGGTTTACCGGCACGGTGCGTATTGATCCCTTATTTCAGCCAAACTCTCCGGCGCGCGCGGCCGGCGCCAGTGCCACGTTGGAGCCCGGCGCCCGAACGGCCTGGCATACCCACCGCCGGGCCAGACGTTGATCGTGACGGCCGGCTGTGGGCGGGCGCAGCGCTGGGGCGGCCCCATTGAAGAAATCCGGCCGGGCGACGTCATTTGGTTTTCGCCGGGCGAGAAGCATTGGCACGGCGCTTTGCCGACCACGGCCATGATGCACTTCGCCGTTCAGGAACAGCTCGGTGGCAAACTGGTGGACTGGATGGAAAAGGTCAGCGACGAACAATATCTGGCCTGATTGATTGTCGCCGGTTATCAAATCACGCCCAGTTCGCGTAACGCGGTTCCGGCGCCGGACAGATTCTCGGGCTTCATCTCGGTGTAATTGCGCGACAGGATGATTCCTTGCGCGCCGCCTTTAAACGCGGCCTTCACTGCCGCCCCCACGCTCTCCGGCGTACAATGCGATTCACCCGCGTTCACCGGCACGTCGATGTCCACACCCGGCCAGATTTGCACGGGGAGATGGGCCACGGACTCGACGGCGCGGCGGGTTTCACGCTCCACGTAACCCGCCGAAAATCCGGTCGCCGCGAGTTTATCAAATGGCGCCTCGTTGTAATTGAGTTGCCGGTAAAACACCTCCAGCGTCAGTTCGTCCGGCAAATCGCCGAAGACGGATTGTCGCGCATCCTGGACGAACGTCACGAACCGGCCGCCGGCCACATTGTTGTAAACTGCGGGCCGGATGAAATCGGAGCAGCCGGCCAAATCCGCGAGATTTTCTTCGGCGCGTTGAAACGGGCTGAACGTCACGTTCTGCCAGACATGCCAGCCGACCGGCAGGGCGGGATTGACGGCCTTGACCTTGCGATAAACTGCGGCTTGAAATTCGTGGCGGCTGGTCGCCCAGAGATTTTCCCACGCGAGCACTTCCGGATATTGCAGCAGCAACCGCCAGAACGTGGTGAAATAACCGTCGCGCGGACGCCGGCCGTTCCGGTTGTTGCGCACAAACGCTTCCATCGCACCGAAGCCCTGCCGCGTGCGTTCCACGTCAATGCCCTGGTCGCGCCCTTTCTTCAGGCAGAATTCGCAGAAACAGGTCGTCTTGCCCGGATCAATGCCGCTGCTTTGGGAAAGGCCGAGCGTGTTGAGCAATCCGCTCTGACGCTCCGACCCCCACATCATGCCGCCGATTTCGTAGGAACGCACATAATCCTCGACGAGACCCAGCGTGAAGTTCTGATAACCGGGATTGTTGAAGCACGGTCCGCCCGGATGTCCGGTCGTGCGCCGCCCATGATGGTCCATCTCGTAAAGTTTTTCCCAATTCTGTCTTACGGCGGCGGGAAGTTGATTGTCTTCGAGAATAAATGGAAACACCCGGATACCATGCTTCTTCGCCACCGGGATGACGCGCTCCAGCACATCCACTTCGCCGAATTCAGGCGCCGTCATGTCCGCCAGGGTCAGCGGTGTGTCCTTGTAAAATTGCATATGCGGTCTTGCATAATTGCCACCATGAAATCCGGCTGGCGACGCGCCGGCACGTTGCGGTTCGTGGGTATAAATGAACGTGAACAGCGTGTTCACGCCCGCCCGCGTGCGCATGTCGTCGAAGAGCGGATCCAGTTCCTGCTGTGCAAGCGGTGCGACGCTGATCGGCATGGCGACCACGGTGGATGATTTGATTGAAGTCGGACTGGCGACCGGCTCACCCTGAGAAGGCTCAATCCCGACGAGGGTCGCGCCGGCGCCAACGACACCGAGTTTGATAAAGTTTCGACGGTTCATATGGCGAGTATCCGGTACGACCCGCTGGATTCAAGACCAATGCTCCTGGTTCCACATCATGGTTGCAGGCTGGTGCTGTGCTGAATCAGCCAGGCTAGGTCGCGGTCATTGGGGGAAGTCGGCTTTGAACCACCCGGCAGACGTTGGCCCGGCACCAGAGGCGGATTGGACGTCGGTTCCAGCCATTTATGATAATCGCTGTGGCCGTCGGCGAAGGAAATGCAGGCGCCCCCGTCGTGATAGCTGGAGGGATAATCAATGATGTCGTAGCGCGATTGAGCATCGATGGCGAAAAGGCCGTCGTTGATGGAGTCTTCCCGTTCGTCAATAAACACAAAGGCCTCGCTGGGGCCAGGCGCGATAATCTGGCTCAGTTTCTGGAAATGCCGGAATTGGGTTTCGGCCAGGGGTTGGTGGGCGCCCATGAATGCGTTCATGGACATGCTGCGCACCCGGGGCAGGACCTTGCCGCCAACGATCACCGTGCTCCGGTCTGCCGGACAATGATAGACCGCCGCATTTTTTACATAAATGCCAATCGAACCGAACGGAGCATACTCAGGTCCGACTAAAAAATCTGTGTTGGTGCTCTCGGTCACGTCATACCCGTCGGAATTAAACCACATGTCACCCGCCACCCAACCCGGATTATCCAGCGTCTGGCCATGGTCCAGCCCGACGGCGTTGGGAGGCAGGTTGTCACTGTGTTCGTTGGCATACATGAGCCAGCCGAGCTGAAGCTGATGGGTGTTATTCGAACAAACGGACTGCCAGGCCTTCTGCTTGGATTTGCTCAAAACCGGCAACAACAGTGCCGACAGAATGGCGATAATGGCAATGACCACCAGCAATTCCAACAAGGTAAATCCCAGCAATGTGGAACCTTTTCCCCGATAATTTGATTTTTTGTGGTTCATCTCACGAAATAGGTTTCAACTTTTCCGAGGCAGGTTGTAGGCACCTTTTCTCACTCGTGTGCGCCGCGATTTCATGACGGCAATCGTAATGATGAGCAAGCCGGGCACCATGCCGTCCAGAACCACGAGTAACGTCCGGCCCAGCCAGGAGACCGTCGTCACCGAGAAATCGTCAAACCGGCCGGTCCCGGAGGTCCAGGGCTCCCAGATGTTTGCCGTAATCCAGATATCCGCCGAGCGGGCCTTGCGAGGCGCAATAATGTCGGTAATCCTCATCGTCCGGTAATTGACCATGTTCGAGTCGCCGGTATGGAATCCGACCCGGAAAATTTTCTGGCCATAAAAGTTTGTGCCGGCCGCGTCGAAGAAACGCAGAAACACCTGCAGGTTTTCCCGCCGGTTGATTTTGCCCGGAAACTTGTAAGCAAACGAAAAAGTGATGAGCCGGGCCCCGTTGGCGGCGGCACCCAGCGGGAAAAGGCGAGAACGCCAGTCCGCACGGTTCTCCTGTCCGGCGGTGTTGTTTCCGATCGCGAAATCATATTCACCCGTGGCCGGGTCCGTGTGGTCAAGGGATACCCAGGCGGCACCGTTCGTCCCAAAGTACCAGTCATCGGACCCGTGTTCGGCCCCCGAATTGGATGGCCCCAGCCGAATCAACCCGGCCATTGCGCCGGCCGGCGCCACCAAAGCGGCGATGACCAACCACAACGTGACGAGCCCGATAATGCGCTCCGGTTGCATGAGTGTGGGACCGCATTCGTGTCAATTCGTGAAATCCGTGTCAACTGCTTTGTGTCGGGGCCTCTTGGCGCTGGTATTGATGGTTGGACAGATTTTGTCCTGGTGGTGTAATGGGATTGCGTTGAAAAATTCACTCGACACTCAACACTGAACCCTCAAGTCTCAACCAACATGAATTCTCCTTCCCTCGGTTATGTGCTTTTATATGTGAACGATGTCGCCGCCAGCCTCGCCTTTTACGAAAAGACGTTTGGCCTGGCCCGGCGCTTTTTCCATGACGACCACGGCAAGGCTTACGGCGAACTGGAGACCGGGGCGACCCGGCTGGCCTTTGTCAGCCTGCCGCTGGCCCGGGAACATTTGAAACAGGAAATCGTGGCTGCCGCGCCGGACAAGGCGCCGCTGGGCGTGGAGATTGCCCTGACCACGCCCGATGTTCCGGCGTTATTCAAGCGCGCGGTGGACGCCGGGGCAACCGTCGTAAGCGAACCGGCCACCAAACCCTGGGGCCAGACCGTGGCCTATCTCCGCGATAATTCCGGTTTCTTGGTTGAGTTATGCACTCCCCTGCCTTGAACCTATCGCGCTGAAGCCGTGGCAAAGGCGGACTGGTCAAAATCTGCACGCCGATGCCTTGATTTTATCCGCCGATTCCGCGGATTACGCTGATGGAACGCCTGCAAGGCTGAAAGTCATCGTCCTACAAATTGAACCTCTCGCCCGCAAAGATGGGAGAGTATGGTTGGGCCAGCGCAAATCGCCCACCACTTCCGGATGCCGAAGGGTTGACGCGGCGGGTCGCGCACCAAATAATTCACGCGGCCATGCCGGTTCCGGAAACAACATCTGCCGAAGCCTTCGAGCGTTATGTGGGCGGGAAATGTCTGGTGGCGTGCCGCGGCAAAGCCTGGCGGGACATCAAAGCCTGGATCATCGCCCCGCCGCGTGACGTCGAAATGGTGTCGCTTCCCTCTGTCAGCGAACCATTCCTTGCGTGGACCGTTTCGGGTGAAGCCGAGTTTCAGGAGCGGGAAGGCAAAAGGCCGTGGGTTACTCATCGGATCAGGAAAGGATCCTTCTTTCTCACGTCGGGTGGCGCTCCCTACGATTGCCGTTGGAAAGCGGTAGGTCCCGAACCGTTTGAATCCATGGCAGTGTTCATCGCGCTGCCGTTGCTTCAACGCGCCCTGGAGGAGGTTTTTGGCGAGGATGCGGCCCACGCCCGGCTGCGGGACATTTCCGCATTCTACGACGCTGCTTTGAATTCGTGGATGGAACGAGTGCACGAAGAGCTGACGCGGCGAAAGGCAAGTCCGCTTTTCCTGCAGGGCATCGCGCAGGCCATTGCCATCCATCTGGCCCGCAACTATGCCGAGACCGCCAACGAATCGCGCGGCGGCAGCCCGTCATTGCCTGGCTTCAAGCTCCGGCAATTAACGGACTGGATGGCGGAGCACGTCGCTGAAGAGTTCAACCTTGACCGGCTGGCGGCCCAAGCAGGCCTGAGCAAATTTTACTTCAATCGCCTCTTCAAGAGCGCGACCGGCATGTCTCCGTCGCGTTACCACATCAACTTGCGGATGGATGCGGCGCGACGACTCCTCCGCGAAACCAGGAAGAGCGTGGTGGAGGTCGCCCTGGACGTGGGCTACGCCAATCCCAGCCATTTCGCGCAACTCTTCCGCCGGGAAACCGGCCTTTCCCCGAGTGATTACCGCCGGCAGAGGTGAACGCTGATTTGTTTCACGCAAAGACGCAGAGGAGCAAAGAACTTCAGCCACGGATGAACACCGATGGACACGGATTCCTGAATTCAAATGTGCTGAAGACGCATCCCGGCCTGCCATCCGGGTTTGCGGCAATTCGTGTTCATTCGTTAAATGAGTGTCAAAAAGTTTTCGAGTAGTTCGTGTGGTTCGGTGTTGAACTCTGCGTCTCCGCGTCCCGGCGGTTCATCTCATCCGCACTTTCGAGCAATCCCGCAACAGGTGGAGCAAGAACCCGGGCGACAGCCGCGCCCCCGTGATGTAGGCTCGCCTCAACATTTAACAACAAGAAAGGATCCAATTATGCAAAAACGCAAACTCGGTAAAAGCAATCTGGAAGTTTCAGCCATCGGGCTGGGCTGCATGGGAATGAGCTTTTCCTACGGCCCACCCAAAGATAAGCAGGAGATGACTGAAATGCTTCACAAAGCCGTCGAACGGGGTGTCACGTTCTTTGATACTGCCGAGGTCTATGGCCCGTTTATCAACGAAGAACTTGTCGGTGAAGCCCTCGCGCCGTTCCGCAATCAGGTGGTCATCGCCACCAAATTCGGCTTCGACTTGAGTGGCAGTGACCATCGGCCGGGATCGGCAGGTCTGAACAGCCGGCCCGAGCACATCAAGCAGGCCGTCGAAGGCTCGCTTAAGCGGCTCAAGGTCAAGACCATTGATTTGCTCTACCAGCACCGGGTTGACCCCAATGTGCCCATCGAAGACGTGGCAGGCGCGGTGAAGGAATTGATTCAGCAAGGCAAGGTGAAGCACTTCGGCCTGTCCGAAGCCGGCGTAAAAACCATCCGCCGTGCCCATGCGGTCCAGCCGCTCACGGCGCTTCAGAGTGAATATTCGTTATGGACAAGAACCCCGGAGAAGGAAGTGATACCGACCCTCGAAGAACTCGGCATCGGTTTCGTTACTTACAGCCCGCTGGGCAAAGGTTTTCTCACGGGCGCCATGAACGAGAACACCAAACTCGACAGCACCGACTTTCGCAGCACCCTTCCACGCTTTACGCCCGAGGCGATGAAGGCAAATCGGGCCTTGATTGACCTGCTCGGCACCATCGCCCGTCGGAAGAAAGCGACCGTCGCTCAAATCGCACTGGCGTGGTTGCTCGCCCGGAAGCCGTGGATTGTTCCCATCCCCGGCACCACGAAGCTGCATCGCATGGACGAAAACATCGGAGCCATTACCGTCGAACTGACGCCGGACGACCTGCGTGACATTGAAAGCACTGCGTCAAAGATCACGGTGCAAGGCGCGCGGTATCCTGAAAAGCTGGAGCAACTGACCGGCCGTTGATAGACTCGTTACCAAATGGAAGGAGGCCGATCATGACAGCACTCGACGGATGGGAAAACTTTTACGTCATCGTCGGCTCGTCGGCTGGCGCGTTGATCGGGTTGCAGTTCGTCGTCATCACGCTCATTGCCGAAAGGCCACCGGTGCGTGCGGCGGAGGCTGGCGCGGCATTTGCGACGCCCACCATCGTTCATTTCGGAGTAGTGCTCCTGCTGTCGGCAATTATAAGCATCCCCTGGCACGAGCTGGGCATCGTCTCAGTTGTTTGGGGCCTGGTGGGTTTTGGTGGGATGGTTTACACCATGGTCGTGGCCCGGCGGCTGAGAGTGCAAACCACGTATAAGCCCGTGTTCGAGGATTGGCTGTTTCATGTTCTGCTTCCATTGGCGGCGTATGCGATGGCGGCCGCCTCAGCCTTCATGGCGCCAGCGCTTGCGCGCCCGGCCACGTTCACTATCGGCGCGGCGGCGCTGCTGCTGCTCTTCATTGGCATTCACAATGCCTGGGATGCCGTCACGTATCACGTCCTGGTCAGCCGGGGGAAACCACGGGGGATTGAACAACCCACCAGGTCAAAGGAGTAATATGCGAGTAGGCATTCTCGGTTCGGGATTAATGGGCGGCAAACTTGGAATGCTCCTTGCGCGCGCCGGGCACGAGGTGGTCTTCAGCTATGCGCGCAGCATGGAAAAATTGGACCGGCTCGCGCGCGACGCCGGTCATAACGCGCGCGCTGGCGCACCGAAGGAGGCTGCCCGGGGAGCGGATGTCCTCTTGCTGGCTGTCCACTGGTCCCGAATTAACGATGCCCTGAATCAGGCGGGCGATTTGTCGGACAGAGTCATCGTCAGCTGCTCACTCCCGCTGAATGCAGCCAACACCGAACTGATACTTGGGCATACAACGTCGGGCGCGGAGGAACTGGCCAAAAAAGTTCCGGGCGCCGAGCTCGTCTCCGCGTTTAACAACATTCCGAGCGAAGTGCTGTTCGCCGTGTTCGAAGCACGCGGAAAAACGACTCCGCCGAGCATGGTGTATTGCGGTGACAAACCGAAGGGTAAAAATATCGCCGCCACGCTGATCCGCGACATCGGTTTTGACCCAATCGATCTCGGCCCGTTGCGGAGTGTGCGCTACACCGAGCCGTTGGCGATGATTATCGCCCATCTTGCGTATGACGTCGAAGGCGACCCGGAACTGGCATACCGGTTCGAGCGATTTGGAAAACAGGAGTCAAAATTATGAGCAATAATATCAAAGGAAAAGTCGTCGTCATCACCGGCGCGAGCAGCGGATTGGGCGAGGCAACTGCCCGGCTTCTTTCCGCCGATGGCGCAATCGTCGTGCTGGGCGCGCGTCGCGTCGAGCGTCTCAAGTCGTTGGCGGAGGAATTGACCGCCAAGGGTGGCAAGGCACTCGCCATCGCAACTGATGTCACCAATCGTGAGCAGGTGAAGAAATTGGTAGATACCGCCGTGCAAAAGTTCGGGCGCATTGATGTCATGATCAACAACGCCGGGCTGATGCCGCAATCGCTGCTGGAACGGCTCAAGATTGACGAGTGGGACCGGATGATTGACGTGAACATCAAGGGCGTGTTGTATGGCATTGCCGCGGCGTTGCCGCACATGAAGCAGCAGAAAGCCGGGCATATCATCAATGTTTCCTCCGTGGCCGGCCACAAGGTCAGGCCCGGCGCCACGGTCTACGCAGCGACCAAATTCGCCGTTCGGGCCCTCTCCGAAGGGCTGCGTCAGGAGGTGAAACCTTACAACATCCGCACGACGATCATCTCGCCGGGCGCGGTGGCAACGGAGTTGCCGAACACCGTGACAGATCCGGAGACCGCCGCGCGCATCAACAAGTTCTATGAGGACGTCGCGATTCCAGCCGATTCCTTTGCGCGGGCGGTCATCTTCGCGATGAGCCAGCCGGAGGATGTGGACATCAATGAGATTTTGTTCCGTCCGACGCGACAGGAATTATAAACTGGAAAAAGAAAGGAATTAAAATTATGGAAATCAAAAGAAGCGGCACACAGCCATCGAGCAAAGGCCCGGCCGATTGGTTCACCGGCGCAGTGCGCATTGACTCGCCGTTTAAGGGAACCGAACCCGCGCGGGTTGCCGGCGCAATCGTCACGTTTGAGCCGGGCGCTCGCACCGCGTGGCATACGCATCCGCTGGGTCAAACCCTGATTGTAACCGCCGGCTGCGGGCGCGCGCAGCGCTGGGGCGGCCCGATTGAGGAAATCCGGCCGGGCGACGTGATCTGGTTCTCGCCAGGCGAGAAGCATTGGCACGGCGCCGCGCCAACCACGGCCATGACGCACATCGCCATTCAGGAACAGCTCGATGGCAAAGCCGTGGACTGGCTGGAAAAAGTAAGCGATGGACAATATCAAGGCTGATCGACCACGGATGGACAGACCAGAAGGAGAGAAAGGCCTCAACTCACCGCGATAACGGCGGTTGGCGACTGCCTTCTCATCTCATGTTGTAAGATCGCGTCCATGTGCGTCCCGGTGAACTGTCTGTGGTGAAAATGCTGGTGAACATACTGCGATGTACTCGGCTCCATCGGGACTTGGCGTGCTATAACGCACCCACTGACCGCGTGGTATGATGACAGCCTGACCTGCCACGACATCTTGCGAACCGTCCCGCGTCTCGATTTGCAGCAGCCCACGCAGCACAACCGTGAACTCGTCAAATTCCGGGGTCTGACCCGACTCGCTCCAACCCGGTGGACTCACCATTCGGGCGAGGCTCAATGCGGTGGTGTCAGATGTCACACGGCCAATGAACTCCTCAATGGTCTTGGGTGGAGCGCCAGCAGCCTGGATGCGAGTTGGTGATTTGATGATTTTGAGCATAAAGTGTGATCGAACCTACCAACCTGCTGGAGCACGGGCGCGGGTCAGCTTTCTGGCTTGCCGGCCGCGAGCGCCTTGGCAGTCAATTCTCCACGATCACAGGTGAATTGTAGAATTCGATGGTTGGATCGACATGATACTTCTCGCGAATCATCGGTGCGACTCGCTCGTTCATGAACGCGCGGGCGGCACCTTCATCGTTCCACAAATAGACTCCGCCAGCGGTCCGACAGTCCTTCGAATGCAGGAATTGTTTCCGGACTAAACCAGGCACGTTGCGGAATCTTGGTGCGACCTCGTCAAACGCAGCGCGAATCTGATCGGCGTTGACCCCGGCAGGCAGCGGGAAGCGGGTAACGACAGTGATCAAGTTGTTCACGGGATGATTATTTACAATCGGCATAGTTCTCTAACCTTTCATTTGAGTTGCTTTGGTTGTTCAGCGCGCACGGCAACTCTCAAGCGCGTGCCAAATGATTTGATTGCCTTGCAGACGCTTTAGGCTGGAGGTTCTCCGGGCTTGGATACCAAAGTTCATTCAGGTCGGATGTTTTGATTCAGCCGAAAGAAATTCCCTGGATCGTAGGTTTTCTTGACCTGGGCGAGGCGCGCGTAGTTCGCGCCGAAGGCCGACTTCACCCGGTCGGTTTCCTCGGCGGTGAGAAAGTTCGAGTAGGCTCCGCCGGTTGCGAACGGGAGGGTGGCCCGATATACCTCCCGCGCCCAGGCAATGCCAGCCTTGTCTTCGGCGGGCGAGGTCCAGCGGCCATGCACGTTCATTACAAAGTTGACATCACGATTGCCAAAGGCGGTCGCAGCGGCAGGCACGCGTGTGGTCTGTCCGCCAAGTTGACCGACGAACAACTCACAGTGCGGCGAGGGCAACTCGCCGGCAAACGCTACGATCGCATCAAGCAGCCCGTCCTTCAGTTGGACAAAATTATGCGATTTCCAGTAATTGCGCGCGCCCGGAGTGAGCAGTGGATCGAAAGCCTGCTGCCACGCAACGAACGGTTGCGTGCCGATGTGCTGGCCCAAGACTTTCCCAAAATCCACGAGCGGCGCGATGAGTTTCCGTCCAAACTCCTCCGGACCAACGTAACAGAGGGCTAGCGCGAGGATGTCCTGTCCGTGCACTTCCACAGGAAGGAATGGCAGGGGCGGGGCCTTCCGCATCAAAATCCACACGCTCAACTCGTCTGGTGCGGTTGCGACGAACTCCCGATACTTCCGGAGCACAGTTGCGGCCTCCGACTTGGGAAACACGATCAACCCGCTCAAGACCTCGGGTCCGATCGGGTGCAACGCGAATTCGAATTGCGCGACGACGCCGAAATTTCCGCCGCCACCGCGCAAGGCCCAAAACAGATCCGCATGCGAGCCGGCGTTCACGTGTAGGCATTTCCCATCGGCGGTGACCATGCGGGCGGATACGAGATTGTCGGAAGTAAGTCCGAGTTTGCGGCTCAACCAGCCGAATCCACCGCCGAGAGCGAGACCGGCGATTCCGGTGGTGGAGTTGATTCCAGTCGGAGTGGCGAGGCCATGTGCCTGGGTTGCACGATCGACATCGCCAAGCGTTGCTCCTGGTTCCACGAAAGCCCGGCGAGCCGGCGCGTCAACCCGGACTTCCTTCATGGCGGAGAGGTCAATCATCAAGCCGCCGTCGCACACGGCGTGACCGGCGATATTGTGGCCGCCACCACGAATGGCGACGACGAGCTGATTTTCCCGGGCATACTTGACGGCGTGCGTCACGTCGGCCTCGGTGCGGCAACGCACAATGACCGCGGGCTTGCGGTCAATCATGCCGTTCCAGATAGAGCGGGCTTCGTCGTATGCGGGATCGCCTGGCAGGATGATTGTTCCGTCCAGGTGCTGTTTCAGGTTTTCTGTGGTATGCATATTTTTGTTTGGCTTCGGTCAAGACGGCTGGAACCACTCCAGCGCTCATCGGGCAGCACAATACGGAAGACCGGCGGGCCGTGCTTTGCTGCACGGTTCAATCTTTTGACTGTGCAGCTCAACTCGCGGCGTCGATTTTCCCCCGATATGCAACCGCTGAAACGTCGAACCGGTCCTTGAACACGCGGCTGAAATGCGAAACGTCCTCGAAGCCGCTCTCAAACGCGATTTCCGTGACGTTCATCTTTGAATTGCGCAGCAACGCGGCGGAATAATCGAGCCGTTTTTGGAGCAGCCATTTGCCCGGCGATTCCTGAAAGTGCGTTTGGAAGTCGCGCTTGAACGACGACAGGCTGCGATGACACAGCTTCGCGTATTCCTCCAGCGAGAGATTGTAACGAAAATTCGCCTCCATGATCTCGGCAACCGATGGCGCATCGCACTCGCCGATTTGCCGGAAGTAAGCCGCCAGCGCCGGATTTTGTCCGCTCGTGAGAACGCTGACAATCAATTCCTTCAGCTTCAAACGCAGCACCGGCTCGGACGGTTTTTCCTTGCCGGAAAAATAAAACCGCATGGATTGGTAGAACGCGACCAGCGCCGTGTCGTCCTGCACCCGCACCGCGGATTTGATCGGTTCGACACGCACGGAATTCGCCTTCAAGCTGCCAGCCATTTCGCGCACCGTGCTGCGCACAAGCGCATCGGGGATGAAAAACATCAGCAGGCAGACTTCCGTCTCAAAATGTTGTTCGACAATGGCCGCGCCTTTTTTGAGAAACAACGTCTCGCCGGGATTCGCCTTCCAGACACCATCGGTCGCGTGCCAGGTCTTGGCGCCCGTGACGACGTGCATGAGATAATCCGTATCCGTCCAAAACGGCAGTTTGTCCTCCTTGACGCCGCAGGTGTATTCCGCAAATAAGAAATCACCGATCTCGAGTTTGTTGTAACTCGGGTTCGTGCGAACGGCCTCGTAAACATTCAGCATGAGGGGAATGACCAATAAAATTGTAAACCAACTTGGCAGAAGAACAACTAAAACATTCAATTAGGCGCCGAGCCCAAGCGTTCATCTCCCTGACGCACATCGCCATCAATGCCCAAATGAAATCTTCAGTTCGTAGGCATCGGCTCCATTGGGGTTATCGGCAAAATTGACCCAAATTGCGCTGTCATCCGCCCACATTGTCGCGAGGTCGCGACCCTGATGTTCGACAATTCTTGCGGTGGACAAATCCACGCCCCTCAGCAAGAAGCGATTGGAGCCGGTGTTTGCCAGCACGTTGGTTTGACGCGGATCCCATGGAACGTCATTCAAACTGACCGCGCGTGGAAAATCCCAAGCCCGGTGCGTCCATGCGGCCGCATGGGTGGTGATTTTCAGCAGGTCGCTGCCGTCAATCACCGCCGAGATTTTCAAAGTGGCCGCCGGAGATGATTTTTCCGAACTCACCTTTTTGATCTTCAATGGGAAATGAATCTTTAACTCATACGGCGCTGCGCCCACCGGCGTGTCATCCAGGTAAACCACCACCGCGTCATTTGTGCGCTCCAGCGCCACCACGTCACGCCCGGCGATCAATTCCAATCGCGGATCCTCCAGCGAATATTTCCCCGGCAGAAACTCGACCGCACCCGTCGTGGTCATGAAATTCTTTTCCACCGGAATCCATTGCTCGCCATTAACCATGACTGCGCCCGCCGGCCAGCCCC
>DATJYM010000338.1:0-8799 GCA_035499615.1 Candidatus Acidiferrales bacterium | reverse complement strand
ACATGTATCCACCGCAATACCAAACCGAAAGAAGCCGCCGTGTCCGCCCGCATCATGGCCAGCTCACACCCGGCCATGACCGCCGTTGCCAGTGCCAACACGGTGAACAGCAGGTTGGCCCAGGTTTCCCGCCGCCGGAACCAGATCAAGCCGTGCATCAACGCCACCGTGAGACACGCGGAGGCGGCCATGGACCAGATGACAGTGACCCAACTCATGTCCTTAAAGGATAACTGGATAATACCAGAACGTGCGCAATTCGAAAGACTATTACCGATGCCTGCCGATCGGAGATTGTAAGTGGGAGGGTTGCGAGAATTTCTTTCCCGGTAGGCGATTTACAGAAATTCGGAATGGCGCCTAGGGGATTGAACCCAGAACCACCATCAACTGATCGGCCAGTTGCGTGACGTTGGTGGGGGTGGGGGCGTCGAGGTTCGAATTTGCCCGCTTGAACGCTTCGTCGAAGGCGGTTTGATACGCTGTGTAGGCCGCCGCTACCTGAGTTTGCTCCTGAGCCGTCAGCAACCCGAAATCGGCCCGGTTGCGATAATGAACCATCGCCCAATCTATGTTGTTTCTGGTTATCTTGAGCGAGTCGACTCCGCCGGGGGCCACGCACCCACTGAAGCAACCCAATGTGGCTGCGGCGAACAGGAGGATACAGATTTGGCTTATCTTCGTTTTCATGTTGGTTTAAAGGAGTTCAATGACTCGTTGTGCGCTTGTTGGGGGGGAAAGGAACGTGACCGTAAAACGCAGGCCCCAGTCCGGGCCTCCGCTGGGTTTGTCGGCGCAATAGCGATAGCCATCCTGGAAGGCGACCGGTTGGTGGCCGATTGTCACCAATTGCTGGACCATGAAGTTCAAAGGGACCGTCCGTTGATCGTTCTCCCAATCGCGGCTGGATTCGGTGTTCACCGTAAAGGAGGTGTAGGTTTTGGCGGTATGGCCGACGAACGGCTGGAGAAAAGTGGAGTTGAGGTTCTGGCGGTCCTGTTGGCCGGGGAATGACCAGATTTGGTTGACCATAATGCCGTAGGTAAAGCCATGCTCCTGTCGCAGCGCGACGATTGTTGGCCCCGCGCCCCATTTGCCGGCGCCCAGCGCAGTCTCAGTGGCAGTCGGATAATAGCCTATCGGACCGGTGCCCAGAATCAAGCCGACCACGGGATTCTTCGGCGAAAAGAAAAAGCTCTGCTGGGTATCGCCCAAGACCGCGTGCTTGGCCCCTCCGATAACCGGTGATTCGGCATAAATGACCGGCAGAACGGTACGGGTAATGAGGTTCCAATCCTGATTCAGGGTAAACGGGATGACCGATTGGATGTTGGCCGTGTTTTTCATTGCATTCGCCGGGCCAATGCCGAAGTCACAGTTGTTCTGAATCGGCACGCTGGTGAGATTGGCCACCGGGCTCTGGAGTTTCTCGGCCAGGTCGGCTTGTTCATCCTCCGCCGGAGGTGCGTTGGTTTGCCCAAGTACGGGCAGCATGCACACTAAACTCATTCCGAAGGAAAGGGAGGTAACAACCGATTTGAGTTTCATTAATCGTTTGTTTTGAATCGGACGGATTATTGGCCGAACGAGAAGACGCGTTTCCAATCGTTTTTCATGCTGATAACGATCCACCCCTTTTTTTGTGCTTCGTCGTAAAGTTCCTGCGTAAAGGTGCCGACTTTCGAATCCGGCAATCCCCGGGCGGGACCGTAGGCGTATTCACGCACCGCGTCATCGTGCAACACCAGCATGGCGAGCCGGGCGCCGTCGCCCGCCTCGGTGTATTCCAGCATCTGCCGGTCGCCGGTCGAATTGCCAAACGCTGCGTACGGTCGACGTCCGATCATCAGGTGAATTCCCTCAGGTTTGCCGGCGTTGTTGTCGTTCAACAAGAGTTTGGGGTCTTTGGTCAGTATGGGTTTGCCGTCCTGGTCATACCCATAACTAACCCCGCCCATGGTGCCCACCACCTGTTCCGGCGGAATCCCATAGATTTGTTCGGCGTACACGCGTACAAAATCCTGCCCGCCACCGGTGACAATGTAGGTCTTGTAACCGTGGGCGCGCAGGTACTGCAGGACCTCCTGCATCGGTTGGTAAGTCATATCGGTGTAAAGCCGGTGCCAGCGCTGATTTTTGGCCCTGGCCAGCCATTGTGCCACGCCGACCTCAAACTGGTCAGTCGTCATGCCCGTGAGGGTGGCCACGAGGATTTTCTCGAGATCATCCGTCGAGAGTTTTGCAATCGCCTCGTGGTCGCCCGACAACACGGTCTTGAACGGCTCGACGTTTTTCAGCGCCGGATTTTCCGCGACGACGGCGGGGACGCGATCGAGGCAAAACATCACCTGGGCATACATCGGTTTCTCGACCCAAAGCGTGCCATCCTGATCGAAGGTGGCGATGCGTTCCTCCGCCGGCACGAAATTCGCGCTGCCGGAGTCCGTGGTCGTCTGGACGAAGTTGATGATGGCTTGTTTGGCGGGGCCATCATTCCACGAGGGCAGGGGATTATCCGTATTTGCCGCCGGAGTGGAGTTTGATTGGCCATTGGAACCGGATTTGCAACCGGTAAACACTGTGACAGCCGCCGCGGACACCAGTGCATCAACTAGAAATATACGACGGGAGATTTTCATGATGGGTATGCTTTCTTTAGCAATTCGCAGCTTGAACCGGGCCCGGCCATCGGAGCCGCCTGACCCGGTTCACAAGCAAATCAGTTCATGGCGTCAACGCTCAATTGCTTGAGTTTCTTCGCTGCGGTCCCATAGGGGCCGAGGTGATAGACCGCCGCGCCCGCCGGCGAGAAGGTGAAGTCTTCAAATGGTTCGGCCAGCATTTTGTCGAGATATTCCTTCGGTGCGACGCCGGTGCTGACGTGTGGATTATAATTCTCGCCGCTCATCTTCGGGACGAATGTGGTAACGTAGTCAATCAGCATCGCGTCCTCCGCAGCAGTAGCCTGCGGAGCGGTGAACGCACTGATGGGTCCGGTTTCCACCGTGAACGGGGCCACGGCGTCAATGATGTCTGCTTGCAGCTTCAAGAGTTCCGGAGTCGGCTTCGCGCATATGCCGGCCACGCCGATCGCGCCGCCCGGCGCATAATATTCTTTGAAAGCTTCCAATTTCATGCTGGTCACGTTGTGGTCGGCGATGACCTTGCCCGCGGCAGCATAGACCTGATCCAGATCCGCCGTGCGGACGAAACGCTGGACCAACGTGATATGCGGACGGTGCGTCGCGTCCAGCGAAAAGCCTTCCGGGAACACGGCGCGCAGGCGGGCGTTCACAGCTTTCGCGTGCTCTATCATCGTGGCGTCCGGCTCCAGGCAGATGTCAATGGCCGTGATGTCGGAATTGGATTCAACTTTTGAGCTGGAGGCGCAACCAACTAAAATTGTGATGGCAGCGGCGGCAACCGAGCCAACCATAAAGATGCGATGAGGGATTTTCATAATTTGTCTTCGATTTTCACTTTGTGCTTGCTGGTTTGAGGGTAGGTTCGCGGGCCGCCGTCAGTGAAAATCGGCGGCTCGCGCGGTTCACACCCAAGCCTGTCGTCTGGCTCAATTAATCCGTCCCTGCTTTCATCCTCGCGATTTGCGCCGCAATAGCCGCCTTGACCGCTTCGAGATTGAAACTTGCCCCCTTCTGCATTGGCGGATACTCGATGAAGGTCTGGGCCTCTTTGGCGACCACTTGCTGCACGAACACAAAGCGCCAGAACTCATGGCCGAAGAAATCCATCGCATATCCGAAAGAGCCGTCATTGCCTTTCTGGAATTCCATCCGCTCGAACGGATCGAGCCGGAGATTGCAAATGATCGGCCAGTCCACGTGAACCGTTCCTCCCAGCCACCCATTGGGCTGGTCTATGAACCGGAATTTCCAATCATCAATGCGGATCGCGCCCAGGGTGCCCTCGGCAAAGTAGAAGACTTCGTGCCGGTTGGAAGGTCCTTCGCCGGTCAACATGGGCAATTGGTCGTAACCGTCCAGATGGACTTTATAGGTCCTGTCGCCCAATTGCTTGCCCGCCAGCAATTCGTCGGTGATGTTTGAATCTCCCGCGGCGTCAACGAAAGTCGGGAAGAAGTCCAAACCTGACATGATACCGTTCTGGACCGTTCCGGCCTGGATGTGGCCAGGCCACCGAATGATCATGGGCACTCGCATGCCACCTTCCATGATCGTTCCCTTGCCGCCCGCGAAGGGCGTGTTGCCGCCATCAGGCCAGGTAAAGTTTTCAGCGCCATTGTCGGTGGTGAACACGACGATCGTGTTGTCGTCGAGCCCATCGGCCTTCAACTTTGCCAGAAGGCCACCGACCACGTCATCGAGCTGGGACATCACGGCTTCCTCCAGATACCAGTCATTCGTGCCGTCCATTCGGGCGGCGTATTTCGGCGACAAGTGCGAATACACATGCACCCGAGTCGGGCACACCCACGCGAAGAACGGCTTGCCGTCCGACTTGGCCTGGTCAATGAAATGCTCGGCATGTTGCTCGATCACTTCGTCAAAGGTTTCCATGTTGTATTTAATGCCGGGCATGGGACCAGGCGGCAACGGGCCTTCATCTTCAATCTTTTGCCTGCCGATTTTGCCCCAGCGCGGCTGCTCCGTGGGGTCGTCCACGTCGGTCGCCCAAGAGTGGAGCACGTCGCGCGGTCCAACGACATTCATGAGGTCCTTGGGATACGAATGCCAGAATGGGTCCTCCATCGCGTCGAGGTGGTACAGGTAGCCGAAGAATTCATCGAACCCGTGGACCGTCGGCAGATATTCATTGAGATCGCCCAAGTGATTCTTGCCGAACTGGCCCGTTTCATAACCCATGGCCTTTAGCGCGGTGGCGATCGTGGGCGCGTCGGCGGGCATGCCTACTTTGGCCCCTGCCTGGCCCACCGTAGTCAATCCCGTGCGGATGGGCAGTTCGCCGGTGATGAAGTTTGCCCGTCCGGCGGTGCAGCTTGGCTCGGCATAATAGTCAAGAAAGCGCATTCCCTCGGCGGCAAGTTTGTCAAGATTCGGCGTCGTCGCATACATAAGCCCCTGGTTGTAGGCCCCGACGTTTTCCCAGCCGACGTCATCGCCCATGATGACCAGGATGTTGGGTTGTTTGGCGCTGCTGCCGCCATTGCTCATACCGCTGTTGCTGCTGCTGGCGGGCTGTGCCGTGGCGCAACTGGTCAGAACGCCCATGGCTAGCGCGACGCCTCCGGCCAAGCCCACGTTTTTCAAAAGCCGCGCGGGACGGCTGAAATCCCCGGCATATTCCCCTGTCGAGGTTTTTGGTTCTATTTTCATTTTTATTTTCTCCTTTGTTTTTGCTTGTTCAGTGAATTCATCAAAGAGTCAGTAGGGTCCGCCCCACACCCCCAGGGCATCCCAGGCATCCCACTCGGCCGAATCCATTGCCACATTGGCCGCCCCGATTTGGCCGCCGGTCAGTTGTTCGTCCTGATAACTTACCTGAAAGGACTGGTACTGATCCGAAGTGCCGACATAGGCCTGGTTGCGGGGGATATCCGGAAAAACGTACCAGGTTTTGCCTTTGCGGTTCAGGACCGTGAATCGGCCGGGAGGCAGTTTTTTCAGGAGTGCCTGTTGTTCCGGCGTCGAGGGCGTCACCATTTTGAACCCCGAACCCAACAGGACATCCTGTGTTTCCGATGTCGGTTGGGACGTGGCGCAAGCCGTCGACAGAGCGGCAGCGAGCGCAAAGCCTCCCGCCAGGCGCAGGGTGCGCCATAATCGCGCCGGATCACCAAAAATCCGGATGCTTCCCCAAGTTGAAGGTTTTGGTTTTGTTTGCATCTGCCTTTTCTCGATTTTTGTTCAATCGTTGAATAAACGCGCGTGTTCGGCTGTGTTGATAAAGCAATCCTTTTGTTCGACGGCAAACTGACGGGTCAGGATCTCCCGGGTAAGACATGACATCGTGTCCCAACCAAGCAAGCATCACGATGTATGTGCGATGGTTATACTTACGTTAAGTAACTGTCAAGTGAATTTCTGGAAAAGTTCAAACTAAATACAGGCAAGTCTCATAAAATCGCGTCAATGTGAACCACCAGGGCACAGAAGTTTGACATGGGTGGACACGAATTTTCAAAGGGTTGGCGGACAATTCTCCTGGTCCTGTCTCTCGCCAATCGGATGGGAGAGAGTGTCCGCAGGCGCGGGACGGGTGAAGGAGAGAGTTTGGTAGGGGTGAGGCGGTGTCCGCAAACATCTCGGAAAAGAAACCTGGTGCGGCGAGAGTCCTCGCGAGCCGTCCGGGAATTGGAATGGTAGCAGCCGGCGTAAGTTGGCTCTGACTTAAAAAGCGGTAAGGCCGTGCTGCTGCGCGGCCCACATAAGGTCCCACTGCAATCCGCCGCTGGCTGTTGATGGCATTTCGCTTGCGCATTGACCCAATTCGGTTCATAAGGCCTTGAACGGTAAAGGTCCCACTTTTACTGCATCAACGTAACCATGAAAACCAACTCCAACCAAAACTTCATTCCCATCGCGCTCGCCTCCACCTGCGTGCCGCCCGATTGCGGTCAGCGCTTCACCATCTAGTTTCTATCCCGGAAAAGATAAATCACTCTCAACCATAAGTTATCAAACACCATATGAACTCTGAAAACGAAAAGACGAACACCGGTGACAACGAAAAACCGACCACAATGGGCCGACGCGACATGTTAAAAATCGTCGGCGCGGCAGCGGCTGGCCTTGCGGCAGGAGCCGTGACCCCAGCCCAGGCGGCCGACCCGCAGACGACCCCGGCCATGCCCGTGAATCCCTACGGCGGTGGGCCGAGCACCGGCTTGCAGTTTCCGCCTTACTACCAGCCCACGCCATCTGTCCGCAGTCGGATGAACTATTTCCCCGGTAGTGAGATGCTGGGGCCGGATGAAATGCGAATCTCGTTCGTCGGCAGTTGCCCCTTCCCGCCCCGGCGCGATCAGGCCGGCACCTGCATCATGGTTGAGCTCGGCAACGGTGACCGCTTTTTCTTCGACTTCGGCCCCGGCTGTCTGAAGAACATCATCGCCATGGGTGTCCCGGTGCCGGCGGTCAATGACATCTTCATCACCCACTTGCATGTGGACCACTACCACGATTTGTCCTATCTCCTCCCGTTCTCCGCCTGGTCAGGACGTTGGAAAATGCCGCTGCGCGTTACCGGTCCTTCCGGGCGCACGCCCGACCTGGGCACCAAGGCGATGGTGGATGGCATGAAGCAGATGCTTAAGTGGCACCTGGAAGCCTTCGACGCCTGCCCGATTGGTGACGGCTACGAGGTCGAGGTCAACGAATTCGACTGGAAGGACGAGAACGGCATCTGCTACGACAAGAACGGCGTGACCATCCGCCACTGGCGGCGCTCGCACGTCAAGGACGGGGCCTCGGCCTATCGTCTGGACTGGAACGGCCTTTCGTTCGTGTGGACCGGTGACGGCCGGCCGGACGATCTGACGGCCAAATATGCCAAGGGCGTGGACGTGTTTGTCACCGAATTACAGCCTGACCTGGCGCGCCTCAATCAGCTCAAGTATGGGCTGCCCGAATTCCTCTTCAATTACACTGTGGACATCCACCATACGCTGGCTTACGCCACGGGCTATCTCATCAACCAGGTCAATCCCCGGGTCGGTATGGCGACGCACCTCGCGTTCGACGATGACACGCTCAATGAGCAAAGCGCCGACATTCGCGCCCATTGGAAGGGGCTTTTCCTCTATGGCGCACCGGACGTGGTGACCGTCAACGTGACCAAGGACGCCATTTGGGCGCGCGACGCCGTGCTGCCGGGATTTGCGGGCCAGCCCCTGCCGAATCCCACATTGCTCTTCGGTGACCCGCTTCCGCTGGCCACGGGACAAGGCGTCGTCCCACAACCGAGGTTGCCGCGCGAGCAACAGCAGGAACAACAGACGCGCGACAACGAAATTGATCCGAAGAAGTATTATCCGCCGGACGTTTACCGCGAGCCGCTCACCACCCTCCCGAATCCGCAATTGGTCGATCTCCGCGAGATGGCCAGGGTGATGGGAATTGATTTGAGCAAGTTCGTTCCCAAGAAGTAGCGTTATGGAGCACGCAACCGACCAAGGCAAAGCCGTGCCGATAACCATCCTGACCGGGTTTCTCGGGGCGGGCAAGACGACGCTGTTAAACCGCATCCTGACCGGGAGCCACGGCCTGCGCGTGGGCGTCCTGGTCAACGACTTTGGCTCCATCAACATTGACGCCGAACTCGTCGTGGGCGTGGACAACAACATGATCAGCCTGTCCAACGGTTGCGTGTGCTGTCAGATTCGCGACGATCTGGTCGAGTCGGTCAACGCCCTGCTCGCGCGCCCGGAGTCCATCGAATACATCCTGCTCGAAGCCAGTGGCGTTGCTGATCCCGCCGGGATTTTTGCGACCTTCAGCGATCCCAATCTGCGCGATCGTATCCGGCTGGACAGCGTCACCTGCGTGGTGGACACTGAGCAGGTCTTCGCGCATCCCGAATATCCCCCGCTGATGGACCTCAAGCTCCGCCAGATTGGGTTTGCGGACATGCTGATTCTGAACAAGGTGAACCTTGCTGGTCCGCAACAGGTCGCGAAGGTCAAAGCCTGGCTCGACGAGCATTTCAATCGCCTTCGCATCGTCGAGACCAATTACTGCGAGGTGCCAAACGAAATACTGCTGGGCGTCGGACGTTTCGATCCGGTTCGGGCCAGCCACCACTCGCACCACCATGAGCATGAATGCACCGACCCGAATTGTCATGACCACCATCAGGATG
>DATJYM010000337.1:0-8222 GCA_035499615.1 Candidatus Acidiferrales bacterium | reverse complement strand
GTATTGCTTTTCGTGGTCGGTGTGCGGCATGGCGAGGCCGTCCGAATTTTTGTCGAGGGTGGGCCGGCCATTGACGAGCAGCATGTAATTGTGCGTCCGGTTTCCGGGGAGGTCATGCAGAATGATCTGCCAGACGCCGGTCGCCCGGTCGAACCGGAGCGGCATTTTCTGCCAGTGGTTGAACGTGCCCACCACCTCGACCTTGACCGGCTGCGGCCCACCGGGCGGGTCCTTCTGCCAGCGAAAGGCCTTGCTGAAATAGGTGCCACGTTTTGCCGCCCCCGGCCCGTGCGCATGATGAGTCTTGTGCGTCATTCAAATCGTTTAGTTTTAAAAATTGTGCGCGCGAAACTTACACCCGGATCCGGCGCGTGCAACTGAAAGATGGACGGACAGTGTGATCAGGGCCGCAATGGCAAATAGCCAGCTTCCACATTTTGCATCATCGCGTAGCCCGTCGAAGTGTCGGGCGGAGGCAATCGTAACACCGCCGGAGCAGAGGGGCTGCTGGAAATGGCGTAATTTGTTTGCGCGGAATGCATTTCCGGCGCCGCGAGCAAGAGCGGCGGCAAAAAATTATGCTGTGTCCTGTTTGTTCAATGATCTGAGCGGTCTTTGATGAAGCGTCCCATTTCTCCCGGGGCCGATTTAAAAATGTCACGGGGACCGGAAACGATAATACCGCTGAGGATGATTCCCAGATTGTGAATCGCTGAAGGAAGACGTGCCGCCGGCCGACAATGCGTTCGTGCTGACCGGAATCCAAACAAGACTGGCCAAATTAGTGGCTGCTTCCACCACGATGGTGGCATTAGTGGGTCCGGTGATGCCAAAGTTGAACTGCCCGCCCGACACACCGGCGGCAATGGCTTGCGGATTCCATAGTGCTGTCGGCCGACCGCCCAAAGTCGAATTCCAGCCCTTTGTGCCGGGCAGATAATAGATCGTTGCAGCCGAAGGAATGAAGGCATTGGCGTTGATGGGCGGCGCGTTTCCCTTAAAATAAACGAATTCAAGTGCGGGACAGGTGCCGAATGCCCCTGCCGGAAAGGAGCAGCCCCGCCTGAGGAACCGCGCCGTCGGCTCCGCCCGTGAAATTGTAAAGAGTGATCAAGTTTCCGCCGGTGCCGAGTTTGCAAACGCTGCCATTGCCAGTGGCGGAAGTGACATATAAAGTCCCATCCACCGCGCGCGTCGGTTGCGAAAAAGCTGGGAGCGCGTTGAACTGGTGCAACACGCCAAAGGTAGTTCCAGCTTGACCGAATGCCGCCATCGCCGGCAGCGCGACCACCGCCATTATGGCGTTGAATCGAATTTTCATATCATTTTTGCAGTGTGTTTGGTTTCTTTGGTTGTTACTGGAGGCATTCTTCGGGCCTCCAACGACTCAATGCGAGATTGCCCAACCAAAAGAACAATTATCTTTTCACAAACATTTTGGGGCAGGTTTAAGCCCGATAAGAATAATTGCCACGGGGGCTTGCATCCGGTGGCGAGGACTGAAGATTTTATTCTCCCAACCGAAAAACCACGGCGTTGTCGAAAAAAACTACGCTTTATGAGCAGCCTTGCCGCGGGTGATTTCGTGAAACAGCCACGCGCGCGCGTGGGTCCAGAGATATTTGGCAGAACGTGGCGCGATGCCGAGCGCGTCGGCGGCTTGATCGTTGGTGAGACCAACAAAATAACGCAGCTTGACCAGTTCGGCCTGGACCTTGTTCTCGGCGGCGAGTTTGTCCAGCGCTTCATTGACGGCCAGCAGCTCATCCTCCGTCTGCGGCGCGGCGATTTCGACGGCGTCCAAGTCCACGCGCTTCCGACCGCCGCCGTGTCGCATGGATTGTTTGCGGCGGGCGCGTTCGATCAAAATGCGCCGCATGGCTTCCGCCGCCGCCGTGAAGAAATGCGCGCGGTTTTCAAATTTCGGCGCATCGTCACCCACCAGGCGCAGCCAGGCTTCATGCACCAGCGCGGTGGGTTGCAAGGTGTGGCCGGCGGGTTCACCGGCCATTCTGGCGGCGGCAAGTTTACGGAGTTCGGAATAAACCAACGGCAGGAGTTCGCCCGCGGCCTGGGAATCTCCCTTCTCAATCTTTTCGAAGATTTGCGTGACCTGATTGATGCGGGTGAACTACCCGTTTTGGGCTTGAAAATCCAGCATAAAGAGGTCACGGCGCGGCGGGCGGGTTTGTTGAACCGGCGTCAATGACCAGTGTAACCGGGTTTGGGTTTTCAACCTCCGGCGCCGGCGGATAGGACGGCTCGTTCCAATCGAGTTTCATTTCGGCAAGTTCCCGGCGAATCAACCGCAAATCCCAAAGTTCATCTCGCTGGCTGATGGTTCGGCAAACCAGGCGCGAACCATCCGGCCCAAACGTGAGGCTGGCGATGGGAGTGTGTTCGGGAGACTCCAGCGTGGCCAATTGTGTTCCCCTGACCGCATCCAGTAATTCCACCCGGTTCCCTCCCTCGGTCAAGGCGATGAGTTTGCCATCCGGACTAAAGCTTAAAGAATTCCACTGGGGTACGAGATTGTCAGATGGAAGCGACCGTTGCAACTTCCACGTGCCAACCTCCCAAAATTGATAGTCCAGGCACATGGTAACCAATGACCGGCCATCCGGGCTGAACGCCACCTGGGTGCGATCCGGCATTTGCAAGGTTTTGACAATTTGCCGCGAGGCAACGTCCCAAATGGTAACCAACCCGTTTCTCCATGACCCACTGGCCACCCAATGCGAGTCCGGGCTGATCGCCACATAATCTACGAATGGATGTTTGCTCAAAACAATCCGCGACGAGGGATCCGACAAGTCCAGCACCAGAACTTCGCCAGCTTCATGACTGGGCACGGCCAAGTGGCGTCCGTCCAATGACAATGCAGCCCAACGCGGATCGTCAACGTGCGCGAACACGCGGGGCGCCCCAAGTGAATAGGAATTGTGAACGGCATTGACGGAACGGACTTTCACGAAGCCATCTTCCTCGGTTGTGATAAACCAGTGATTCGAGCGGTCAAATATCGCGGTGTCTGCCTGTTCTGAGGAAAGGGAACCCAGATGCCTCCCGGAGGAGGCGTCCCAAAGGCAAACCTGAGCGCCCCAGGCGTCAACAACAATCTGGCCCGAAGCATCGAATTGCGGAATACCGCTGGCATAGCCTGAAATGGCAGGAGTCGTGGTGCAATATTCCCTGCTTTCATAAATTTCGATCAGGCCCAGTTGGTTTCCCAGTATGACCGGAAGAAACCGGTCGTCCGCGCTAAATTCAATTTTGCGCTGATTGGCCGGAATGCTCAAAAGCTGTTGTCCACTGAGCGGCCGCCATAACCTCACCGTGTTATCCCAACTGTGGCTCACCAATAAACTGCCGGAATGATTAAATCCGGTGTTAACGACCGAACCCCAATGGCCGCGCAGCGTGCCACGCGACTGGCCTTTCACCGAATCAAACAGATAAATATTTCTGTCATGGCAACCCACGGCCACAATTTCGCCGTCGGGACTCCAGGCGGTGAATCCGGCCGCTTCCATGGGCAAAGGAATCCGCAGAGCGCCGGTCTTCGTCTTGCCGCCAAGTATGAACAAGGTGAGATCGTTTGAACTGACCCCCGCGACTCGTGTGCCCGTGGCATCAAGCGTGCAAAACTCCAGATCTTCACCGGGAGAAAACCGGCAACGTTCGGCGCCGGAAATCGGCTCCGTTACCGTCAGATCACAATTGGTTTCGTTGCGCAGCATCAACCGGTCGTCGTCGCTAAACCTTGCAAGCTTTTTATAGCCCTGGAAAATGATTTTGCGCGTCTTCAAATCCCACAATTGGCAGGTCACTTCTTGATTGGTGACGAGTTCAGCGGCTTGCAAATAGTGACCACCAGGTGAAAAGGAGGTCGCCGTGACGGGCCGGCCTTGACCGGGAAGAGTGAACATCCGCTGATCGTCTTCCACCGAATAAATTCCGATGCCGCCATCCGCATCGGGTTGCGCGTACCGCTTCAATTCTTTGTCGCACGAAATTGCCTGGTCAGGCTCCACCGGCCATTTGTGACGGCCGAGTTTGGCCACCCGAACATCATCCACCGCCATGGCGGCAATGGCCGCATTGCGCACTTCCAGAGTGCGATGGATGGCCGCCGCTTTTTCCACCGCCCGCAAACTTTCGAACCGCTGCCCCATCTGCCCGCTTGAGCGCCGGGCCTGCGCTTCCGCCAGCAGCGAATGAAACAGCACCTCGCGCTCCTGAAAATAAAAAAAGCCCGTCGCCGCCAGGCCAGCCAGCAATGCCAGTAAAACCGCCGCCGCGCCGGCCGCAACGACGCGATGCCGGCGAATGGTTTTTTGCAGCCGGTAAAAGTTTGTCGGCGGCCGCGCCATAACGGGCTCATTCGCGAGATGCCGTCGCAAATCCGTCGCGAGACCGTTGGCGGTTTCGTAGCGCCGATTGCGATCCTTCTCCAGACACTTCATCACAATCCAATCCAGATCGCCGCAAACGGCATGAATCAACCGTGGCGGCTCGGACTGTCGCTGGCGCGCGATTCCAGCGAGTTCATCCGGAGCCAGCCGGCGCAGGCGCGTGGAAGGCCGCTGCGGTTCTTGTTCGCGGATGATTTTCCGCACTTCGTCCAATCCGCCGGAGCCGGAGACTCTGGTTTCAAACGGCGTGCGGCCGGTTAGCAGTTCGTAAAGCAAAACACCCAGCGAATAAATGTCGCTGCGCGTGTCCACGTCGCCCGCGTCGGCACCGGCCTGTTCGGGACTCATGTAAGCCGGCGTGCCGAGGAATTGATCCCGCGCCGTGAACAGCGTCTTGTCCGTAAGCTTGTCCTCCATCGCCTTGGCAATGCCGAAGTCAATCACGACCGGCCGCACCACGCCGTCGTGCCAGGCCACCAGGATGTTCGACGGCTTGATGTCGCGGTGAATGACCCCTTTTTGGTGCGCATGCTGGATGGCCTGGCAAAGCTGAATGAACAGTTTCAGCCGCTCGCGCGCGGCGAGCTGATTCTCGTCGCAAAATTCCGTGATGGGCCGCCCTTCGACCAGTTCCATTACAAAAAAAGGACGGCCGGTTTGCGTTGCGCCGGCATCGAGCACTTTGGCGATGTGCGGATGATCCATCAATGCCAGCGCCTGTCGTTCCGCCCCAAACCGGGCGATAACGCTTTGCGTGTCCATGCCCAGCCGGATGACTTTGAGTGCGACGCGACGGCGTATGGGAAACTCCTGTTCCGCCAGGTACACCACCCCGCAGCCGCCTTCACCGATGAGGCGCACGAGCCGGTAATGGTCAATCTGGTCGCCGGGCTTTTCTTGTGCTTTGGCAAGGATTGCGTTGCCTGGGTCAACCGCATTTTTGTCCGGATTTGCGACCCATTTGGTTTGCAGGGCGGAATCGGTCATAAACTGACCTGCCGTCCCGTGTGCGGTTAGCAGTTCTTCCAGGCGCCGGAGCAGCGACGCGTTACCGACGCATGCCTGCTGCAAATATGCGCTGCGTTCCGCCGCGGGCAGTTCGAGCGCGGCATTGAACACGGCCATTTCGTGATGGACAGGATCGGTCACAAATTCAGACGCTTACAACCGTATAATGCGTAATTTCCGGGCGAGAAAGACAAAACCAACCGCGGATGCCATTCTCATTCTCAAGAGCATGAAGCAAACGGGTAATCGCGATATGGCATGAAATGGAAGAAATCTTGGTAATTGCCACTCCGCTGGATGTCGCGGAACAGAGGAAGCGGATCGTCGCTGATCTCAACACGGCTTTCCAGCCAGGGTTCTTGGTGCGGATAAAAGCGCCAGTGTACGGGTAACAAATGAGTATTTGGTGAGTGGATGCCTGGTTTAAATTTCCATGCCCAAAAAATGAAACCCGGACCCCAAATCACGCCGCCTTGATTTTGACCTTGTGGCCCTTGATTTCCGCGCGGTTGAGCCGGGCGAGGATGGCATTGACGTGTTCGGTGGCGACGTCCACAAATGAATGCCGCTCGCGGATGTCCACCTTGCCCACCACCTTGCCGGGCAGGCCGGTCTCGCCGGCGATGGAGTTTACGACGTCAATCGGCACAATGCCCATCGCTTCACCGATGTTCAGGTGCAGGCGCGTCTGGTCCGCCGGGGTCTTGCGTTCGGACTTCGCCTTGTTTTTCTTGGACGCAAATTCCGGGCCTGCCACTTTGGCGTAAAAGGGAGCTGCCTTTGGAGCGCCGGCCTCCGGCTTGGCAGCGGGTTTTATCGACGCCAGAATTTCCGCGTCGGAATAAGTCTTCACCGGTTCAGCCTGCGGATCGTTGGTAGGGCGCGTCACTCCGTGCGCGCCGGTGGCAGTGCCACTTCCAACCTCGGCGGGCAGGGGACTGCCCGCCCTGCCTTCAACGTTTTTTGCCGACGGCGAGGACGCGGCTGCAGTTGGGGCGTGAAATGTTTTCGGGCCGGGCTTTTCCGGCGGCGGGATGATGGTTTTCGGCACGCGCGCCGGTGCCGGGCCGGAGGCCGGCACTCCATAAGCGCGGGACGTAACGCGGTCGTCACGGCGTTCACGATGGGGCGGACGTTCCGGGTGTTTGAAAGCCGGTTCCTCGCGTGACGCCGGTTTTGCCGGCGCAGTTTCGCCGCCTTGCAAATGATGAATCAGCGCGGATGCAATGTCGGTGGAACTGAATCCTTCCTCCAGCAGGCGTTCGACCAGGTGATCCTGTTTTTTGTAATCACCGCCGGTCAGTGTGGCGCGCAATTTGTCGAGGAACAGGCTGGCACGAACTTCGTGGACCTCGTCCACCGTCGGAATTTTCGCGCGCTGAATCCGCGTGTTCGTGTAGCGCTCGATGTTGCGGATCTGAAACAGCTCGCGGCCGGACGCGAACGAGATGGCCCGGCCCGTGCGGCCCGCCCGGCCCGTGCGGCCGATGCGATGCACATAATCCTCACCGTCGTAGGGCAAATCGTAATTGAACACAACCTGGATGTCGTCCACGTCGATGCCGCGCGCCGCGATGTCGGTGGCGACGAGAAATTCGAGGCCGGATTTGCGGAACCGGTTCATCACGCGGTCGCGTTGCGCCTGCGTCATGTCGCCGTGCAATCGGTCGGCCATATAACCCTGCGCTTCGAGATGATCCACAAGATCATCCACCATGCGCTTGGTGTTGCAGAATATGATGCCGAGTTTGAGATCGTAAATATCAATGAGTCGCGTGAGCAGTTCGACCTTGTAGCGGCGGTCCACTTCATAATAAACCTGTTCAACGGTCGGCACAGTCATCGCCTTCTGCTCGATCTTCACCGTCGCCGGTTCACGGGAAAAGCGTTCGATCAGGTCGCGGATCGGGCGCGGCATCGTGGCGGAGAAGAAAACCGTCTGCCGTTCCGTTGGCGCGTCCTTCAAAATGGTTTCGATGTCCTCGCGGAAACCCATGTTCAGCATCACGTCCGCCTCGTCGAGGATGACCATCTTCAGCGTCTCCAGCCGCAACGTCCCCCGCCGCATATGATCCATCACGCGGCCGGGCGTGCCGATGACGATTTGCGCCCCCTGTTTAAGCCCCCAAAACTGGCGTTCGTAGGATTGTCCGCCATAGATCGGCAGCGAGCTGATGCCACGCTTGAAAAGCGCCAGCTTGTGAAATTCCTCGGCCACCTGCACCGCCAGCTCGCGTGTCGGGCAAAGGATCAGCACCTGCACCGCCTTCAAATGGGGGTCGGTTTTTTCGATGGCCGGAATGGCGAAGGCCGCCGTCTTGCCGGAACCGGTCTGCGACTGGCCCACGGCATCGCGTCCGCCCAGGAGCACGGGGATGGCTTCGGCCTGGATCGGCGAGGCCTGTTCAAAGCCAAGCTTGTCAATGGCCTTGAGGATTTCGGCGGACAGGCCGAGTTCGGAAAACAATTTGGTGGTCATGCGATGTCTATTGACCGTTCCAGCCTACCGGATTTGGGCGCGCAAGGAGAGTTAATTCGGCATCGTTCCTGCGGTGGCAAAGACAGTTGCCCGGTTGGATTCCGTGCGGCAAGCTTGTGGGAGATGGCTGTGGCCTGCGAAAAGGTGGATTCCGTGCGCATCACCCGTTTTGACCTGAAACGGCTGACGTGGGCGATTGTCGTGTCTTTGTTGATCCACCTGCTCGGCTGGGGCGGTTATGAGCTGGGAAAGAAAACCGGCCTCTGGCAGCGGCTGCACTGGCCGGCACGGTCGCAGTTGGCGCAAAAAAAACCGCCGTC